>NZ_JBCLNF010000005.1:0-86624 GCF_039062465.1 Collinsella sp. 1033st1_E11_1033SCRN_220408
CGCACAGCGCGTGCGGGGGCCTGCCTCCGATGTCACGCATACTCGGTGTAAACAACGTCATGGCACATAACAGCTAGTACGGGTTGATCGACCCGAACGAGAAGGTCGGCCCAAGCTTGAGGCGGCTCTCGAAGGCGTTGATGTCCTCGATCGGGTTGGTCACCGTGGTGGCGCGGAGCTGCTCCCTGGGGAACCTGGCGGAGTAGAGGTAGTCATCCGTCATGTCGCCGTCCTTGTTCCTGCGCTGCGTGTAGCCGGAGACCGTGACCTCCACGATGTTCGCATTGAGGTCGAAGATATTAGCGGCCATAAAGAAGGCCAGGCCAAGCACGCAGATTGCGTACTCCTCCTTGAGCTGCTTCTGGGTCTTGTCGACGACCTTCACCTGGCCCGAGGCGAGCTGCCTGGTCGTCGTCTGGGGTAGGTCCTCGATCTCCGGAAGGTCGAGGTCGAGGTAGAGGCGGCCGTCCTCGCACCCGATCTGGGCGCTCACGGTGGCGGGAATCTCGAGGTTGGAGAGCCACTCCTCCACGAGGTCCGCCATGACCTCGTCATCTGTCGAAAGGGCGGCCTCGAGGGCGCGCTGCCCCTGCTCACCCGTGGTGAAGGCGGCGGCGGAGAGGTGCTGCGAGAGCTCGTCGGCGGTGAGGACCTGTGGCGCGAGCTTGTAGATGTCGATGAACTCCCTGCTCTCCTTCTCGGACTCCTCCTGCATCTCAGCCCAGACGCGCTGTTGCTCCTCGAGAGCGGGCGAGAGACGCGGACGCTCCGCGGCGACGGACCTCGCGGAACCGGAACCGACGCTCCTGGCCTTGCTCGCGCCAGAGGACTTGGACGAGCGCTTGGAGCCACCGAGCTTCGTGCGATAGGAAAGGCCCGTGCCCGGCAGGCCGGCGGAGGCATACACGCCCCTCTTGCTGATGTTGAGCGTGGCACCCTTGGGGCCGAGGCTCAGGCTCGGACCGCTCTTGCTCAGGTTGACGCGAATGCCCTTTGCCAGGGACACGGACTTGTGGAATCGAAGACCCATGCTCACTCCCCCCCCACTCGATGCGTATGCCTCCATCTTACGGGTTGATGCGGACATCCCTGGCGTGCCACTCCGTAGGCGCGCAAAAAGCCCCTCCAGCGAATGCTCTCGCCAGAGGGGCACATCTTTGCAAGTCAGTTTTACTAGCTCAAACCTGAAAAAGGGACTGTCCCTTTTTCAGGTTTTCGTCTTTATCGCCTAGACAGCCAAAGCGCGGAGAGCAGCGACGCGACGGAAGCGGCTAGCGCAAGATAGGGAGCCGCACTTGCAACGTCTCCCGTCTGGGGAAGCCCAGAAGAGGCCCCGCCCTGCGCACCCTGCGACCCGCCGGCGGCACCGTTCGAGCCGTCCCCCGAGCCGGTCGACGATCCGGTCTTCTCCGTGAACTCCCACTCGCCAACAAAGGTCACGTTGCCCTCGGAGTCCGCCGTAGTGGCATCTGCCACCACGGACTCCCGGTCATAGCCCTTGAACGTCCACGTGCCGCCGGGCACCTCCACCACGCACTTGGTCGGCGCAATGGCGCTCAGCGTGGCGTTCGTCGCATAGGCCTTCGTATCTTTGGGCGTCAGGTTCAGCACATCGTCCGGCAGCGACATTCCCGGCGTGGCGCTCTGGAACTCGTACTTGGCATGGAACTCAGAAAGGGACCCGCTGCCCGCCGCAATCAGACAGACTTCGTCCCCAGAGCCGATGGTGGCATAGCCGGGATACTCCCGGCGCTCATCCTTCGACTGATCGACGTAGCGAGAAGATTCGTCGTCGACATACCAACCGTCGATCCTCTTGTTGGTCACGTCATCCGGCTTACTGCCAAGGTAGCGCTCACCCATGTTTCTGGCAGAAGACAGCTGCGCCGGCGTATTGGCAAGGTAAACGTCAGACGCCGCACCATCAGCGACGTTGTTGCAGAGCTTCGTGCCGTTCACGATCACCGCTCCGCTGTTCCTTGTCGCAGCGAGGCCGCCGCCGCATATCGCGGCCTTGTTGCCGGTGATGGCTCCTCCATTGATGTTCATCACGGCGGAGTTGTCGGAGAACATGACACCGCCGCCTACGTCAGCACGATTGTCCGAGATGGTTCCGCCATTCATGGTGAAGAACGATCCATACGCCACGAACACGCCGCCGCCAAAGCTGGTATATCCGTCAGGAGAGTCCGCGTAACAATCCGTGATTTCGCCGCCGTCCATGATGAACGATCCGCCAAACATCACCGCGACTCCTCCACCCCAGCAGATGGATCCACCGTTTATGCCGCAGTTTCTGATGGTGCCGCCATACATGTGGAACGCGCCGCCCTCCACAGTGACGCCACCGCCGTAGTAGGCGTTGCCCTCACGGTCAGAAATCGTCACGCCAGAGAACATGTTGCAGGTGCCCGCAACGTGCAGAAGGCCGGGGGCGTCATTGTTCTGTTCGGATCCGCCTTTGATGGTCAGCGCGTCGCTGCCATCAGTGGACCCCAGATTCAGCTGCGAGCCCTCCTGAACGTAAAGAGAGGTGTCTCGGCGAGGGAAAGTGATGGTGTGACCGTTTCCGAGAATGGTGGTAGTGCAGGCAGAGCTGAAAGATGCACCGTATAACTCAATGTCATCAGTCAGCTTGATGACGTAATCTTCGCCCGTTTTCCCGTTGATGGCAGCAACGGCGCTGTTGAACTCCGCGCTATCACCCACTTCGTAGACGTTAGACTCCGCGGCAAACGCCAACGTGGGCACCGCAAACACGCAAGATACGAGCATCGTCATAAGGGCGAGCGCCCTGCCAAGCGTCTTCACTAAAACCTACTTTCAAACGCGACCACAACCGTAGACAGAGCATCGGGCTCCCCGTGCGGACAAAAAACGACGCTCGCGCCGCATCAAGGGTTCGATGCAGCTAAAAAATGTCAGTTTATTAAATTCTTGCTGCCCGGTCTACAGCAATTCAGACTAGCTACGCCGCTCAACAGCCCCCCGCAAACCAAGTGCGGCAGGAATCCCGGCATGCGAAATACAAGCTCGCGCGGTTTTTGCTCCCCGAATCCAACTCAGCCCTATAAAACCGGTTCAGAAACAGGCGTCAGACGCTCGTTTTCCCACCGGTTTATTAGCGGATAGCGACAGTGAGCAGCCAAATGGCCTCTGGGCAAGTGGCCGGTTTTTGAGCGAGCAAATCACCTGGGGTTTTGTAACGCTAAAAGAGGGGACTACTCGTCCGGGAATCGTTTGGCTGCTCACAGTCGCTATCCCCTCATTTATTCGCCGCTTATAGTCGAGTCAAATAAGGAACGTCACTACTCCCTCACGCACTTATAGTGAACGAGACGCCGTATCCGGCCGAACAGACTCGAAGGCAGGCCCCATGACCCCAACGCAAAAGAAGATAGTCGTTACGCTCGGGTTTTGCGGGCTTGTCTCCGCCGCAGACAACTGGTTTGTCTCTCCCGCACTCCCGGCGATCGCCCAGACGCTCGCCATCGCCCCGGCAGCCGCGACGATCATCCTCACCGCATACCTCACGCCCTACGGGCTGCTGCAACCCGTATGTGGTGCCATTGGCGACGCCGTTGGACGCGTACGTCTCCTTTGCGTCATCGTCGCGGGCCTTGCCGTGAGCACCGTGCTTTGCGCCGCAGCACCCACGCTCGAGGCGCTCGTCGTGACACGAATCGTCACCGGCTGCTTCGCCGCGGGAATCATCAGCGTAAACCAGTCGCTCGTTGGCAGCGTCGTGAGCGAGGAGGACCGACAGGGCGCCGTGGGCCTGCTCATGGGCGTCACGTTTACCGGCCAGGGCCTTTCGGCAGGCCTCGGCGGGCTCATCTGCGACCTTGTGGGGTGGCGCGCGGCATTTATCTGCTTTGGCATACTCGGCGCAGCTGCCTGGCTCGGCGTCAGGCGTCTGAGGTACCTCGACGAGATGGACGGCGCGGGCACCGTCGACGCGCCGGGCACCGACGTGAATGCCGCAGGCGTGGGCACCGCCGACGCGGCAGACGCCAGCGTGAGCGTCGCAGGCGCGGGCGCGGTCGGCTCAGCTGAACGCGAGCCCTTCAAGCCCGCGGCGTTTCTCCGCCACGCGGCGCAAATCTTCTTTGGACCCGGACGCGCCATCTATTTCGTCGCCTTCACGACCGGCATCATCTTCCTCGGGGTGTACGGATTCATGGGCACCTTCCTGGCCGAGAGGTGCGGCCTCTCCTCCACCCAGGCGGGCCTGCTTATGATGTTCTACGGCCTCGCCTGCCTCGCCGGCGGCAGCATTTCCGGCCGCATCGGCGAGGCTCGGGGCCAGCGGGGCGTTATCGCCGTGGGCGAGACCTCGGGCGTCATCGCAACGGCCCTGCTAGCGGCGTCGACAATCACGGGCTCGTGGATGCCCGCGCTCCCCGCCGCGGCGTGCCTCGGCCTGGGCTACATACTGGTACAGCCCACGCTCGTCTCGTTCTCCATGGATATCGACCCCTCGCACACGGGTCTCTGCACCGGACTCATCGGCCTGGGCGTTTTCGCGGGAGGCGGCATTGGCAGCAGCCTCGGCAGCATCGCCATTGCCGGCGGCGGCTACTTTGTGCTGTGGACAATCGCCGGCGTGGCGCTTGTCGCCCAGGCGATCGCCGGCGCGAGGTTCCTGCCGAGCAAATAAGGCGAGGCGCCAGCGACAGAGCAGCGCGAACGCCGAGGTGTCGCAATCGGCGCCAGCCCCCTCGTCCCGCGCTCACGTTCGAACGATTGTTCGATGGATTTCGTGTCAGAAGGGGCAGCCGACACGCCGGGCTATGTTAAGTTGCTTATCTAAACCAAATTACCCGGCCCCAAACACACGAAGACGCAGCGGCTGGCGCATCGCGCCGCGGTGCTGGGGTCGCAACCAATAGGCACGCCCGATGAAAGTCAGGCGCCGGCAGGGAGCATCGAGAGAGCGAGCATGGCAAAGAACACCGCAAACTATGGCAACGACAGCATTCGTCAGCTCAAAGACGAGGAGCGTGTACGTCTCCGCCCCGCCGTCATCTTCGGCTCGGACGGTCTCGACGGCTGCGCGCACGCCGCCTTCGAGATCCTCTCCAACGCGGTCGACGAGGCTCGTCAGGGCTTTGGCAAGCTGATCACCCTCACCGCCTTCGCCGACAAGTCCATCCAGGTGGAGGACAACGGCCGCGGCTGCCCGCTGGGCTGGAACCCCACCGAGAAGCGCTTCAACTGGGAGCTCGTCTTCTGCGAGCTCTACGCCGGCGGCAAGTACGACAACAACCAGGGCGGCGACTACGATTTCTCGCTCGGCACCAACGGCCTGGGCTCGTGCGCCACCCAATACGCCTCGGAGTACATGGATGTCACCGTCTGGCGCGACGGCAACAAATACTCGCTGCACTTCAAGAAGGGCAAGGTCGTCGGCTCCAAGAAGAAGGCCCTTGAGGTCGAGCCCACCGATGAGCAGCGCACCGGCACCACCATCAAGTGGCGTCCGGACCTCGAGGTATTCACCTCGATCGACATCCCCGACGAGTGGTACCGCGAGACCATGCGCCGCCAGGCCGTGGTCAACGCCAACGTCACCTTCCGCCTGCGCATCGAGGGCGAGGACGGCAGCTTCACCGAGGAAGACTTCTGCTACCCCAAGGGCATCGAGGACTACGTGCTCGAGAAGGTCGGTGCCAACTACCTCACCGAACCCTTCTTCATCGAGGCGGACCGCCGTGGCCGCGACCGCGATGACCTGCCAGACTACAACGTCAAGATCACGGCGTGCATGTGCTTCTCCCGCACCTTCCAGATGCAGGAGTACTACCACAATTCGTCCTGGCTTGAGAACGGCGGCTCGCCCGAGAAGGCGGCCCGCAGCGCCCTGACCAGCGCCCTCGACGCCTACATCAAGAGCCAGGGCAAGTACAACAAGAACGAGAGCTCAATCAAGTGGCAGGACGTCCAGGACTGTCTCGTGCTGGTGACCAACTGCTTCTCCACCCAGACCTCCTATGAGAACCAGACCAAGAAGGCCATCAACAACCGCTTCATCCAGCAGGCGATGACGGCCTTCTTCAAGGAGCGCCTCTCGACCTACCTGATCGAGAACAAGGACGCCGCCAGCAAGATCGTGGACCAGGTGCTCATCAACAAGCGCTCCCGCGAGAACGCCGAGAAGACCCGCCAGAGCATCAAGACCAACCTGCAGCAGAAGACCGACATGGCCAACCGCGTGCAGAAGTTCATCGACTGCCGCTCGAAGGACAAGACCCGCCGCGAGATCTACATCGTGGAGGGCGACTCCGCGGCAGGCGCCATCCGCACGTCTCGCGACGCGGAGTTCCAGGGCGTCATGCCGGTTCGAGGCAAGATCCTCAACTGCCTCAAGGAGGACTACCCGCGCATCTTCAAGTCCGACATCATCATGGACCTCATGCGCGTCCTCGGTTGCGGCGTGGAGATCAGCGACAGGCGCATCAAGAACCTCGCCACCTTCGACCTGAACAACCTCAACTGGAGCAAGGTCATCATCTGCACGGATGCTGACGTCGACGGATACCACATCCGCACGCTCATCCTGACGATGCTCTACCGCCTGGTGCCCACGCTCATCGACGAGGGCTATGTCTACATCGCAGAGTCGCCGCTCTATGAGATCAACTGCGGCGAGAAGACCTACTTCGCCTACACCGAGCTCGAAAAGAACGACGTCCTGAAGGAGATCGGCGACAAGAAGTGCTCCATCAACCGCTCGAAGGGTCTTGGTGAGAACGATCCGGACATGATGTGGCTCACCACCATGAACCCCGAGACGCGCCGCCTGATCAAGGTCGAGCCCGAGGACATCGCGAGGATGGAGACCATGTTCAACCTGTTGCTGGGCAATGACGACGAGGGGCGCAAGCGTCACATCGCCGAGCACGGCAAAGAGTATCTAGACCAGCTGGACCTGCAGTAACGCGAAGGCGCAGTCAGGGCAACGCAGCCCAACCGCGCCAACTCAACAGACCAGCCAAAGCAGACGTTTCAAGAGGGAATCGTGGCAAAGAAGAAGACGCAGCCTAAAAAGAAGCAAGTCAACGACGAGAACGTCATCGGCCTGCACTCCGAGGTCACGGAGCAGCCCATCACGGAGACGCTCGAGACCAACTACATGCCCTACGCCATGAGCACCAACGTCTCGCGAGCGTTCCCGGAGATCGACGGCTTCAAGCCCTCGCACCGCAAGCTGCTCTACACCATGTACAAGATGGGGCTGCTCAAGGGCGAGCGCCAGAAGAGCGCCAACATCGTGGGCCAGACCATGAAGCTCAACCCCCACGGTGACGCAGCCATCTATGAGACGATGGTGCGCCTCGCCACGGGCAACGAAGCGCTGCTTGCGCCCTTCGTCGAGTCCAAGGGCAACTTCGGCAAGTACTACTCGGGAGACCTCAGCTATGCGGCCTCCCGTTACACCGAGGCGAAGCTCTCCCCCATCTGCGCCGAGATCTTCAAGGACATCGACAAGGATCCCGTGGACTTCGTCGACAGCTACGACGGTGCCATGAAGGAGCCGCGCCTGCTGCCCACCACGTTCCCCAACATCCTCGTGTCCGCGAACAAGGGCATCGGCGTCGCCATGGCGTCCGACATCTGCGGCTTCAACCTCAACGAGGTCTGTACCGCCACCATGCACTACCTCGAGAATCCCGAGTGCGACCTGCTCGAGTACATGCCCATGCCCGACTTCTCCACCGGCGGCGAGATCATCTACCGTCGCGAGGAGATGGAGCGCATCATCGAAACGGGCCTCGGCAGCTTCCAGATCCGCTCGCGTTGGCGCTGGATCCCCGAGGAGCGAATCATCGAGGTCTACGAGATTCCGTACACCACCAAGACCGACATCATCATCGAGCGCATCGTCAAGCTCTCCAAGGAGGGCAAGGTGCGCGAGATTGCCGATATCCGCGACGAGACCGACCTCTCCGGCCTGCGCATCGCCATCGACCTCAAGCGAGGAGTCAACCCCGACGAGCTCATGGCGAAGCTCTTCCGCATGACCACGCTCCAGGATTCGTTCTCGTGCAACTTCAACGTGCTGGTTGACGGCTACCCCCGCGTCATGGGCGTGCGCCAGATCCTGCACGAGTGGGTCGAGTGGCGCGTCCAGTCCACGCGTCGACGCGTGAGCTTCGACCTGAACAAGAAGTCAGAGCGCCTGCACCTGCTGCACGGCCTCGAGGCGATCCTGCTCGACATCGACAAGGCCATCGCCATCATCCGCGGCACGAAGCTCGAGGCGGAGGTCGTGCCCAACCTCATGAAGGGCTTCGGCATCGACGAGACGCAGGCCGAGTTCGTCGCCGAGATCAAGCTCCGCAACATCAACGAGGAGTACATCCTCAACCGCACCAAGGACATCGAGAAGCTCGAGGGCGAAATCGCCGAGCTCGAGGACATCCTGTCGAGCGAGGACAAGATCAAGCAGGTTATCAGCGACGAGCTGGCCGCAGTCAACAAGAAGTACGTGATGCCGCGCAAGACCGGCCGCGTTGACCCGGCCGATGTCATCGAGGTGAGCCTGGAGCCCGAAGTCGAAGAGTACCCGGTCACGATCATGCTCTCGCGCGACGGCTACCTCAAGAAGATGACGGACCGCGTGCTCAAGACAGGTGCGGCGCTCAAGTACAAGGACGGAGACGAGCCCTTCATCGAGTTCCCGTCCTCCAACACGCATGAGCTGCTCGTGTTCACCGACAAGAGCCAGGTGTACAAGTGCAAGGTCGCGGCGTTCGAGGACACCAAGTCCGCCCAGCTCGGCTCCTACCTGCCGACCGACCTCGAGATGGAGCCGGACGAGAACGTCATCTGGGTGATCGATCCCGAGGATTACAAAGCAGACGTGCTCTTCGCCTTCGAGAACGGCCGTGTCGTCCGCGTGGCGCTGGCGGGGTACGTGACCAAGACCAACCGTAAACGCCTCAAGAACGCCATCTATGGCGGGTCCAAGCTGCTGTTCGCCCAGGTGCTCAAGGAGGACCGCGACATCGCGCTCGTCTCGAACGACGGCCGTCTGATGAACTTCAACACGTCGCTGCTCAAGACCAAGACGACCACCAACACCCAGGGCGTCCAGGCCTTCACGGCCAAGAAGGGCCGCATCGTCACCGCCGTCGGTACGATCGAGGACTTCCTGGGAAGCGATGTCTGGGCAGAAAAGTTCTGCGCCCAGGCCCTCCCCTGCGCCGGTGCCCTCATGAAGGAAAGCGACATGCCGAGCCTGTTCGACTAGCGCGACCGGCTGAAACCGCGGAAGTCGAACCGCCACAAATCCTTAAACGATGGCCCCGGAGCACGACTAATCGCACTCCGGGGCCCTTGCATACGGTTCGAATTATCTGCTTGCAAGCTCAAGCAAAAACCTCCAAGCCGGAATCACTTCTATTTTCAGACCATCCTTTTCGATGGATCCGTCCTCTTCTTTTGTGACGATAAGCAAACGACGGACATTTTGGTCAATCCGCGCAAGCTTTATCAAATTACCCACTTCGCGTGGATTAGCACTTTCCGAAAGCGAATAGGCAACTTGAACGGCAAGTCCCTCATCGGGCACATAAAAGTCAACGTCGATGCCGTTCTTTGGCGATTTGAGATAGCAGAGCTCGTCACCATACCTATCGAGCATCGCGACCGCGACCTCATTTTCCAGAAGAACCGGCTCCTTTTTTGAGAGAAACAGGTTGAGCAGCCCGTTGTCTGTGAAATAGTACTTGGGGTTTCCCTCACGCTCGATAAACTTGGCAACAGCATTGCGAACGGGAAAGATGAGATAGGCTTCCTGGGCCATAGCAAGGTAATTGATCACCGAGTCCTTGCTGACCTTGTATCCGATGCCCTTCAACATGCCGTAGAACATCGTGCTCGACGCCTCATTATGAACCGTCTCCGCGACTTTCTTCATCAACACCCTCATCGTCTGCGGGTTACGCACGTTGTTTCGAGCAACGATGTCTCCCAGAAGCACCTTTTGATAAACGCTCTCCACATACTCTCGCGGCATGCCATAGCGAAGCGACTCGGGAAAGCCCCCGTCAACATAAAACGACTCAAAGGCTGCCGAAATCGCACCCTTACCAGACGTCGAGTACACGGCCGCCTCGTCGTATTGTTTTCCGGTGGCATCGAGATATTCGTCGAATCGATAAGGTGTCACATACCTCGTCAGGTAGCGGCCACCAAGCGTCGTCTCGATTTGCGCGCTCAGCATCTTTGCGTTGCTTCCCGTTATGTATGCTCGACGGCCAGAATCAGCCAAACGACGTGCGAATTTTTCCCAACCATCGATGTTTTGAACCTCGTCAAGAAAGAAAAAGCCCTCCTCGTCACTCAGCTCACTTTGGACCACGAGAATGTCGTTGAAGTCCGACAAAGTGAACTCGGCGAGTCGCTCGTCCTCGAAATTGATGTAGATGATCCGGCGCCAATCAACACCCCGCGCGACCAGGTCTTGAACAAGACCATAGAGGAGCGTCGACTTTCCAGCACGGCGCAAACCGGTTACGACGTAGTTGGCCTGGGCATCAAGGAAATATCGACGATGGACGATATCTGCGTTGCGAATAATCTCATGCTGGTCGAAGATGACGCTTTTCAGAATCTCCCTATTCATCATTCCCCAATCCGTCTTATATGCTCGACAGATTATATGATAATCCGTCTTATATACTCGACAGATATTCAGCAACGCAAAGTTAAGCGAGCTTGCGAGCGAGCTCACGCACCTCTTCGAGCTTGGGTGACGATGTCATACTGTCACGCTCGGTCATGCCGCCGATGGTGACGATGCCCTGATCCTCCCACTTGCAATACGCGCAGGTAGCCTTGTACATAGCGATTGCCGCGTCATAGACGCCCTCGCTGTGGCTGTCGAGCAAAAGGGCAGTCTTGGTAAACGGGAAACCCGTAGCGCCGAAGGCGTACAGACGGTCGATGACGGCCTTCTCCTGCGCGGTGATATCGAACCAGTAGATGGGCGAAGCGAACACGACCATGTCGGCGTTCTTGAGCGACTCAATCACGCCGGCCATATCGTCCTTCTGCACGCAAGCGGCCTCGTGCTCGAAGCAGTACTGGCACCCCAGGCAACCGGCGATCTTCTTGCCGGCAACGCGCACGACTTCGACCGCGTGGCCACCCTCGCGCGCAGCCTCAGCAAACGTGTCGACCATGGTGTCAGTGTTGGCGCCCTTGCGCGGGCTACCACTCAATACAACGATGTTCATAGGGCTCTCCTCTCCCGGTGTCGCAGGAGCGCGACACGCTGCTTTTTGTTATTACCAAAGCGGATGGAGCTATTCAATCGCCCGCTTATCACTTCTTTGCTCAAACCAAATAGCCTTACGTAAGATCACGCCTGCACAATCCTCGCCGACCGGCGATTACGAAACCGCAAAAGCGGGGGCGCGGGTGCACTGCGGCGCTTCGTTTCACTAGACCTTCCGCCGCCTCCGCGCATCGCCCGTGGCGAGCGCAGGCCGCCCGGGCGCTTGCGCCCACCATGGGACGCGTCTCCAAGCAGCGCGCCCGCTACGAAACAATCGTCTTGTAATAGGCGCCGAAGTCTGCGAGCGAGTCCATGACGGGTATCATCTGGCGGCCGAGTTCGGTGAGGCCATACTCGACGCGGGGAGGATTCTCGCCATAGTCATGGCGAGAGACCAGCCCGTCATCCTCCATCTGACGCAGGCTGTCGGTGAGCACCTTCTGAGAGATTCCCTCAAGGTCACGGCGCAACTCGTTGAAACGCCAGGGGCGTACGCGCAGGTTACGGATAATGAGCAGCTTCCACTTGCCACCGATGAGCGCCACCGCCGTCGCGACCGGACACTCCGGGAGTTCCTCTTTCGCCTTCACGGGAGACCCACTTTCCTCAATCGTGCCGGTTTCAAAAAAAGATACGCAGTTACAAATTTGTGCGTACTCGTATTTGCATGTGCCTTTGCGTTGAATGTATCCCACGCAGGAGATGCCTGCAAGGTAAATCAGCCTCAGGAGAGGAGCCATTATGGCCAATTACGCAAAGACCAACATCGGCAATGAGGGCCGCGTCGAGCTGCACGAAGTGCTCGGGCTTACCGGAGCAGAGGTGAGCGTCAACAAGCTTCCCGCCGGCGCTGGCGTTCCGTTCGTGCACGCGCACAAGAATAACGAGGAGATCTATGGCGTGCTCGAGGGCGCCGGCTCGGCCACGATCGACGGCGAGGACATCGAGCTTGCCGCCGGCGACTGGCTGCGCGTCTCCCCCGCCGCGCACCGCCAGTTCCGTGCCGCGTCCGACTCGGGCATCACGTACGTCTGCATCCAGGTCAAGCAGGGGTCCCTCGACGCCTTCACGGCCGACGACGCCATCATGCTCTAATTCGCGATCAGCGCGCGAGGGGCCATGGGAGCCACGCAGGCCCGACACCGCCCGCATGCCCCCTTCGGAATAACTCGTCTTGAACTCAGGACATTGAGTTTTCGTTTTTGTCCCAAAGGGCACTGCGGATGGTCCCTGCGGACTCAATAGCGCCGAAAACGCCCGTTTCGAAACTCAGGTGCCCTTTAGCGTGCAGGCCACCAGCTGCAATTGTAGGTGAATTAGCTCGGGTGGCTTTCGCGCCGTTCGCAAAACCGCAGGTTGCGGAGCTTCATCGTCGGTGGGCAGGTGAGTGGTCTTGGGTGGCTTGCCTATGAGTTGGCGAACCTCGGGCTTCGAAAGGTTCCAGGATTTCGCCAGCGGCCGGAAACGCTTCAAGTTCCCTTGAATTATCAGACAGTGCATGATACAAGGTAATCGGTTTTCCATTAGGAAGGCTTCCAAGTGCCGGGGACGTTTTCCCCGGCACTTTTCTTATCCAGGAGAACAGCGCGGGAACTCAGCATCTTCGTCGACGAGTCGGGTAGCCAGGATGCGTGTGGGATTATTCGAGTGCGGCCAGGATCTCTTTTGCCGTCTCGCAACACTGCATCAGCTCGATGCCGGCTGCATAGGGGTTCTTCTTTGCGTATCTGCCCCACTGCGCGAGCATTGCCTTGTCAGTTGCGACTTCGTCGAGGACCAGTCGCCACCGCGCTACCATCCGCACGCTGCCGCGCTTGACGCATGTATGTTCAAGCGCTTCCCGCAAAGTGGGGATCTCGCACTCGCCGCCCCTGGTTTTCCAGAGCAGGTGTATGTCATAGAAGTCGCGCGGCCTCGTGTTTGCCACACCACGCGAGACGACGGTCTCGAGCTTCTCAGCGAGCACCGTCTCGAGAGGATAGGACATCAGGCCAACGCTTCCCTCGTCGAACAGGAGTGGGTAGTCATAGGCGACGGGGCCGGGCGTAATGCTGTCGCCCGTGGTGACGTCAATCTTGAGGGGCACCACCATGGGCGGATACATCGCCTTCAAGTACACGCGTATCCCCGGATAGTCGTCGGTCTCCCTGATATCCTCGGCGCGCTCGAACTCAAAGCTCCAGTCGTCGTTAGCATCGACCGCCGCCACCTCGCTAAAGATCTTCTCGGCTGATTCATGCGTCAGCGTTAATCCCGTTATGGTCGTGTCGAGGTCCATCGTTGTTCTGGATGCCACCCCTACGAGGGAGGAGATGAGCATGCCGCCCTTGATGATGACGTTATCGCGCCATTTTGATTTCGAGAGGCGTTCGAGGAGCCTCTCAAAGAGATAGCTCTGCATGAGGGATTGCGCAGGAATGCCCGCCTCCCTCGCTCTGGCGTTGATGCGCGCCTTGAGCTGCATGGCGTTCTTCGTCCTCATAGCAGCACCTCCAGATAATTGCGAATCTTCGATTCCACTCCGAGGCGTCGAGCATAGGCGATAAGTTTCATGGGATCGCAGCTTTCGCTTCGTACATAGGCTCTCATCGCCGGAGTGATCAGCTGGGTATCCGGTGCCCCCTGGCCGCGGACGAGGTCGCACAGCGTCCTTTCGACGTCGTATGCCCTGACCATATTGCCGTACTGAGTCCTGATTTCGCAAAGGCCCAAATTGAGAACACTGTCGGCGCAGGTGCGGCACGTAAGCCCAGTTGCCCGCGCCGCGGTTGCGTTGTAGCTCCTGGGAAAGGTCATCGTCGGAACAAAGGGGGGACGGTCCGTCATGTCGTGAAGGAAGAGCGCCGTGTCATCCGAGAAAACTCCGCGCGAGAAGCGGTGCTGCACGACGTAGAGGGGATCCTCCCATATGCCGGGAAGCGCATAGAGGCCTCGGTCAACTTGGACGAGCTCGCCGGAGCGTACGGCCTCCGCGAGCTCGCGCCTGGGGATGCCGGCGTCTGTCGCCTGCGCTGAGGTGATGTAGCCGTTGCGGCTTGCGGCCATGTCCGTCAGAGCCGTCATTGGGCCTCCTTCCATTCAGTACATTCATGCTGAATATTATCTAATATTCAGCATGAATGTACAACTGCGACGCAGGTATCGTGCTTGGCTTCAAGAAGGGCATCCTGAAGGAGACGTGCAAGAAGCTCATCTGGCAAAAACGCAGTTGCTTGCTTCGCCTATGTGCCTTCGCTGCCGACGGTTGTTGTACGGGGAGGTTGATAAGAGGCTGTTTCTCTGCCTAATATTTATTCAGTTAGAAACCCTTGGGTTTGCGGGACGGGATCGCGAAAGCGGTTCTGCCCTATTTCTCCCATCTTCTCACGCCATCCAGCTCGTCCTGCCTGCATCTTGGTTCCTCGATAGCGCAGCTTGGTTGAACGTCGAAAGCCCAGCTTCTCGCGCCAGCTAATCTCAAATCAGCCCGAAAGGAGGACTCGTGAAGATCACCTTGGAGAGGACGAACCCGAAGGACTGGTCGAGAGCCTTCTTGACGATGTCCTGGCCGTTGTCGTAATAGACCTTCACGTCGTCGAACGCCTGAAAGAAGTCGAGGTGGTCGAACAGGAGCCCGGAGATGTCCCGCTTCATGCGGGCAGTGAGCTTCGCGAGGTCGTCGAACTCGCTTCTTCGGTATGCGAACGTCGCGTATTTGACGAGGAGCCTCTGCACGAGGACATTGAACGAGTAGAGCATCTTCTTCCGCTGTTCAAGGGACATCCCTCGGTACGGTCCATGACCGTTCAGCAGTGGCTCTGAATGAAACGGTATGTTCGGCAAATCGGACCTGAGGAGGGACTCCTCGTAGCGCGCAACTTTGTCGGATATGGAATCGGCCTGGTCATGGATTACGAGCGCGAGCAAATAGTAGCGCGCTTTTCCGCCACGGTCTCCGCTCTCGTCGACGAATATGCTCAGGTCTCGCGCCAATAAAACACCCCTAGATAGAACAAAAGCCGGGGGATAAGCCCCCGGCACTTGGAGGTAGCTGAATCAGCCACCAAAATCTATATATCACGCCTGTGATGGTATTTCAGAAACTGCTCGAACAATTGTACGAACCGACTCTGATCACACCCGTTTTCCTCGGGACGGCGAGATTCTTTATTCCCACCCGATAGTCCCAGTTCTGCCGTCCCATCATTCCAGTTGCACCCGGCTTTCGGCGCCGCCACGGAACGCATGCCGTCGCCACACGATATCGGGCATTGTCCCCCACTTGACCTAGAAGGGCGCGGCACCGGTGAAAGCCTGGAGGCGATACAGCCAGGTCTGGCGGAGCGAGGAATATAACCCGAACGGGACCTCTTTTCGGCAGGGCCCATCTTACGGAGCAACGGGCTACTTCGCACAGCGACACACGATCCTCGCTATGCTTTGCGCGTTTTTTACTGCTCGCTATTCGCAATCGCCTGGTCGATAAGCTTGTCGAGCGCTGCGCGCTGCTCGGCGGAGCTGATGGCTCCCACGATTGGATCCCCTACGATGTTGCCATTCTGATCGATGACATACGTTGTCGGGAACGAGAACAAATTTGACGTAAACTTACCGGCCTCGCTATCCGACTTGAACCAGATGTTCTTATATGTCACGCCCTTCTTGCTCAGCACGTCCTTAGCATCCGCAATCGCGTCCTCGTTGCCATCGAGCGTAAAGGAATTGACGCCCACGACCTGACCGCCCTTCTCGGCAAGCTCCTGATTCAGGTTCTCAAGATCGCCCAGCTCGCCCACGCACGGCTTGCAAGTGGTAAACCAGAAGTTCATGACGGTGACCTTGTTCTTAGAGAACAGCTCGTCGCTGCTCACGTCGTTGCCATCCAGGTCCTTGCCCGTAAAGCTGGGGAACTTCGTCGCCTCGCTCGAAGCATTGGCGCCAGCCGTCATGCCCGCGGCCGAAGCGTCGACGCTCTCGCCTGCGCTCGGCGTGCTTCCACAGCCGGGGAACTCCTTCTCCAGGCTCTCGAGCTTGTCCTCGATCTCCTTAATCTGATGCGCACCGGCCTTGAGCGTCTTAAGCTCATCCGCCGTAAACTCATCCTTGGCACCGTCGATGGTCTTGAGCAGGAAATCGCCGTAATTGCCGCCGTCCTCGATCATCGGCATATCTTTATTGGCGGCAAGAAACACCTTTTCCCACAGTGCGCTATCGCTCGAAAGGATATCGTTCTCCTTCTGCATGAGCTTTGCATACAGCTCGGCGGCCTCATCGGCATTGGTCGGCTCCTGCGCAATGAGCTCTGCGATCTTAGGATCGGAGCCCGCAGATTCGCTCGCATTGCCACCAGGTGCCGAACACGCCACAAGACACAAGGCCAGCACCGGCACCATAAACAGGGCCGCAATCTTAGAGAGCTTCATAGTCATTCCTCCGTTTTGTCGAAGCATGTTTTACTTTTTATCAGCGGTCAGGGGGAGCTTTTCTGCCGGTACATCCAGGCCATAGCGATAGCTGATGGCATCAACGGGGCAGGCCCCGATGCACTTTCCGCACCGGATGCATTCGGCATGATTGGGCGCGCGGACCACATCGACGTCCATCTGACAAACCTTTGAACACTTGCCACACGAGACGCATTTGCATGCATCGACCCGAATTCCCAGTAGGGACACCTTATTCATGAGCGCATAGAATGCGCCGAGCGGGCAAATCCATTTGCAGAAGGGGCGGTAGAACAAAACGCTCAGCAGCACCACGGCAATGAGAACAGCAAGTTTCCAAGTAAAGAGTTGGCCCAACGCAGATCGAATGCCGGCATTGGCAATGGCCAGAGGAATGGCGCCCTCGAGCACGCCCTGCGGACAGACGTATTTGCAAAAGAACGGGTCGCCCATCCCCACATCATTAACCACCAGCACGGGCAGCACTACCACGGCAAACAGCAGCACGAAGTATTTGATATACGTAAGCGCCTTGAGCCTTTTTGTCGAAAGCTTTTTGCCGGGAATCTTGTGAAGCAGCTCCTGAAGCCAGCCAAACGGGCACAGAAAGCCGCATACAAAGCGTCCCAGCAGCACGCCGAGCAAAATGAGCGTACCGGTAACGTAGTAAGAAAAGTTGAACTTGGATGAACCTACCACCGACTGGAACGACCCGATGGGGCACGCACCCGATGCCGCGGGGCACGAATAGCAGTTAAGCCCAGGTACACAAACTGTTTTTCCCGCACCCTGATAGATGCTACCCTTGGCAAAGTTGGGCAGGTGAATATTGGTGACCAGCGTCGCCGCCGCCTGAATGAATCCTCGAAATCGGGCCAAGACATGCGACGCAGCGTTTTCTCTTTTATCCAATTCCGATACACTCCAAGCACAGCCTAATAGCTTTGGCCAGCACGGCATCCGCCTCGCCACGCATAGCGCCAAAGCACACCATGGCAATTCCGACGATCAACAAAGCGACCTGTACCACGGGTTTTACCGCTTTGAACAACTCGACCACTCCTTTCGCTACGCGACCATTGGACCATATCGACCATAAAATCCGTGTTAAGCGCGATTTGGAATGTGCAAGGAGACTGTTATGCGTATTTTGATCGTCGAAGACGAGCGAGCACTGTGCGATGCAATCGCGCGCAGCCTGCGAAACTTGGCGTACAGCGTCGACTGCTGTCACGACGGACAGGAGGCGCTCGACCTACTGAACGTTGAGGCCTTCGACCTCGTGGTACTCGACCTCAACCTCCCCCGTATCGACGGCATGACCGTACTCAGGGAACTTAGGAAAACCGACTGCGAGACCAAGGTTCTGATTCTGTCCGCACGTGGCGAAGTATCCGATAAAGTCGCCGGACTCGATGCCGGCGCCAACGATTACCTCACCAAGCCGTTTCATCTGGACGAGCTTGCGGCAAGGATTCGCAGCCTTACCCTCAGGCGCTTTACACAAAGCGACATAGTTTTAACCTGCGGAAAGCTCCGCTTTGACACCAAGGCGCGCATCGCCTCCGTGGACAGCGAGGCTTTATCTCTTACGCGCAAGGAAACGGGAATCTTGGAATACCTGATGCTTAATCAGGGGCGTCCGGTAAGTCAAGAGGAGCTTATCGAGCACGTTTGGGATAGCAGCGTGAACAGCTTTAGCAACGCAACCCGCGTTCATATCTCGTCACTCCGCAAAAAGCTACGCATCGCTTTGGGATACGACCCGATTCGCAATCGGATTGGAGAGGGCTACGTTATGGAGAATGGCGAATGAAAAGGCTTTCGCTGCAATGGCGCATAACGATCATGACGGCGCTGCTCACGTGTGCTGCGTGCGTGCTGATGAACTGCTTGATCAGCTATACGGGCATGCGCTACATGGATGCCATCGGCAGCGGCATCTCGTCCTTTAACGCTGCCGGCGTGGATTCGCCCCAGGCGTTTGACCCAACAAAAGCAGCCCTCGATGACGAGGTCACGATCGTCGTAAACGACGCACAGGAGTCTTTTGGCGCGACAGCCTGGTGCATCACGGCTGGAGTCACGCTACTTGGCGGCGTGCTGGCATACTTTGTGAGCGGCCGCGCGCTCAAGCCGCTACGGGATTTTGCCGCCCAGGTAGAGCGCGTGCAGCCTGACAACCTAAGCGAAACCAGACTCAACGAAGATGTGCCCGCCGAGCTACAAAGATGCAGCGCCTCTTTCAATGACATGATTGCTCGTCTTGGCGAAGGGTTCTCTGCACAGCGTCAGTTTACCGGCAACGCCGCACACGAGCTGCGTACCCCGCTCGCCCTTATGCAAGCGCAGATTGAACTGTTTGTCTCCGAACACCCCACGTCGCAGCCCCAAATAGCCGAGCTGCTCGGCCTGTTACAAGAACAAACCGAGCGGATGTCGCGAATGACCAAGGCGCTGCTTGAGATGAGTGAGCTCCGCAGCGTTCCCTGCGAGGACGATATTGAGCTTGGCCCCCTGTCCGAAGAAGTCCTCACCGACCTCGCTCCGCTTGCCGAGCATAAAGACATCGCTCTCAATTGCAGTGGATGCGCTCTGATAATCGGAAGCGACACGCTTCTCTATCGGCTGGTGTTTAACCTGGTCGAAAATGCTATCCGTTACAGCCGCCCTGGCTCGACCGTCAACGTCTCTATCCGCGACAACGACAGCCGCGTGTTCCTGCGAGTTGAGGACCAGGGCCCGGGAATACCCAAGCAGTACCGTGAGAGCATCTTCCAGCCGTTCTTTCGCCTGGATAAATCCCGCAGCAGGGCATACGGCGGCGCAGGGCTCGGGCTAGCGCTTGTTTGGGAGATTGCGACGCTCCATGGCGGCACCGCGGAAGTCGAAACAAGCTCCGAGAACGGAACCGTGATGCTCGTGACCCTTCCAAAACGGACCACAGCGCAATCAGATCGCTAAAATGGCGATACCGCGAGACATGGTGCGGGCCTGCATAATTGCACGGCCTCGCAACCTTTGCTATTGCGAATTTGAATTGCGCCATTCTGGGGCCTCGCGGTTCAGACCGGCAATTTTCCGTCGCGCCGCCCATATGGCTATCGAAGAGTTCGCAACCGTAACAAACGTTGGGAGGCCCTTAGCGGCAGCCCTGGTTCCATCGGACTATTCAGTTCCGATCGCTTTGCGCGGGAAGTCGAGTAGGCGGTCGCGGTAGTACCCGTACTGCGCCCGACGTGCCTCGATCTCGGCGGGGATACCGTCGGTGAGCGATTTCGTTAGGGTGTCGAAGCGGTCGAGGATGTCGACGACCTTCCGCTGGGTGCCGATGGACGGAACGGGGATCTCGACCCTCGATAAGTCCACAGGCGCAACTTCGATTACCTTTGTTCCTTTCACCACTTTTCGTTTGGATATCTGAAAGTCCTGAGCAGTAGCTAAATATGCCAGGTGTCTCGGGATAATGCTTTCGGTCGCATACGCGCAAGAGTGTCCGCTGATTGCAACCGGCTGTTCGCCTTCCCACACCAATGGTGTGCAGACATCTTCGATATTCTTGCTCGTTATGACGAAAATCACGTCTCCAGGGTTTGCCTTTTTCGGCTTAGCGCATTGCTCTTCAGATCATCGTGGTGCGCTCGTAGCCGCGCTCCACGAGGAGCCGCTCGGCAGCGTCGAGAATCTTCTCGACCGTCTCCTCCGGGTACTTATTGCGTGCCACGGGCACCTCCGTCCTTGTTATCGCGATAAACACACCATGAGTGGCGTACGGGTCGAGAAGGGCTGGCGCCAAAAGAGCCCAACGGCCGTTACAGCTTCGTTAGAAACGCGCCCCACCATGGATGGTGAACCCGAAAGGTAAGGCGCGCGGGCACGGCGACTCGGCTCGCGCGCCCGGAAGAGAAAGGACGAACCCATGGGCTACATGCTCGAGACGCGCGGGCTCACCAAGCGCTTCGGCCGCGGCGACCAGGCGCAGGATGCCGTGGCCGACGTGAGCCTTCATATCCGCGAGGGCGAGGTGTACGGGCTGCTCGGCCCCAACGGCGCCGGCAAGTCGACAACGCTCAAGATGATCTGCGGGATGCTGCGGCCGACGGCCGGGGAGATCCTCTTTGCCGGGCACGCCTGGCGCCGCGAGGACCTCTACGCAATCGGCAGCCTCATCGAGGAGGCGCCGCTCTACCCCAACCTCACCGCGCGCGAGAACCTGCGCGTGCGCACCACGCTGCTGGGCCTTCCCGAGAGCCGCGTAGATGAGGTGCTCGCCGCCGTGGACCTCGCGGACACCGGGAAGAAGCGCGCCGGGCGCTTCTCGATGGGCATGCGGCAGCGCCTGGGGCTCGCGCTGGCGCTGATCGCCCGGCCACGCCTGCTCGTGCTCGACGAGCCCACCAACGGCCTCGACCCCATCGGCATCGAGGAGCTGCGCGACCAGATCCGCGGCTTCGCGACGGCGGGCACGACGGTGATCGTCTCGAGCCACATCCTCTCCGAGGTGCAGCAGATGGCGGACACCATCGGCATCATCTACGGGGGGCGCCTCGCCTACGAGGATGCGCTTCGACCCGGGCAGGACCTCGAGGAACTCTTCATGAGCGTCTGCCGGGAGGGGCGACGAGCGCGCGGGGAGGTGGCGGCATGACGGGCGAGAAAGGCGGCCTGCTCGCGGGCCTGCGCGCTGAGGCCCTGAAGTCGCGCCACGCGGCACCGGTTCGCCTGGCCGTGCTCATGGCGCTGCCGATGCCGCTGCTCGGCGCGATGCCCTACCGGGGCGTGCAGATCTTCAGCGCGTGGAACTACTGGTACGCGCTCTTCCTGCCCGTGGCTCTCTCGCTCGTGGTGGCGTGCGTCGCGCGGGCGGACGCGCGCACGCGGATGCGGGGGCTTCTGGGCCTGGGCTTCCCGCTCGGGCGCGCCTGGTGGGCCAAGGCGCTCTGGTGCCTCGCGCTCTGCACGCTCTCGAACCTCGTGGTCTTCGGCATCTACCTCGCGGGATCGGCGTTCTCCTCGCAGGGCCTCACGGCCGCGGGCACGCTCACGATGCTCCTCTGCGCGCTCGTCAACACGGTGACCGCGGCGTGGATGATCCCCGCAGGGCTCTTCCTCACGGCGCGGCTCGGCATGCTCGCGGGCATCTTCTGCCCGCTCGCCGCACAGCTCGTGGGTGGGTTCGCCTGGTCGCTGGTGCCGCTGCCGCAGCTCTTTCCGCCGTCGGCGAGCATGGTCATCCCCACGAGCTTCATCCCCGTGCTGCCGAGCGGCGAGCCACTCGCGGCGGACATGGCGCTCGGCGGGGCGCTCGCGGCGGACGGCATGCTCACACTGGCGGGCCTTGCGGTCTGCGCGCTCGCGTTCGCCGCGCTCACGGCGGCGGGCGCGGCCTGGTTCGCGCGCTCCGAGGAGAGGTGATGGCCGTGACACGACTCTCCGGCCCGACGCCGCGCATGACTCTCCCGCGGGCCCTGCTCTCCGAGGCCCTGCGCCTGGCGCGCTCCCCGCTCACGGCGGTGCACCTCGTCTGCGGCCTGGCAGCCGGTCTTGCCTGCGGCGAGTACTTCTCCGTAACCCGATGGGACCCGGCGCTGGGCGCGGACGCCTACGCCCAGTTCCTCGGCGCCCTCATGCCGCTCATGTCCGCCATCGTCTGCGGGCTCGCCGTGGACGAGGAGCGCGCTGCCGGGCGCCTCGCCAACCTCACGGCGATCCCCTCGCGCGGGCGCGCCGTCGCGGCGAAGCTACTCGCCCTTGCGGCGCTCGGCGCGGGCGCGCTGGCCGTGGCGCTCGGCGTGTTCGGGGCCGTGCTCGCCGTCGCCGGGCGCCTGCCGCTCGGGCCCGCTCCGCTTGCGGCCGCCTGGGCGGGCATCGTGCTGGGCAGCCTGCCCCTCTACGCGCTGGGGCTCGGCGTGGCCCTGCGCCTCGGCCGCAACGCCGTCATCGGCGCCGGCGCGGCGGGGATGCTCCTCGCGTTCTTCTCAGTGGGCGGACTTGCGCACGGCCTCATGACCGGCGAGCTCACCGGTGCCCTGGCGACGCCCCTGAGCTGGGTGCCGCTCGCCTGGCCCGCGCGCCTGGGGTCGCTCGGGGTAGAGGCCTTCATCGACGCCGCACGCGCGGCGGGCCCTCTCCTCACGACTGCGCTCGCTGGCCTCGTGCTCACCCTGGCAGCCGCCGCCGTCCTTATCGCCTGGTTCTGCCGCTTCGAGGACGGGAGGGCAGATGCGTAGGAAGCCGCTCGCCGCCATGCTCGCCCTCCTCTCCGCAGCGCTCGTCCTGGGCGGGAATGCCCTGCTCGACGCCGGCTGGGGGTCGGCGCTGCGCTCGATCGCCGACCGCGCGCTGCCCAACCCTGAGATCGCCATGTGGGCGCCCGCGGCTGCGCGCGGGGCTCTGGACCGCTGAGCGCGGCGCTAATACAATGCCGACGGGAGTTTCAGGAGGTCGAACATGGCGAGGATACTGGCGGTGGATGATGAGCGGGCGATCCTCGACGCGCTCGCGCGCGTCCTCGGCCGCGACGGCCATGAGGTCGTCAAGGCAGCGGACCCGACGGCGGTCCCGGGGATGGACCTCTCGCGCTTCGACCTCGTGCTCTGCGACGTCATGATGCCGGGGCTCGACGGCTTCGAGCTCGTGCGACAGATCCGCCCAGACTTCGACGGGCCCATCATCTTCCTGACCGCGCGCGTGACCGAGGAGGACGCCGTGGCCGGCTACGGCCTGGGCGCCGACGACTACGTCCGCAAGCCCTTCGGGGCCGCGGAGCTGCGCGCCAAGGTCACGGCCCATCTACGCCGTGAGCGCCGGCCGCGCTCGCACGTCCTCTCCTTCGGGGAGGTGCGGATCGACCTCGGGGCGCGCGACCTCGCCGTGAACGGCGAGGCCATGCCGCTCACGCCCACCGAGTACGCCATCTGCGAGTACCTCGCCCGCCACCCCGGACAGGTCATGAGCCGCGCGCAGATCCGCGAGGCGGTGCTCGGCTGGGAGAGCGACGCCGACGACGCGGCCATATCCATGCAGGTCAGCCGCGCCCGGAGGAAACTCTCCGAGGCCGGTGCCGATCCGATCGCGACCGTCTGGGGGATGGGGTACAAGTGGCAGCTCTGAGGACCGGGGCGCGAGGTCGCGGGGGCATGCCGCTCTCCTTCGTCATCGCGCGCTACTTCGCCTACGCGTTCGCGGCGGTCGCCACGGCGTGGCTCGCCTCGTTCATGGCGCTCTCCGCGGCGATCAACGCGGGCTTCGTCTACGAGGCAAGCTGGGGGCCGGCCAATGCGCGCGAGGTCGCGGAGGGCCTGGCACGCGACGGCGTCTGCGGGCAGCAGGACGTGCCGACGGCGTACCGCTACCTCATCCTGAACAAGGACGGATACGTGCTGATGACAGACCTCGAAGGCACGCGGCTCGAGGGCGCGGCGGAAATGGCCCGTGCGGCACTCGCCGCGGATCCAGGCACAGTGGAGATCGAGGGCGGGGGCTCGGGCCTCACCTACGCCGCGTTCCCGCTCAAGGGCGGCGGGGCCTGCGCACTCGTCAGCGAGTACCTGCCGCAGTGGGTCTCGCGCGACCTCGCCGGCCTGCTTCCCAACCCGCAGAACCTCATGCTCGTCGGCGCCGCGGCGGGAAGCGCGCTCGCGCTCGCGCTCGTGGCGCGCCGCGCGAGCCGCGTGATCTCGCGCAAGATGGCGCCGCTCGCGGATGCGGCAGGGCGCGTCGGCGCGGGGGAGCTCGACTTCGCGGTCGGCAGCACCAACGTGCGCGAGGTGAACGACGTCCTCGCCGCGATGGACGCCATGCGGGCCTCCCTCGCCGAGTCGCTCGAGGCCCGCTGGGCCGCGGAGCGGGGGCAGCGCGAGCAGGTGGCCTCGCTCGCCCACGACCTCAAGACGCCGCTCACCGTGCTGCGCGCCAACGCCGACTTCGTGGCGGAGGAGCTGGAAGACGAGAAAGACGCCGACCTCGCGGCCGCCGCGCGCGACATAGCCGGCAGTGTCGAAAGGCTCGACGGCTACGTGCGCCTGCTCATCGAGGCCTCGCGCGGGTCCGGCGGGGCGGAGAGGGCAGCCATGCGGCCGGCCGAGCTCTGCGAGCAGGTCCTCGCCGAGGCCGCCCAGATCGCCCGGGCGCGAGGCGTGACGCTCGACGCGGCCACGGGCCCCGCTGTCGCGGGCGCGCCCGAGGCCCCGCTCGACCGAACCGCCCTGGCGCGAGCCGCCGCGAACCTCGTGGCCAACGCCGCCGAGCACGCGCGCTCGCGCGTGGCGGTCTCCTGCGACGTCGCGGGCGGACACCTCGTCATCGAGGTGTCCGACGACGGACCGGGCTTCTCTCCCGCCGCCCTCGAACGCGGCTGCGAGCGCCTCTTCACAGACGACTCCTCCCGCTCCTCGCGCGACGGAGGCCGCCACTACGGGCTCGGCCTCCACGCCGCCTCCGAGGCCGCGAGCGCCCACGGGGGCTCCGTCTCGCTCGCCAACAGCCCCTCGGGCGGCGCGGCGGCCACCATCGCGGTCCCCCTGTGCGGGATCTGACGGCTCAGGCCCTCACACCGGCGTGCCTCGCAACCAAACGCTTCCCGGATAATAATGCCCGTTGCGGGGATCGCCCTGGCTAGTCGCCGCCCATGTGCATGAGTATGTCGGCGATGCGAGTCGCCATCTCGTCCGCCGCCGGAATGAATCCTTACTCCCATTCCTCCGAATACCGCCCCATGCCTTGTCGTCTTGAAACACGGGGAGTAAATGGCGAAATCTCAGATGAAAGGGAGTAAAAAGGCAAAGAAAAAGCCTCCGTCCCAACGAGGGAACGGAGGCTAGGAAATCGTTTTTACTCACCGCCGTCGCTGGCGGCTTTGTCATGACTCTCGTATGAAACGAAACTCAGCGGCACAGTGCGGCACTCAAAAGTGCAGGTCAGAACCCTGTCAGCCTACTCCCACTCGGTGGTTATAGTTTTGCCGTCTCGTCACTCCAGTTGCACCCAGTTTTCGGCGGCATCTCGAAGTGAGTGCCGCTGAATGACGCGACGTCGCGTTTCATCGGCTTCGGGGACAAAAGCTGGGACAACTTCAAAAACCATTTTCAAACTCAGAGTATTGAGTTTTTATTTTTGTCCCAAGGGGCACGGAGAGCCGCCTTTGGAGGCTCGATATCGCCGAAAAACGCCCGTTTTGAAACTCAACCGCCTTTGAGCCTGCAAACCACCAGCTTCAACAGTAAGTGAGTCGACGCGGGTGGCTTACGAGCCGTTCACAAAACCGCAGGCCACAGGTCTTTGTCAACGATAAGCAAAGTGAATAGTCTCAGGTGGCTTGCCCATGAGTTGGCGTAAGCCTGTTTAGCAAAAGGCTAATCGGACACGACAGGCCGCCCGCATGGCGACGGCGTTTCCCGTGCGGGCACAAACAGCCCTGCGTGCCCTGTCGCGCGATATCCCAATGCGACGTTCAGAACCCTACCCGCCAAGCAGCCACCTCGCGAAATTCAGCACGAGCACGCCCTCCCGGGTATGGGGCTCATGCCTCGTGCGAGTGATGAGAATCTTCGGGAATGCATCCCCGATGGATAGAATCGGCGCAATCTCCCTCTCGAGCGTCGAATCGGCGCCGATATCGTCGCTCACATACACTTTCCTTCCCGGTTTCGAAACTTGGAAGGCAGTATGCGCAAGGATGCGTCGAGGTGCGATCCCAGTCGTACCATGCCAGCAGAGATGTCGAGGCACATTCGTTCATGCTGCAATGCGGGCATCGGAGATGAAAAACAGCCCGTCGGGTAGTCATGGGCGTGCGGGAGCCCGCATCAGTAACCTGCCTCCTCGGTTGTCCCTTCTTTGCATGGTCGTCTACATAAAGGAGGAACCAGCCATGCAGATCAGCATGCTTGCCCTTCTTGGGTCACGGACCGGGGAGGCGAGGGCCTCCGTCGGGACCGCCCCGAGCAACCGGCATATCCAAGGAATGACAAGGCTCGATCGCTGTGCTGGTCAGGATGCCGAAGCGGGCCGTCCGCCAATCGGAATGCGGGTCAGGATGCTGCAACGTGATTCCAGCTGCAGGATACGGCTCCTTTGCGGTTGCCGCAAAACCTGCTGGCAACATTCTTACTATCCGAATGATGTACGCATCCCTTGGGATCGTTTCGCCTGACCAGGGCCATCTTCAGCGCCTCATCGGCCAGCTCGGCAGGCGCCTCTTCCACGCGTAATAGCCCTGGCGGGTCACCTATGCAACCAAAGATACAAAAGGAATCGAATGGCCAGAGAGGATTGCCCTTACCGATGCTCGATTCTTGACAGGCAAACTCAAGCCTCGTTAATATTACATGGTTTGCCAGACCGAATTAACAAAGGAGGGGTGTCGTGGTTGGTCTTTTCCGCACGTGGATGAGCGCCTAGAAAGCGGCGCTGTTGTGGCGTCGCGCTGTTTTTCTGCACGCCATTTCACGATTGGACATAACCATGATATTTGAAACCTCTCGGGGCAGGTCTGTTCTGCTGTGCCATTCATGGCAATTCAAGCTTTGTTTCGTATGGGGCGGGGAGCTCGTTTCGACATTGACGAGTTCGATTCTCCAAATGGGTCTTATTTGGCATCTCGCCCTCACGACAGGGTCGTCTTCTCTCCTCTCCTTAGCATCGCTGGCAGGCTTTCTGCCGATTGCTTTGTTCGGAATCCTTGCGGGCGCCGTTGTCGACAGACTGCCTTTGAAACGTGTCCTCATCGGCGCCGACCTCTTCATTGCCGCGGTGGGTGCCGCCTTGGCGATTGCCTCGTTGGCCGGCAGCTTACCTGCATGGCTAATTCTCATCGCCCTGTTTCTCCGTGCAGTTGGTACTTCGTTCTACACGCCAGCCTCCCAATCTCTCACGCCCCATCTCGCCCCGCCAGAGCATCTCGTTCGCCTATCGGGGGTGACTCAGGCGATTCAGTCCGGCGGATACATTCTTGGCGCCGCGCTTGCAGCAGTGATTTATCCCGTGGCGGGCATTACCGCTATGATTGTCCTCGACGTGCTGGGAGCGCTTTTCGCTTCTTTAGCCGTCCTCGCCGCACAGATAGACGCAGGGGGCCTCGATGAAGCCGACCGCAGCTTGTCCTTTTCCAATAAGGTTCGAGAGCTCTTCTCTGAGATTTCGGACGGCTACAAGCTGATTAGGGAGTACAGGGGGCTGTTCGCCCTTCTTTGGTGCGGGTTCGTCTTCGCTTTCGCGTTCTCTCCGCTCGCGGCATTGTTCCCAATAATGACCTTGGGGCATTTTGGCGGTAGCACGGGGGATGCCGCTTTGGTGGAAATCCTTTTTTCTGCAGGCATGCTGGCTGGGTCCGGCATTTTGGCGGCCACGGGAGGGTTCCGCAATAGGTCGTTCACCATGGTCGCCGCGATTGCCGGCTTCGGCATTGCCGCAATCGTATCCGGATCGCTCGGCCCGTCATTGTTCGCTGCTTTCCTGCCGGTGAGCTTTCTTATGGGCGCATGCTCCCCGTTGTACGCGGGAACCCAGACTGCCCTTATGCAGGAGCAGATACCTCCTGAGTACCTAGGCCGCGTTTTCGGCCTCTACGGAACCATCATGGCGTGGGCCATGCCCATGGGCCTCGCAGCCCCCTCCGTTTTTGCGGATCTGCTTGGAGCTCCGTTATGGTTCGTCGGCTCTGGAGCGACCATGGTACTGCTTGCGATGGCTATGCTGCTTGCTCCGAGCGTCCGAAACGCGGGGAAAAGAGATACCGGGCAGATTCAATAGCCCAAGTATTCGAAAAAAAGAGGCAGCAGCCATCGGTTCAAGCGTCAGCCTTCAAGCCCTTGCGACGACGAGGTATTGCACCGACATTCCGCATCGCGCTCCTTATTCGTCGCCAACTATCATTTTCGGATTTGCCGGCTTGCGCAAGGTCAAAACGCTCGCGCCGGCAATTGGGCAAAGGCGAAAAATCGACGTGAGCAATCTTTTTTGGCATGGCTGCGCTTCCAGTAAAACGCTAATACACAAAAGGCGGTTCAACCTATGGAACTCATAGTCAAAGCTAAAGACATCTTTTTGGAATATGCCGGCCGCGATATCCTAGATATCGAAGAGTTGGAAATCTACTCCTACGATCGCATCGGCTTGGTGGGAGACAATGGCGCAGGCAAAACCAGCCTGCTTAAAATTCTGAGCGGCAATCTTACCATTGCGGACGCCGACGTCAGGCGCTTCGGCAGCATTGCCCTCATCGGCCAACTCGATGAACTCGACCTTGATGCGGCTCAGGACAGTGGTGAGATGCTCTCCCGTCTCAACGTCGCCGGAGTGGCGCAGGAGACGATGAGCGGCGGGGAGGAAACACGCGCCAAGATTGCCTCTGCACTCTCCCAGCATGCAAGCGCGATCTTCGCCGACGAGCCTACGAGCCACCTCGACCAAGACGGCATCCGCCTTCTCGTCGGACAACTCAAGGCATTTGATGGGGCTCTGCTCATCGTGAGCCATGACCGTCATTTTCTCGACCAGGTGGTAGACAAGATCTGGGAGCTCAAAGACGGCGGTATTTCCGAATTCTGGGGTGACTACTCCGACTATCTGCGACAGAAAGAAGAAGAGCGCAAAGCTCAGGCGACTCGATACGAAGAGGCGATGCGCGAGCGCGATCGCCTCGAAGCCGCCATCGAAAAACAACGGAAAAAAGCACGGCAGGTCGACGCCAAGCGGAAGGCTGCGAAAAAAAAGCAACGAGTATGCAGGTCGATTGGGGCATCAGAAAGCAACCGGCACCAAACAGAAGAGGATGTACCAGGCGGCTAAGGACATGGAGAAGCGCCTCGAAGCGCTCGAAGGGATTGAGGCCCCAGATAGCATTCGCGCCGTGCGGTTCCGCCAGAGCAAGGCCCTGGAACTGCATAGTAAATTTCCCATCTCGGCAGACGATTTCAGCTTGAGCTTCGGCAACTGCATGCTCTATGACCACGCGAAATTCGAGATACCGCTCGGTGCCAAAGTGGCCATCACCGGTGGCAACGGTACAGGAAAGACCAGCCTGCTGAAGGCAATCGCTCGACGCGCCGACGGTATCAACATCTCTCCCAAGGCAGAGATCGGTTACTTCGAGCAAACAGGCTACAAGTTCGACGCCCGTCAGTCTGCGATCTCGTTCATGCAGGATGGTTGCGAGTACAGCATGACCGAAATTCGAGGCATCCTCGCCTCTATGGGAATCGGACCGCGCGACCTGACAAAGGACGTTGGCGTTCTCTCGGGAGGCGAAGTCATCAAGCTGCTACTCGCGAAGATGCTGCTGGGCAGATACAACATCTTGCTCATGGACGAGCCTGGAAATTACCTGGACATCAAGAGCGCCGAAGCCCTCGAGCAGATGATGAGCGCCTATGCCGGAACGATAGTGTTCGTCTCCCACGATAAGAGGCTGGTCGAGAACGTCGCAGACATTGTCTACGAAATAAAGGACACCAAGCTAGTCAAAATCTTTCAGCGCGAATAGCCCTAAATGAGCAAGAAATAATCCCCGAACGGAGACAAGGGAGTAAAACGGCAAAGAAAGAGCCTCCGTCCCAACGCAGGGAACGGAGGCTCTTTAATCGCTTTTACTCATCTCCGTCGCTGGTGGCTTTGTCATGACTCTCGTACGAAACGAAACTCAGCGGCACAGTGCGGCACTCAAAATCGCAGGTCAGAACCCTATCGGCCTACTCCCACTCGATCGTCGCGGGCGGCTTGGACGTGATGTCGTAGCAGACGCGGTTGGCGCCGGGCACCTCGGCCACGATGCGGCCGGAGATCCTCGCCAGCACGTCGTAGGGCAGCTTCGCCCAGTCGGCCGTCATGGCGTCGCTGGACTCAACGGCGCGCAGGATAATCGGGCGCTGGTAGGTGCGCTCGTCGCCCATGACGCCCACGCTCTTGATGTCGGGCAGCACGGCGAAGTACTGCCAGCAGCTGTGCTCGGAGTTGCGGTCGCCCGTCTCCTCGAACAGTCTCTGGTTGTAGGCGTCAAGCTCCTCGCGCACGATGGCGTCGGCGTTCTTCAGGATCTCGAGCTTCTCCTTGTCCACCGCACCGATGATGCGGATGGCAAGGCCCGGGCCCGGGAACGGCTGACGGAACACGATGTGCTCGGGTAGGCCCAGAGCCAGGCCCAGCGCGCGCACCTCGTCCTTGAAGAAGTGGTCGAGCGGCTCGATAAGGTCAAAGTGCACACCGTCCGGGAACGGAATGAGGTTGTGGTGGCTCTTGATGGTGCTCGCCTTGCCGCCCGTCTTGCGCGCGCCAGACTCGATGATGTCCGGGTAGATGGTGCCCTGGGCGAGGTACTTCACGGGCCTGCCGTCGGTCTCGAGCTGCTGGGCGACCGCGAAGAACTCCTTCCAGAACTGCGTGCCGATGATGCGGCGCTTCTGCTCCGGCTCCGTCACGCCGGCAAGGAGCTCGGCATAGCGGTCCTCGGCGTGCACGTGGATGAAGTCAACGTCGAACTGCTTGGTGAAGACCTCCTCGACCTGCTCGGGCTCGCCCTTGCGCAGCAGGCCATGGTTGATGAACACGCAGGTCATCTGCTTGCCCACGGCGCGCGCGCCAAGAGCTGCCACCACGGAGGAGTCCACGCCGCCGGACAGCGCGAGAATCACGCGGTCGTCACCGACCTTCTCGCGGAACTGCGCCGTCATGGTCTCCACGAGGTTGTCCATGGACCAGTTGGCCTCGAGCCCGCAGATGCCAAACAGGAAGTTCTTGAGCAGCTGCTGGCCGTACTCGGTGTGCTTGACCTCGGGGTGGAACTGCGTGGTGTAGATGCGCTTCTCGGCGTTCTCCATCGCGGCCACGGGGCACACGTCGGTGCTCGCCGTCACCACAAAGCCCTCGGGCACGTTGTTCACAGCGTCAAAGTGGCTCATCCAGACCGTCTGGTTCGCCGGGGTGTCGGCGAACAGCTTGCTGTCGGCCTTCACGTGCAGCTCGGCGCGGCCATACTCGCCCACCTCGGGGTGGAACACGGTGCCACCCAGCGTCACGGCCGTGATCTGGTGACCGTAGCAGAAGCCGAGCACGGGAACGCCCATCTCGTAGATGGCCGGGTCGACGCGCGGGGCGTCCTCGGCGTTCACGCTCGCGGGACCACCGGAGAGGATGATGGCGCTGGGGTTCTCCGCAGCGATCTCGGCCGCCGTGGCGTCGCACGGCATGATCTCCGAGTAGACGTTCAGGTCGCGAACGCGACGCGCGATGAGCTGGCCGTACTGGGCGCCGAAGTCGAGGACGATGACCTTCTGCTGGCTGTTCTGCATGGGCTCCTCCGTGGGACGAGGGTTGCAAGGGTCACGAGCGCGTGGGCTCGAGATTTACGAGAGTCGCGCGACTTGGAAGCAGGAACCACGCCGAATCGCTGATCCGGCGCGCGCCGCGGGTGCTAGCAAAGTCACGAATTTGACGCGTCCAATAATACGCCAGCCACGTCAATACAACTACGTGCGCGCGCGATTCTTGTTTGTGAACATACGCTAACGTTCCTATGGACTTTTCGCAGCGTCATGCCCGCGCTAGTACCATTGTTTCGTTATAGGCACGTCCGTCAAGGGAGCTTGCATGCCCAAACGCAGGAACGAAACCCCCCAGAACCGCACCAGCGACTACTCCCGTGCGGAGGCAATGGAGCGCTACTCCGGAGCCCGTCGCAAGCGCGGTCGCCGCAAGGGTCTCAAGGTGTTCCTCATCGTTCTTGGTGTTGTCGCCGTTCTTGCCTCCACCGCAGCCTGGGCCCTCATGACGCGCATCTCGGGCAGCTTTGGCATGGCAAGCGACTCCGCCCTTCACGGTACCCTCACGGAGGCTAGCTCGGGCGATCCGTTCTACATGGTCCTCATCGGCATCGATAAGGACGAGTACCGTTCCGGAAGCAACGAGTATGGCTCCGCCGAGAGCGCCTATCGCACGGACTCCATCCTCCTCGCCCGCGTCGACCCGACGGAGAAGCAGGTAACGCTCGTCTCGATTCACCGCGACACGCTCGTGGACTTCGGCACCTACGGCAAGCAGAAGATCAACTCCGCCTACTCCATCGGCGCCGAGCGCAAGGAATCAGGCGAGCAGAACGTCTCCGGCGCGTCCTACACCGTCGAGACCATCTCCAAGTTCGCGGGCGTTCCCATCTCCCACTATGCGGAGATTGACCTCGACCAGTTCATCTCCGTCGTCGACACGATCGGCGGCATCGAGGTCAACGTCCCGGTCGACGTCTATGACCCGCAGTACACCGGCGCGGACATCAAGGCCGGCCAGCAGACCCTGAACGGCGACCAGGCGCTCAAGCTCTGCCGCGCGCGCCACGCCTATGACAAGTACGGCGACGGCGACGTCTACCGTGCCGCCAACCAGCGCATGGTCATCGGCGCCATCCTGAGAAAGATTCTCGCGAGCGACCCGGCAACCATAGCCTCCACGGTCACCACGCTTGCGGATTCCGTCTCGACCGACCTCTCCGTGGCAGACATCCTGTCTCTCGCCACGCAGTTCCAAGGCTTCAACATGGATACCGACATGTTCAGCGGCATGGAGCCCACCAACTCCAAGTACGTGAACGACACCTGGTATGAGATCTGCGACACCCAGGCTTGGCAGAAGATGATGACCCGCGTGAACCAGGGCCTCTCCCCCTACGAGAGCGAGGACGAGGACACTGCGCTGGGCATCGCTGGTGCTGGTACCGCCACGAAGAACTCTGACGGCAGCGCGGCCGCTTCCTCCTCTGACAGCAGCGGTGAATCCGCAGAAACCGAGTACTCCGGTTCCGTCAAGGTGCTGAACGGCGCCGGCGTCTCGGGTCTTGCCGGCCGAGTTGCGTCCACGCTCTCGAATCACGGCTTTGACACGACTGCCGCCACGGCGGACTCCTTCGACTACTCATCAACCCGTATCATCTACGTAGGCGATGGCAACCGTGCCAAGGCCGAGGCGGTCGCTGACACGCTTGGCCTCTCGAACGTCGTCGCCGATGACGGCACGTACGCTGGCGAGGCTGACGTCATCGTGGTACTCGGCGCGGACATGGCCAACAACTAGCAGCTTTGGTCGCCAAAGGAGAGCGCTATGTCGCCCAGGCGCGAGCACAGGCAGATGAGCGAGGAAGAGCAGCGCGCTAGGGGCGCTGCGGCCCAAGGCCGTCATGCCGAGGGCACGTTTCAGTCTGGGTCGCGCTTTTCGCGCGGCAACGCGACACCCACGCACCAGGCGGGCTATCAGCCGAGCTCGCAAGCCGGCTATCAGGACGCAGGTCAGCCCTCGCGCACGTCCGGCTCGCAGACCACGCGCCAGCCGTACTCTGCCGGTGACCCCCATGCTCGCACGCCGCGGGCTGAGCAACCGCACACCGTCACGCACTCGCAGGCGGAGGACGTGAACCGCTACCGCCAGATGCGTCAGGAGCGCGACAACGGAGGCATCCTGCGCAGACGCCGTCACGCAGGCGGCCCGGATTGGGCACGCAACGACTACAGCGACCCGCAGAGCGGCTATGGCGAGCAGGCTGGCGGGACAGGTTTCCCCCAGCGGCGCGAGTTCAATCCACGCCGTGCGCTCAAGATCACAAAGCGCGTGCTTCTTGGCGCGCTTGCGGCACTTCTCGCCTTTGCCGTTCTCATCACGGTGCGCATGAACCTCGGCGTGTCGCTCGAGACGCGCCTCGCGCTCAGGCCCGTCCTCCCGGGTCAGCCCTTCTACATGTTGCTCGTTGGTACGGATAAGGACGCATACCGCGAAGAGACCGGAGCGACGGGCGGCGTATATCGCACGGATTCGATCATCCTCGCTCGCGTCGACCCCATCGCGGCGAAGCTCACGCTCATCTCCATCCAACGCGACACGTGCGTCAATCTCGGCGGAGACTACGGAGAGCAAAAGATCAACGCCGCCTATACCTACGGCGGGCCACCCATGCTCATCAAGGCCGTATCAGATCTTGCGGGTGTTCCCATCTCGCATTATGCCGAGATTGACCTCGACCAGTTCATCTCCGTGGTGGACGCCATCGGCGGCATTACGGTAAACGTGCCGGTTGACGTGTATGACCCCGACTACACCGGCGCGGATATCAAGGCCGGTGTTCAGGAGCTCAACGGTGACGACGCACTCAAGCTCTGCCGCGCGCGCCATGCCTATGACCAGTACGGCGCCGGCGACTACTTCCGCACGGCGAATCAGCGCATGGTGCTTGGCGCGATTCTCAAGAAGTCCCTCTCAGGCAACCCGTTCATGCTGCTGGCGACCCTAAACGCAGGATCTGCAAGCGTAAATACGGATCTTACGGGCTTCGACCTGTTGTTCCTCGGCGCGCGCTTCGCTGGCTTCGATATGGCGGAGAATCTCTATTCTGCACTCGAGCCCACGGTGTCGAGCTACGAGAACGCCGTCTGGTACGAGCGCGTCAACCAGGATGCCTGGGCCGAAATGATGGACCGCGTCGGCCGAGGCCTGCCGCCCTACGCTGACGGCGCGCAAGACCCCACCTCCGGCATCGCCGCCGGCATCGTGGAATAAGGGAGCGCCCGCCGCGAGGCGCGGTCGAGCCATACGAGAAGCCGCCCGGGAGACGCGTCCACACCATTAATACGCCGTTGCCGCGCCTCAGCCCGCTCGAACGCGGAGAACTCGTACTGCAGCGCCGCCGGGAGTATCGCCTGACAACAAATTCTAGATTCTGCGGCTCGATTTCGAGTTTTCACCCCAGCTGGCAAACGCTCAACTGGGGTTTTATTTGTGGTGCTCGTAGTCTCATATCTGTTTTTGGGCTCAGAACCGCAATATCCAGCCGCAGAATCTCAAATATGTTGTACGCCCCACTTGCAAACCCGCACAAACAGGTCCGCAATCAACCCTACAAGCACCCAATTCCCAAAGCGCAAGCCGGATCCAGCCAGACAACCACTAAAAAAGAAGCCCGCAACCCGGACCCACGAGCGTCCGAGCCGCGAGCTATGCTGCAACGCAAAGCGAGGCCGGGTCGGGTGGCCCGGCGCGAAAGGCTAAGGGAGATCGCGAAGCGATATGTCCTTTCGCAGAGTGGCCACCCGACCCGGCCGTTCAGGTCTAAACGTTAAAGCGGAAGTGCATCACGTCGCCGTCAGCCACGACGTAGTCCTTGCCCTCCATTCGGAGCCTTCCCGCCGCCTTGCAACCAGCCTCGCCGCCGAGGGTAACGTAGTCCTCATAGCTAGCGACCTCGGCCTTAATGAAGCCGCGCTCGAAATCCGAGTGAATGACACCAGCAGCCTGAGGAGCCTTGGCGCCGACGGGAATCGTCCACGCCTTGACCTCCATCTCGCCAGCGGTGAAGTAGCTCTGGAGACCCAGAAGCTTGTAGGCCGCCTGGGCAAGCACGTCGAGGCCCGGCTGCTCAAGGCCGAGGCTCTCGAGATACTCCGCAGCCTCCTCAGCATCGAGGTCGCAAAGCTCGGCCTCGACCTTCGCACAGATGGGGATGGGCGTGACGCCATCGATGGGCGCGAAATCGTCGCCAAGCATATCCTCATCGACGTTAGCGACGTAGAGGATCGGCTTCATCGTGAGCAGGAAGAGACCCTTCGCGGCAACGCGCTCCTCGTCCGTCATCTCCATAGTGGAGGCACGGTTGCCCTCGTTCAGCCAATCAACGAGACGCTTGGCCACATTGAACTTGGGCATGAGCTCCTTGTCACGCTTCGACTCCTTCTCGAGCTTGGGGAGCTGCTTCTCGAGCGTGCCGAGGTCTGCCAGGATGAGCTCGGTCATGATGGTGTCCGCGTCGCCCGCCGGATCGACGAAATCAGCCGTGCGGCCAACCTCGCGCATGACGTTGGGATCCTTGAAGTAGCGAACGACCTCGCAGATGGCATCGGTCTCGCGGATGTTTGCGAGGAACTGGTTGCCGAGGCCCTCTCCCTCGCTCGCGCCCTTCACGAGACCGGCGATGTCAACAAACTCGACCGCCGCAGGCACAATGCGGCCCGGATGCACGATGTCCGCGAGCTTCTGAAGACGCGAATCCGGCACGTCGACGATGCCGACGTTGGGGTCAATCGTGGCGAAGGGGTAGTTTGCCGCCAGGCCACCCTTCTTGGTGAGTGCGGTGAAGAGGGTCGACTTGCCGACGTTGGGGAGTCCCACGATGCCGATTGAAAGTGCCACGTTTGATCCTTCCGTGCTTTCCGAGGCGAAGCCTCGAGGTTTGGTGTCGCTCGGCGCGGGCGCAGGGCCACGCGCCGGAGTGTACTAGTTATCCGTGTCGAGCTTCTCGAGGATGTCGAGGCCGCGCCTGAGCTGGGCCATACCCTGTTTCTTGAGCTTCTCCATCTCGGCCTTTTGCTCGGCCTGGCGCTTCTTGCGCTCGACTTCTTCCTTATCGGGAACGACGAGCTCCGCGCCTTCGTATTTCTCCCAGGTAAGGGCATGTTCGCCGCAAGCCTTGAGGCAGGCGCCGCACTCGATGCAGTAGGCGCTCTCGACCTTGAAGATGCCGTTCTCCGCAAGCTCGCACGCACGCGTGGGGCAAACGTCGACGCAGTCGCCGCAGAGGTTGCAGCGCTCAGGGTCGCAGGTGGGGCGCTGCGGAGAAAGACGGACGGCGAGCTTGGGGTGGCGCTGGAGCGTCGTCATGACAAGCTGGCGGCGCTGAGTAAGCACGCGGCGGCGCTGAGTGGGCGCCGGGGCGGCGCCACCCTCGACCGCATGGGTGATGGCATTGATGCGACGGGTGTTCTCGTCAAGCTTCTGCTTGATGGTGCGAGCGGCAGCAAGGGCGGGGTTGGCGGCGCCAAGGGCGGCCATGCCCTGCTTGCTCATGCTCTCGAGGAACTCCTTGCGCTCGAAATCGTGGTTCTTGGTGTAGTCGAGGTCCTTCTCGTCCACCTCGAGGCCGATGCCCTTGCCAGAGAGTTGCTCGGCGAGCTCGATCTGGGAGCCGAGCATCTCCTCGCCCGTGGTGTTGCGACAACGGTCGCAGATGCCGAGGGGCAGGTAGACGCTCACGTTCTTGTAGTCCGCAAGGATGGCGAACCAGACCTCGGCGGGTACGTCACCGATGCACGGCAGGACGACCTCGTTCTCCTGCGGCATGCGGCCGATGGCGCGCGTGCAGGTGACATACGCGTGCTCGTAGGCGCTCGCCGCGCGGACGATGCGCTCGTAGAGGCGGCGCGGGTTGATCTGGGGCGAGGTGAAGGAGCCGGCAGGGCAGGCCGTCACGCACAGGCCGCACTTACGGCAACTGTCGAGGACCTCGATCGAGCCCTCGGAGAAATCAATCGCCTTGACCGGACAGACGTCCGCGCAGGCATGGCAGAGCTTGGTACTCTTACCCTGGCAAGCGATGCAGCTGTTCACGTTGGCGCGGGGGCGGTCCTTGTAGTCAGACGGGTTCCACGTCTCGACTTCCTCGGGATTCGCCGCGAGGGCGTTCGTGATGTCTTCGACTGGATTGGAAAGCGACTGCCAGTCATTCTTGATGTCGATGAACTCATCGAGCAGGTCGCGCTTCTCGGCCATGTCTCTCCCCTCGCAACCACACCGCTCCCCAGCGGCACAACTGTTTAATCATACCCAAGAACAGCTGAGGATGCCCCTCCGTAAAGGACATCCTCAGCGTCAACAGCTCAATCTATGCGCATTGCCGAACAGCAGAGGCCCCAAGCCTTGCCGTAGCAAACAACCAAGCGCAGCCAGCTCAAGCCGTACGCATCGGCGGCGTAAACAGCAGAAGCCCCGACACCGGTGTTGCTAAGCAGCTCAAGCCGTACGCATCGCTAAACAGCAGAGGCCCCGGGCCTTGCCGTAGCAAACATTCCGCAGCGCCAAAGGCGCGAGGACATTTGCGAGGCAAGGCCCGGGGCCTCGTCAGGTGGTTAGCCGATCGGGCTTAGTACATGCCGGGGCCGCCAGCCTGGGAGGCAGCAGCGGTGATGGCCTCCTCGATGGTCTTGTCCTTGTGCTCGTCGGAAACCGTGGCCTCGGTGATGAGGATCAAGCCAGCGACGGAGGCGGCGTTCTGGAGGGTCACGCGGGAAACCTTGACCGGGTCAAGGACGCCCATCTCAATCATGTTGCCCCACTCGCCGTTGGCGGAGTTGAGGCCCTCGCCGGCAGCCAGGCCCTTGATCTTCTCGACCACGACGGAGCCCTCGTAACCAGCGTTCTCGGCAATCTTCTTGACCGGGGCAGTCAGAGCCTTGCGGACGATCTCGACACCGATCTTCTCCTCGTCGGTGGCATCAATCTGGTCGAGAGCCGGCAGAGCCTCGAGGAACGCGACGCCGCCGCCGGCGACGATGCCCTCCTCAACAGCAGCGCGGGTAGCCTGGAGGGCGTCCTCGATGCGGTGCTTGATCTCCTTGAGCTCGACCTCGGTGGCAGCGCCAACCTTGATCACGGCAACGCCGCCGGAGAGCTTGGCGAGACGCTCCTGGAGCTTCTCACGGTCAAACTCGGAATCGGTGTGCTCGATCTCACCCTTGATCTGGGCGACGCGCTCGTCGATGGCCTCCCTGGAGCCAGCGCCAGAGACGATGGTGGTGGTGTCCTTGGTAATCTTGACGGCCTTGGCGCGACCGAGCATCTCAGCGGTGGTGTCGGAGATCTTGATGCCGAGCTCCTCCATGGCGACCTGACCGCCAGTGAGGACGGCGATGTCCTCGAGCATGCGCTTGCGACGATCGCCATAGCCCGGGGCCTTCACGGCGGCGACCTTCAGGGTGCCGCGGAGCTTGTTGAGGATCAGGGTGGCGAGAGCCTCGCCGTCGACGTCCTCGCACACGATGAGGAGGGAGGAGCCGGACTTCTGGACGGCCTCGAGGACCGGGAGGATGTCCTGGATGTTGGAGATCTTCTGATCAGACATCAGGATGTAGGGGTTCTCGAGCTCGGCGACCATGGCAGAGTTGTCGGTCGCGAAGTACGGGGAGATGTAACCCTTGTCGAACTGCATGCCCTCGACGGTGTCGACAGAGATGCCGAAGTTGGTCTTGTCCTCGTCAACGGTGATGACGCCGTCCTTGCCCACGACCTCCATGGCGTCGGCGATCTTCTGGCCAACCTGCGGGTCAGAGGCTGAGATGGTGCCGACGGAAGCGATCTGCTCCTTGGTGTCGACGTTCTTGGCGGAGGCCTTCATGGAGTCGACGACGGCGGTGACGGCCTTGTCGACGCCGCGACGGATGGCCAGCGGATCAGCACCGGCGGCGACGTTGCGGAGGCCCTCGTTCACGATGACCTGGGCGAGGAGCGTAGCGGTGGTGGTGCCGTCACCCACGGTGTCGTTGGTCTTGGTGGCGACCTCCTTCACGAGCTGAGCACCCATGTTCTCGACGGGATCCTTGAGCTCGATCTCCTTGGCGACGGAGACGCCGTCATTGGTGATCGTGGGGGCACCGAAGTTGCGCTCGAGGGCGACGTAGCGGCCCTTGGGGCCCATGGTGGCGGTAACGGCATCAGCCAGGGTGTTGACGCCCTTGGCGAGCTTGGCACGAGCATCGGTGCCGAACGTAATGTTCTTGGCCATTGGTGGCTTCCTTTCGAGTTGACCGCGCTTCGCCGAGTCTTGGCACGCGCGGTTGAAGTTTCATGGAATGCGGGCATTGCCCGCGAAAGAGCTAGGCCTCGATGACGGCGTAGATGTCATCAGCGCGGAGAAGCAGGTAATCCTCGCCGTCGACCTTGACGTCGCTGCCGCCGAACTTGCCGTAGTAGACCTCGTCGCCAACCTTGACGTCCAGGGCGATGCGCTCGCCATGGTCAGTGAACTTGCCAGCGCCGACGGCGATGACCTCGCCCTTCTGCGGCTTCTCCTGGGCACCGCTGGAGATGTAGAGGCCGGTCGAGGTCTTCTCCTCCTTGGGAGCGGGCTTGACCAGGACGCGGTCACCGAGCGGCTTGAGAGTCGTCATATCCAAGAACCTCCTTCTGGGCGCCCTTCTGGGCGCACGAATATCCAACGTGCGATTGCGATTCCGCATCGCCAATTCCAACGTTGAGAATGATACCCAGACAATCCAACTTATACCAGACGGATTGAAAAAATCTTCTGCGAACGCGCTTAGATTTTGTGATAGCGGCTCGAGTAAAGAACGTGAGCGCCCCTATGCAGGGAAAATGCTGCCTTGCAATCAAATTTGGCAAATCCGCGAACGGTAATTGCCTTGGCGCGATTAATGAATTAGGACCCCGCACGTCAGCCTCGTTCAGCCCGTTTTATGCGTCAAAGCAGAAGCTCGATGAGAGGCCGTAGATTGCTTGCCAAACATCGAGGCAGATGTGCTGTAGACACCCACGCTGACAATTTCATATGCACTGTCTACAGACAAAACGCCGTCTCGGACGGACGATATCGGCAGGCCGAAAGGAGTGAGCCATGAGAAACCTCACCCGCATTGACCGCGATGGCGTCAAAGTGCCCAGAAGCCCGATGGCAGCCATGGTGCGTACATCCCTAAGCGATTGCCTGAGCAGCAAGACGTTCATTGTCGTGCTCGTCCTCGCACAGGTGCTCTTCTTGCTCCCGGGACTCGTGGGCTATCCAACGCTCTCCGACCTGGCGATCGGCCAGGAGCAGGTCAACCAGACCCTGGAGATCCTGTTGACCGGAATGGAGGGCGGCGTCTACGACTCGGCACCGGACGCGCTCAAGGACATCAACGCGCGCGAGCTCGAAGCGCTCACGGCCGCCTCAAACGCGCCCTATCCGAGCAAAGAGTTCTTCATCGCCTACGCGCAGTATTACGACGTAGAGATCGAATGCGCGAAGCTCGGCCACACCGAGTCGACTCCAAGCCTGTACGCTCGCTCTGAACTCATCCATCGATTGGCCGGCCTTGAAAACCCCGAGGCATACGCCAGCGCGACAGAGATGCCGGCCGTGTACTATCTAGCATTTGTACTGGGCCTCATGCCGGGAATCATTCTGCTGCTGCCAGTGGCACTGCTCACGAGCGGTTCCCAAAGGAGGCTCGGAAGCAGAACTCTAGTCTCAATGGCGCCAGTCTCGCGAGCATCCAAGCGACTGGCATGCACCGCCGTTGCGTCCGCTCTGTCGTTTGCGTGCCTCGCGGCCATACTTCTCCCGGCAGCACTTCTCGCAGCGATAAGGAACGGCATCGGCGACTTTGCATACCCCGTAGTGAGCATCACCGATGGGGTCGTGAGCTCGAGCACCATCGGGGATGTGCTCGCGCAGGACGCCACGCTCATGACGTTTGCGTCGCTTATGGTAGTCGCACTCGTCGCGGCGGCAGAATCCGTCCGGGCACACTGCGGGTTGGGAGTTGCGTTCGCGTTGCTCGTCTGCCCCCTGATTCCCATTTACACGTCTCAGTCGTCGAGATGGAGAGCGGTCGCGCGGCATCTTCCCAGCTCATACATCTCGTGCGGAAGCGTCGTGGGACTGCCGGTCTATGCAAACGGACTTGATATCCGGGCGATTCCAGGCACCACGTGGGAGCTTGGGCTCGTGACGCTCTTCCTATTCGCGATCGCCCTCCTGGCAATCGCCCTCTTTACGGACATGGCTCGCGAACGCACGGCAACAAAGCAGCTAGCGAGGCGATTCTCATGATTGGCTTCCTCAACCTTTGTGCACGACGCGGAGACAGGCTTGTCCTGGACAACGCCAACATCGAAATACCCACCGGCACCGTCACGGGGCTCGTCGCCCCCAACGGAAGCGGCAAGACAACGCTGCTCGAGTCAATCTATGAGCCATGGAGCAGGCACGTCACATGCAAGATCGACGGCGGGAACACATCGGTCACACGCAATCCGAGCGCCGTCGAATGGAAAAGGGTCGTCTTCTACCTGCCGTCGCCATCCGTCCTGAGCCCGCGCGCCTCCGTTCGGCAGAACATCGAATTTGCCAGAGATTATTGGGGATCGCAGGTAGACGTTGCAAAGCTATCCTCCCGCCTTGGCATTGAGGGATTCCTCAATCTTCCCATCCGAAAGTGTTCGCAAGGAATGGCGCAGCTCGCCTCCATTGCCACCGCCATGGCAACAGGAGCAAACCTGCTCCTTTTCGACGAGCCCATGAGCGCGCTTGACCCCACCAATGTCGGAACCGTCACAAGAGCCATGCGGTCCTACGTGCGAACCGGCCGCTCGATCGTTCTGTCTAGCCACAACCTCGCAAACGTTGACCTTTCCTGCGACCGCGTCGCCTTCATCGTCAACAAGCAGGTTGAGCTTCACGACCGTATAAGAAACCGCACTGGTTCCTGCGCCGCCCGCTACCACGAGCTTTACGAAAAGGGAGGAAACGCACCAGCGCACTAAAGAGAACCGACAGGAGGAGCGAGCATGCTAAGCAGAACCAAAAAAGCCATGCTCACGCCCTAGCGGCTCTCATAACGACCTGGTAGAACCTAGCCGCCCGGCGATCATCGGGCGGCTTTCATTTCACAGCATCTTGGCACAGGTCAACAAGCTCGACGAGGGAATGGATGCCGAGCTTGCGATAGGCAGTTCGACGGGCGGAGTTGACGGCGCCGGGAGAGAGGCAGCGTTTGGAGCAAATCTCGGCGCCGTCGCAACCAGCGACCAGAAGCATTACCACATCTACCTCGGTTTCATTGAGTCCGCGACTCACGAGATAGGCAGACAGCCTGCGGCTCCGTCCCCCATCGGCGCTCATCCCGGCGCTGCTTGACGCCCACTCAAGTTCATCCCTCACCGAGAGAAAGAGCGAGACGGCCCCGGCAATTACGTACGCCCCAGAGACAAGGCCCGCAAGCATGGCACATGCCATAGCGGCCTCGTCATTCGAAATGAGCGCGAGAAGCGCCGGCAGACGAGGCACGAGCCATGACGAGTAGCCACCGAGAAGCATTCCCAACCCAAGACACGAGAATGCCAGCACTGGGGTGCGCAGGAGCCACACCCCATGGCCGGCGAGCCGGACAACGACCATGGTCAATGTGAGAATCAGAGCAAGTAGCGGAATAAGCCCCAGCAACCACCCCACAAAACAGATTGACGGCGCCACGCGAAGAGCAGTGCGCGACATGCCACCTCCGGGACTCACAAACCCATAAAACACCAGGCAGAGACTCAGCAATATCACTGCCACGTAATCCGTAGCCCAGTCTTGGCCGAGCGCCCAGTCCACCACTACGGCAATGCAAATCACCGCGAGAAGCAGAATGTGCCACGAGCGAGAGGCCTCGTCACCCGCATGGTGCGGCTTATCCATGGGCGTCCCGGCTCGCAACTCGTCAATCGATGCCACGCGCAGTTTGTCTAACGCACGCGACTGCAAATTCCTCACCGTAGAGGCGCTAATCCCCATTTGAACGGCAACTTTGGCAGAGGAGAGCCCCACCAGGCGAAGCCGCAGAGCCTCAGACTCACGCGGCGACAGCCCAGAACCTTCAAACGCCGTTCCGATGCGCCCGGTATCCGCTATTTCCTCATCGCATTCCTCCGCCTTGCGCGCAGAAGAGGCGGCTCCAATGGCCATTACCGCCAACGAAAGCGCAAGTAGCACGAAAGGAACCGACATACCCCAAACCAGGGCACGACCAAGCACGGGAAAGAGCGAGCTGAGAAGCCACACAAGAAATAGTCCCGCGCAGTAGCCGCGGATTATCGAACGTGCCGAACAGGCCCGCAGACGCAATGCAATAGCTCCAAGGCCAAGAGTCACAACGGACCAGGCGATCGACGGCAGCAGCATGGCCAATCCACAGGAAGGCACCCCCGAACTCAGCGGCCGCATCCCCGGCATATTGCCCAGTCCACCCAGAGTGAACGCTCCTAGTAGCAGCTCGTCATCCGGCCCAGCTGCAGCGGCCGAAACTCTAACGAGCGTCCAGTTGGGCATGAGGCGGGCAGACAACCCAAGCAACGCGGCCGCAAGCAGCGCGCACCCCGCCGTCCACACACGCTCGCCGTGTTCGCCAGCGGAGAACTCAGCCGCGTCGACGGAGACCATATACCCGCAGGTAAACGAGGCAAGCGCTGCACACAAACAGACAACGCAGGACAGCGCCAGAGCACTGGAGACGCGTGGGGTGGAGCCCACGCTCTCCCATGAGAATCCAGCCGCTCCCCACCAGCAACCAGACAGGTAGGCGAGCATCGCCAACACACCGGCCACGGCAAGCACGCGCTCGTGCTCTCTGCGGATACGCGGCGCCATGCATCCCGCAAGCCCAGCCAAGGCCATCGCGGGCGTTAGCGTGGAGAACGCGAGCGATAGCCCATCGCAGGCAAACGGACTCGGCGGCGCAAGCACCTGAGGTGCCCCAACAAGCAGGGCAAGCCACTCAAGCGGCATGAAGGCCAAGAGACGGAGGCAAGGGTATGTCCGCCTCGCGCCCATTGGCTACTCCAGTCCGTCGAGCTCGCGCTGCCACAGCGCACAGACAGCATCGCTCGGCATGCGCAGGTCGCCGCGCGGGCTCACGGCCACGCTGCCGACCTTGGGGCCGTCCGGCAGGCAGCTGCGCTTGAACTGCTGCGAGAAGAAGCGCCAGTAGAACTTGCGCAGCCACTTCATGATCGTCTCGGCATCATAGGTGCCAACCGCGGCGTCATCGGCATCCGCGCCGCCGACGCGGCTGTCGGCGCTGCCGTCGCCGTGGCCGGCGCTGCCGTCGCTTCCGCCGTGGCCGCCGCGGTCGCCGGCAAAGGCCTCGAGCGCCAGGCGATAGACCTTCGCCGGACCAAAGCCGCAGCGCAGCACGTTATAGAGGAAGAAGTCATGGAGCTCATAGGGACCCACGAGGTCCTCGGTCTTCTGGGAGATCTTGCCGTCGCCCGTAGCGGGCAGGAGCTCCGGCGAGACCGGCGTGTCGAGCACGTCATCGAGCACGGCGGCAAGCGCGGTGTCGCCCTTCGCACGGGCCTCGTCGGCGACGTAGCGCACGAGGTGGCGCACGAGCGTCTTGGGCACGCCGGCGTTCACGCCGTACATGCTCATGTGATCCGCGTTGTAGGTGGCCCAACCGAGGGCGAGCTCGGAGAGGTCGCCCGTGCCGACCACAAGGCCGCCCTCCCTGTTCGCGACGTCCATGAGAATCTGAGTGCGCTCGCGGGCCTGCGCGTTCTCGTAGGTCACGGAGTGGTCAGCCTCGTCATGGCCGATGTCCGCGAAGTGCTGGCGAACCGCCGCGGCGATGCTCACCTCGCGCAGCTCGCAGCCGAGCGCCTCGGACATGGCGCGGGCGTTATCGTGCGTGCGATCCGTGGTGCCAAAGCCGGGCATCGTGATGGCGAGGATGCCGGAACGATCGAGGCCGAGCAGGTCGAAGGCTCGAGCGCAGACGAGCAACGCCAGCGTGGAGTCGAGGCCGCCGGAGACGCCGATGACCGCGCGGGCGGAGTGGGTGTGGGAGAGGCGCTTCGCCAGGCCATGGGCCTGGATGGCAAAGATCGACTCGCAACGCTCGGCACGACGGGCGCGGTCTGCCGGGACGAAGGGGTGCGGATCCACGTAGCGCGCGTCGAGGGGTGTCTCGCGCGGCTCGAGCGAAAAGAGCGTGGTGACGTAGCCCGAAGCCATCGGGTCGACCTCGAACGTCGACATGCGCAGGCGGTCGTGGGCAATAAGGCCGAGGTCAACGACGGAAGTGGCACCGGTGCAGGCAGGGCCTTCGGCACGAACGAGCAGATTATCGTCAAGCGGCTTGGCCTCGCCGAGAACGCGGCCGTTCTCGGCGACGAGGCAGTGCCCGCCATAGACGACGTCCTGGGTCGACTCTCCCCAACCGGCGCTCGCGTAGGCGTAGGCGCAGATGAGACGGGCGCTCGTGGCGCTCACGAGGTCGCGGCGGTAGTCCGCCTTGCCCACGAGCTCGTTCGAGGCGGAGAGGTTGCAGATGAGCGTCGCGCCCGCCATGGCAGCGGCAGTGCTCGGCGGGTTGGGAACCCAGAGGTCCTCGCAGATCTCCGCTGCGACGACGAGCCCGGGCACGTCCTCGCACTCGAAGAGCTGCTCGGCGCCGAACGGCACCTCGTCGAAACCCGCGAAGCTCACGAGTGTCACGTCCTCAGGGCCGGCGGAGAAGCGCCTGCCCTCGTAGAACTCGCCATAGGTGGGGATGTTGCGCTTGGGCACGAGGCCGAGGAGCTCGCCGCGCGAGAGGATGGCGGCGCAGTTGTAGAGCTTGGAGGCGACACGCACCGGCACGCCCACGAGAACGAGGGCGTCTACCTCGGCCGTTTTGGCAGCAAAGGTCGCCAAGCCCTCCTCGGCGGCACGCAGCAGGGCGTCCTGCCAGAAGAGGTCCTCGCAGGTGTAGGATGTGATAGCGAGCTCAGGCAGCACGATAACCTGGGCATCGGAGGCGAGCATGGCCGCCGCGCACGACTCAACGTTGAACTCGACGTCCGCCACACGCACCGCCGGCGTCACCGCCGCAACCTTAATGAATCCGTCTCGCATCTCATACCTCCCAAAAGTTGACAAAGGGACAGTCCCTTTGTCAACTTTTCGCTATCGTCCCGCGGCCGATGCCGGTCAGTCTCTCGATCTGACGCACGGACAGGCCCGCATCCTTAAGGTCAAAGAGTAGCGCATTGCGGCGCGGTCGCTCCATCGCTTTGACGTCTCCCGGGGCAATATCGCCAAGGATACGCAGCGCGACCTCACGGGCCTCGGCATCTGTGACCCGCGAGCGCTGACCAAAGCGATAGTCGCCCCCACCCTGCGCCTGAAAGGCCCGGAAGCCCTCTCTGCCGCCGCAAAACTCGAGTATCAGCGAAACGGTCGTGATTCCCCGGACGTCCGACACATACTCGTGGTAGCTGCTCCACAAATACTCGTCCGCCGAACAAATGCCCGCCTTGGCAGGATTGTTGTGGATATAGCGCGCCGCCTGCAGCAGGTAGGCCTCGCTCCCAATCGGTTGGCTCTTGAACCTCTGCTGGAAGACGTGGCCGATATGACCCGTCTTCGCGTTGAAGCGTATGGCGTATCCCGTGATGAGTGACTTCATGAATTCGCTGAGGCGACCGCCCTGGTCCTCGAGGAGGAGATGCACGTGGTTGGACATGAGGCAGTAGGCGTGGACGAGCATGCCGCACTTCTCGGCCGCCGCAGCGACGAGCTCGAGAAACGCGCGATAGTCGCTTGCATCCTCGAACAGGTTTTGGCCGCCGTTCCCCCTCGCGACCACGTGATAGAAACCGGATTCTGACCTTGCGCGCGCAGCCCTCGGCATAAGAGTGCCTCCCCACCCGTCGATTAAGGTGAGGAGGCTTATACCCGTTCGCTTCGCAAAAAACCTGACAAAACGGCATCACTTTATGCAGGTAGAACGCCAAAAGTTGACAAAGGAAAGTTGACAAAGGGACTGTCCCTTTGTCAACTTTTACAGGCTCATGTTGGGGGTGGCGTCCATGGATGGGTCGGAGAACTCGCCGAGGTCGAACTTGCGCTTGGCCACGAGGGCGATCATCGCGGCGTTGTCGGTGCAGGCAGTGAGGGGCGGCACGGTGACACGCACGTGCATGCGGCCGAACTTGCGCTTGTATGCCTCGCGGAGCTGGGGGTTCGCCGCGACGCCGCCGCCGACGCAAAAGTCGCGAGCACCGGTCTTCGAGACGGCCTCGGCCGCCTTCGCCACCTGCACGTCAATGACCGCGGCCTCGAAGCTCGCCGCGAGGTCCGGCAGGTTGATGGCACGACCGGCGCGGTTCTCGTTGTTGATGTAGGTGATGACACTGGTCTTGAGGCCCGAGAGCGAGAAGCTGTAATCGCCGCTGTGCATCATCGCGCGCGGGAAGTGAATCGCCTTGCGGTTGCCCTTCTCGGCCAAGCGGCTGATGACGGGGCCACCCGGATAACCCAGGCCCAGCGCCTTGGCGACCTTGTCGAAGGCCTCGCCCACGGCGTCATCGATGGTCTGGCCGAGGACCTCGTAATCGCCCCAGTCGCGTACGTGGACGAGCATCGTATGGCCGCCCGAGACGAGGCTCGCCACGAAGGGCGGCTTGAGATCGGGTGTCTCGAAGAGGTTCGCAAAGAGGTGCCCCTCGAGGTGGTTCACACCAATAAGAGGCAGGACAGCGGCTGAGGCAAGGCCCTTGGCAAACGCGATGCCCACCACAAGCGCACCCACGAGACCCGGCCCCTGGGTGACGCCCACGGCGGCGAGGTCCGCCGGAACGAGCGTGTCGACGCCAAAGTGAGCGCCAGCCTTCGCCATCGTCTCTTCGTAGACGCCGACAATCGCCTCCGTGTGCTTACGGCTCGCGATCTCCGGAACCACGCCGCCAAAGCGCGCGTGGAAGTCGATCTGGGTGGCGACGACGTTGGCGACGATCTCGCCCGCGCCGTCAATGACGGCCATCGCGGTCTCGTCACAGCTGCTCTCGATAGCAAGGATCAGGGGGCCAGCGGCAGCGATTGCCTCGCGCGCGGCGTCGTCGCGCGGAGCGGCCACGATGGGCCACGGGCGGACGGAAGCGTGCGGATCGGGCGTGTCGTGGCGGCTTGGCGTCACGAGCGGAAGCTGCGCCTCCATGATGAGAGCGTCGTGACCCTGTCCATAATAGTTAGGCCTACGGCCGACCTCGGCATAGCCGAGACCCGCATAAAGCGCCTGAGCTGCTGCGTTATCAACGTCCACCTCAAGCACGGAGGTCGTGGCGCCCAGCATCTGCGCGTCATAGGTCACACGGGCGAGCAGCCTCGCAGCGATACCCTCGCGGCGACGCGAGGGGGCCACGGCGACGTTGTCGACCTGGATCTCTCCACCGGCGACGACACCTCCGGCATAACCCACGATGGAGCCCTCGTCATGGGCGACCCACCAAATGTGGCCGGGAAGCGCGAGGTCATCCGCAAACAGGTTCTCGCTCCAGGGCGTGTGGTTCGAATCGCCAAAGACCTCGAGCTCAAGCGCCGCGAGCGCCGCCGGGTCATTGGCGTTTGCCGGGCGAAGCTGGAGGTGACGGTCTGCGAGTGCGTCATCGCACCCCGTGGTGGTAACGGTTGCGGGAGAGGCGAGGCCGAGGCGCTTTGCCTCGTTCTCCTCGGCGTCGGAGAGACGCGTGTAGACGGGAAGTACGAGCGCGGGGTCACCGCTGTTTGCCGGCGCGGTGCTCTCGCCGTCAAACGCCCCAGCCGCCGCGGCGGCACGAATCAGGCCCTCGCCCACCGGATGCCAGGCATCCTCGCTCGCAAAACGCGCGAAGCCGGCCTCCTCATACTGGGCGCGGTACTTGGCAAGGCCGTCACCCGCGAGGATGATCTCCCCAGCGTCCGCGCGCTCCGCCCAAGCGGCAACGGCGTCCGCCGCCTTGACGACGGTCTCCACCTCAAACAGGCGCACGGGACCGCTCTCGTCAACCTGATACAGGCCGGGGTAGACCTCGCGACGCATGGCATCGCCAACAACACCCACGAGGCCGCGCACGCCAGACTTCCAGACGCCCCAGGCGACGGCATCGAGAGTCGAGGCGCCAAAGAGCGGGCGCTCGAGGCCGCAGGCAAGGCCCTTTGCAGTCGCGATGCCAATGCGCACCCCCGTAAAGCTGCCGGGGCCACGCCCCACGAGAACGCAATCCACATCCCCGCGCGTAAGGCCGGCACGCTCGAGCACGCCGGCGCACGTGTTCACAAGCTCCTCGTTCGCATGGCGACGGCACAGGTGATCGCCCGCGGCAAGCAGCTCGACGCGCTCGCCTTCGACGCGCCCAACGGCGCATGCGAGCATATCCGTCGAGGTATCGACGGCGAGAACGATGTGTGAAGATGCGGCTAGGCTCATGGGTTACGGCCCCTCTCGGCAGTGCGTTTAACCCATCAAGTGTAGCCGTCTAGCACGCGCGACGCACGCGCGGGACATCAAGCGCTATGCCAACGACATGCATGGCGCCAAGCGGCGTCCCAACACGCAAAGCGCGCGTCTGCGACACGCGTTCGCGACGCAGGCCCTACCCCAGCGCGGCCACGATCTCCTCGCCGCGTGCATCGTGCGCGACGAGGCGAATCTCGCGGCGAGGCTCCTCGCCCGGCGCCGCGCCTTCCTCGTCACGCGTTACGAACACGTCAAGGCGCTCGTCGCCCAATTCGTCAGAGAATTGCTCGCCCCACTCGATGACGCAGACGCCATCGCCGCCAAGCACGTCCCACACGCCAGCGTCGCCGAGCTCCTCGGCATCATGCAGACGATAGAGGTCGAAGTGGTAGAGCGGCATGCGTTCGCCCTCGTGCACGGCCTCGAGGGCGAACGTCGGACTCGTGACCTCGTCCTCGACGCCCATGGCGACAGCAATGCCCTTCGTGAGCTGCGTCTTGCCGGCACCGAGGTCTCCCGTGAGCACCAGGACGTCGCCCGGTTCGAGCACGGCTCCCAGGCGTCTGCCCAGCTCGAACGTCTCCTCGGGGCTCGTGCTCTCGAAACATCCGTTCATCGCGCCGCCTCCTCCGGAAGACCCGCGCCTGCGGGCGCCTTCTTGCCGGCAGCGTCCGCGACCGGCCTCACGTTGTGGGCGGTCGCCGCAGCAGCCGTGACCTCTCCGCGCGGATTGGCGGCAAGCCAAGCACCCACGCGTGCGAGGTCTTCCTCGAGCAGGGGCTGCCAATCGGAGTGGTAGATGCATGCGGCCGGGTGGAACGTGGGTGCCACGACGAAGTGACCCTGCTGGTAGAGCTTGCCGCGCAGCTGCGTCACGCCGCGATCGGTCTTGAGAACCCACTGCGAGGCAAAGTTGCCCAAGCAGACAATGACGTCAGGCCAGACGGAACGAATCTGCTCACGCAGGAAGGGCGAGCACGCCTCAATCTCGTCCGGCTTGGGGTTGCGGTTTCCGGGCGGGCGGCACTTCACGACGTTGGCGATGTATATCTCCTCACGCGTGAGACCTGCGATGGAAAGGAGGGAATCCAGCTTCTTACCGGCGGCGCCCACGAAGGGCTCGCCCTTGAGGTCCTCGTTCTTGCCCGGACCCTCGCCCACGAACATCACGCGAGCATGGTGGTCTCCGGTTCCAAAGACAAGGTGAGAGCGTGTCTGCCCGAGCTCGCAGCGCTTGCAGTCGCCGAGCAGGTTCTCGATCTCCTCGAGCATGACCTCGCCAGGCTTCTGGTTGACGTGGCCGGGGATCTTCATGACGGACACGAGGAAAACCTCCTAGATGTAAACCTTCTCGAGGCGGGCGCCGAAGTTACACGTGACCTCATAGTTGATGGTTCCGCGCAGGTCAGCGATCTCCTCGGCGGTGATGCGCTCGTCGCCGTCCGCGCCCATGACGGTCACGAGGTCACCGTAGTGGACCTCGTCCATCGGGCGAGCGGCGCGAGTCGTGTTGACGTCTACGGCGAACATGCACTGGTCCATGCAGATGTTTCCCACCTGTGGGCAACGGGTGCCGTGGACCAGGACGTCCATCTTGCCGGAAAGCGAACGCGCGAGACCGTCCGCATAGCCAATCGGAAAGGTCGCGATCTGAACGTTCTGCCTGGCGACGGAGTAGGTCTGGCCATAACCCACGCCAGAGCCTACCGGCGGATACACGACGCGCGTCACGCGGGCGCGCACACTCATGACCGGGTCGAGGGAGATGTGAGGGCGCGTGGACTCCGCAGGCTGCATGCCGTAAAGGCCAACGCCCACGCGACACATGTCGAGGTGGGTCTCCGGATGGAGCACCGTAGCCGGCGTGTTGTCGCAGTGCACAAGGCCGCAGTCAACGCCAGCGGCGCGCATCTCGGCGACGGCCTCGGTAAAGCGGCGATACTGCAGGCCGAAGGTCCAGTCATTGGGGACATCCGCCGTGGCAAAGTGCGTGAAGGTGCCCGCACACGAAAGCCCGCGGTGGAAATCGATGCTGTGGCGGAATTCGAGGGCGTCCTTCCAGCCCACACCGATGCGAGTCATACCCGTCTCGATGGCGAGATGGTACTTGCCCACCTTGTCGAATGCCGCGGCGCACTCCCCATAGGCAAGGGCGAACTCGGGCGTGTAGACGCTCGGCATGATGTCGTTCTCGATAAGGGTCTGGACGCACTCCATCGGAGGCTCGGAGAGGATGAGGATGGGCCAGGTGACGCCTGCGCGGCGGAGCTCGAGCCCCTCCTCCACCGTGGCGACGGCGAACTGGTCCGCGCCGGCGGCATGCATGACCTTCACGCATTCGACGGCACCGTGTCCATAGGCATCCGCCTTGACGACGGCCATCATGCGCACGCCCGGCTCGAGCTTCTCCTTGAACGCACGCGTATTGCGACGCAGCGCGCCCTTGTCAATCTCGACCCAGGACCAACGCGTGTCCGGACACCTATGCTGAACCATGGGTATGCGCCTCCGTGTCGCCGGCAGGGCCGGCCCTCGACCACCGACATCGCCGGCGGTGCACTGTCTTACTGTTCTTCGCCCTCCGCCTCAGGGGCGATGTCCGCGCCGCTAAAGGCCGCACGGTCCTCGACCGCGTCGAGCGCGACCCCAACGGAGTCGATTATATCCGCCGCCATGACACCCCTCGAACCGAAACGCTCCTGGGCGATAGACGCGGCGCAGCCATGGACCTCGCAGGCGAGGGCCGTGAGCGTGGGTAGGTTCTCCGTCTCGACGCCACGGGAGAGCAGGCCCGCCGTGATGCCGGCAAGCACATCGCCCGAGCCTGCGGTCGCGAGGCAAGCGGGGCCTGGCTTGGGCAGCAGGGCCACCTCGACGCCCACGCAAGCCGTGGCGGTGCCCTTGGCAACAACCACGATCTCGCTGCCGCCATCTGCCCAGACCACACGACGCGCCGCGTCAAGGGCCGAGGTAAGGGTGTCAGGAGAGGCGTCGCCGGTAAGGCCCACGAGCCTACCCAGTTCGCGACGGTGCGGGGTGAGGACGAGAGGGGCGCTGCGACGCAGGAGCTCGGGGAACTCGTCCAGGGCGTTGTTCGTGAGGCGCGCGATGCTGTTGAGACCGTCCGCGTCGACGACGAGCGGCGTCTTGCCCTCGAGCAGCGTGGAGACGACACCCACGGTACCGCCCGTCACGCACATGCCAGGGCCCACGAGCACGGCCGAGCGACGCGCGGCGAGCTCCGCCACCTGGGCGCGCGCGGCATTGGAGAAGGTGCCGTCCGCATCCGCCGGAAGGCCCACGACGGGAATCTCCAGCAGGTGCGTGCGCGCGAGGTTCGCAACGGGCTCCGGCACGGCGAGTGTCACGTAGCCGGCGCCGGCACGCGCGGCGGCCTTGGCAGCCATGATCGCAGCGCCCGGGAAGCGCGTCGAGCCGCCAACCACGAGGACGCTACCGCGCGTGTACTTATCCACCACGCACGTGGGGGGCTGCAGAACGTCGACGTAATCCGCCGTCTCGCAGCGCCAGGCCACGGGATCCGCCTCGTACACGAGCTTGGCTGTCTGCTCCGCGAGCGGAGCCACCACGATGGAGCCGCAGACGTCGCGGCCATCGTCAGAGAGAAGACCGGGCTTCAGGGCGAGCATCGTGATCGTAACGTCCGCCACCACCACGGCCCCCGGGGCACGGCCGGTCTGCGCGGAAAGGCCGCTCGGAACGTCGACGGAGACCACGCGGGCTCCGGAGGAATTCAGCGCGTCAATCCAAATGGAGAGCGGGGCGACGGGAGCGTCATGGAAACCCGTGCCGAGCATGGCGTCAAGCACGACGTCAGCCGCACCGAGCAGCTGGTCGAGCTCGTCGCGAGAGGGACCCACCAGATACTTCACGCCAGACTCGATGGCGGCGCGGGCCACCATGGGAGCGAGGTCACCATGGAGGTTCTCGGGCTCGCAAGGCGTCACCACGCGAACGTCAACGCCCGACGCCTTGAGGTCCTCGGCGGCAACCCAGCCGTCTCCGCCGTTGTTGCCAAAGCCCGCAAGGACGACGACGCGCGAGACGTCGCCCAGGTGCATAACCTCCTGAGCCGCCGCGCCACCGGCGCGATGCATGAGCTCGGAGATGCTCACTCCCGCATCGGAGAGGCGCCTCTCGACCGCGCGGATATCCTCGATATTAAGAACCGGCTGCATACCCGATCACCTTCCGTTATCGACACGCTCGAGCTCATCGATAATCGAGCGTGCCTCCTTGAACGACTCCGCCAGCTCGCGGCGGGGATCGCGTGCATCGTCAACCTTGGGGGCCGTCTCCGCCGTCGTGGCGACAGCGTTCGCAACTGCCATCTCGCGAGTAAACGACAGCGAAATGGCGACTGACAGGACGCCGCGCTCTTGGGCAACCTCAGCCGCGCGGCCCTTGAGGACCGCCTGGGGCCTGCCCGTGGCATCCCTCGAGACGCTCACGTCATCAAAGCGCACGCCCTTGCCAAAGCCGCAGCCCAGCGCCTTGAGAACCGCCTCGCGGGCGGCAAAGCGGCACGCGTAATGCGCCGCCGGACGCGTGCTGTGCTCGCAGTACTCGCGCTCCTCGTCCGTGAACACGCGGAGAGCAAAACGCGGGGTACGCGACAAGATCTTCTCCATGCGCGAGATCTCGACGATATCGACGCCAACTCCTGCCAGTGCCATGAGCCTCCCAGCCTCTCGGTATCCCATCTAGTCTAGCGCGAGAAGACCGCTTCGAGGAGGAGTCTCACAAGGAGCGGACTAGGATGACAACAAAAAAGGGAGGGGCAGCGTGCCCCTCCCTCGACATAGTTAACGCGCGCAGTCGGTGTCCACGCGAGGCCTGTTCCTTTCGACCAAGACCGCAAGGTCTTGCGAGTCGCAGCTCGTCGCAGCCCACGCCGTCAGACGCCAGGCCGCCGCCGGGCGCCAGTTGCCAGGTCTCCGCCCTACTCCACGGTAACGGACTTGGCGAGGTTCCTCGGCTGGTCGACGTCGCAGCCACGCAGAATCGCGACTTCGCGAGCCAGGAGCTGCAGCGGCACCGTAGCCGTGATGGCGCTGAAGGCGTCGCGCACCTTGGGGACCCAGATGATATGGTCGGCGATCTTGCCAATCTCCTCGTCCCCCTCGGTCGCAATCGCGATGATCATGGCGCCGCGGGCCTCGCACTCCTTGAGGTTGGAGACGGTCTTGTCGTACGTCGGGCTCTTGGTGGTCACGGCGATGACCGGGAAGCCGGGGTCGATCAGGGCGATGGGGCCATGCTTCATCTCGCCGGCAGCGTAGGCCTCGGCGTGCAGGTAGCTGACCTCCTTGAGCTTGAGCGCGCCCTCGTAGGAAATGGCGGCACCCATGCCACGGCCAACGAACAGCGCAGACTGCGCGTCCTTGCATGCGAGCGCCGCCTCGCGAATGGCAGCGCCCTGGGTGTCGAGGATGTGCTGGATCTGCTCGGCGGTATCGCCCAGCTCGCGGAAGAGCATGCGGCACTGCTTGGTGGTGAGACGGTACTTCACCTGACCCAGAAGCATCGCCAGAAGCGTGAGGCTCACGACCTGGCCGATGAAGCTCTTGGTCGAAGCGACGGCGATCTCCTTGTTCGCCTTGGTGTAGATGACGCCATCACTCTCGCGAGCCACCGGGCTGCCGACGACGTTCGTGATGCCGAAGACCTTGGCGCCCTTGATGCGCGCGTCGCGGATGGCAGCGAGGGTGTCAGCCGTCTCGCCTGACTGCGACACGGCAACGACCAGCGTGGAGGGCGTGATGATCGGATCGCGATAGCGGAACTCGCTCGCGGCCTCGACCTCGGTGGGAATGCGCGCCCAGGACTCGATGAGGTTCTTGGCGATGAGGCCGGCGTGGTAAGAGGTGCCGCAGGCGATGACATAGACGCGGTCGACGTCATTCAGCTCCTCGAGGGAAAGCCCAAGCTCATCGATGTCGATGCCGCCAGCGGCGCTCAGACGCCCGACAAGCGTGTCGCGAACGACGCGCGGCTGCTCGTGAATTTCCTTAAGCATGAAGTCCGGATAGCCCGCCTTCTCTGCCATGTCGATGTCCCAGTCGATGTGGGTGACCTCAGGCTCGATCGCGGCGCCCGTCTCGTCGGTAAAGGAGATTCCCTCCGGGGTGAGCTTCGCGAACTGGCCATCCTCGAGAACGACGACGTCGCGAGTCGCATCGATGAGGGCGATCACGTCAGAGGCCACGTAAGAGCCGGTTTCGCCGCGACCGATAACGATGGGCGAATCCTTACGGGCGACGGCAACCACGCCAGGCTCGTCGGCACAGACAGCGGCAAGGCCGTAGGCACCCACGACATGCGTGCAGGCCTCTCGGACGGCGGCCATGAGATCGCCGGTCTTCGTGTAGCCCTCCTCGATGAGGTGGGCGAACACCTCGGTGTCCGTCTCGGACTTGAAGACGTGGCCACGGGAGATAAGTTCCTCGCGGAGCTCCGCAAAGTTTTCGATGATGCCGTTGTGGACGATCGCGATGCGGCCGTCGCAGCTCGTGTGGGGATGGGCATTGGCGACAGAGGGCTTGCCGTGGGTCGCCCAACGCGTGTGGCCAATGCCACAAGTCGACTCCTCGTCCATGTGGTCAAGTTCGGACTCGAGGCCCGCGACCTTACCCACGCGACGGATCACGTCAAGGCGGGTCTCGGCGCCGTCGCCCAACTCAAGCGCCACGCCCGCAGAATCATAGCCGCGGTACTCGAGACGCTTCAGGCCATTGATGAGAATGTTCTTTACGGCTTCAGAGCCGGTATAGCCTACGATTCCACACATTTCGTTCTCCCTCCGTTGTGTCGCGCTCCGATTTGGCGCGATGAGGCGCACCCTCGAAGACCTCGCAACGTGGTGACAAACCTACGGGGAAATAGCCTAGCGGCTGATTTTTCGTCCGGAGGTTTCGTTTGCGAAAAAGTAGCAGTGGAATTTAGGGGAACTGGATAATCGCAGGTAAAATTTAATCGCTTGATATATCAACCACGGAATATTTACAGTGGCGTATCGGGGGTTCGGCGCCAGCAAGCGATGCCTTCGCTGCAGGCGAACGCCACCTGAGCAGACATCGCAGGCGAACGCCGCGTGGAACGCCGGTCCGTCTCTCGTTAAAAAAAGGCCCGCCAGCCGAATGGCTGACGGGTCTGACAAGCAAATATGCCTGAGACTTAGCGCTTCGAGAACTGCGGGCGCTTACGGGCCTTCTTGAGACCCGGCTTCTTGCGCTCGACGGCACGAGCGTCGCGGGTGAGGAAGCCAGCCTTCTTCAGGTCAGCGCGGTAGTCGCCGGCCTCGAGGAGGGCACGGGCGATGCCCAGACGAAGGGCGCCGGACTGACCGGAGATGCCGCCGCCGTCGCACAGGGCGATGACGTCGAAGTGCTCAGCGGTGTCCGTCACCTTGAAAGGAGCGCAGGCGTCGTCGACGAGCTGCTGACGGCCAAAGTAATTAAGGGCGTCGCGGCCGTTGACGGTGACCTTGCCGGTGCCGGGAACGAGACGGACGCGGGCGACAGCCTCCTTGCGGCGGCCGGTGCCAGTGTAGACAGCGGTGTTGTCAGCCATCGGTTAGGCCCTCCAATCAATCTGAACGGGGTTCTGAGCGGCGTGCGGGTGCTCCGGGCCAGCGTAGACCTTAAGCTTGGTGAACTGCTTGCGACCAAGCGAGGACTTGGGGAGCATGCCCTTGATCGCGTGCTCGATGACGCGCTCGGGGTGCTTCTCCATGGCCTCCGTGAAGCTCTCGAACTTCATGCCGCCCAGCCAACCGCTGTAGCGCCAATAGCGCTTGCTGTCGGCCTTAACGCCGGTAAGCTGGACCTTATCAGCGTTGATGATGACGACGAAATCACCCGTGTCGGTGTGCGGGGTGTACTGCGGCTTGTTCTTGCCGCGAAGGATCATGGCAGCCTTCGTGGCGAGACGGCCGAGCGTGGCACCCTCAGCATCGATGAGGACCCAATTGCGGGTGACCTCTCCGGGCTTGGCGTACTGAGTCGACTTCATTTGACTCCTCCGTGTGCTTACGTGTTGCTTTGTACTTATGCGAGGTTACGGGGCTCTGCAAAAGTAGCTTTCAAATTGTAGCGCGCAGTCAGAGAAGTTCAAGGAAAACGCACGAGTTTTCGTAAATATGTGTGGGAATTGCGGCCGGGTTCATCCTCGGTGCCAATCAGGGCTCAAAATCCCGTCGCATCAGCCCTCAAGACGCGTCTGACACCTACACGCCGAGGGCCCGTACCACGTCAAGCGCCTCGGTTGCCTGTCGGCGTCCATCAAGGTAGAGACGCAGCAGGCCCTCGCCATCCGAGCCCGAAGTGCTCCCAACGGTCACCGGCTCGCTCGGGGCGATGACGGCAATCTTCTCCTCGCGCTCAAGACGCCAGATGCGCTCGCGCTGCTCGTTATAGCGTCCCGCTCGCGTGCGAAGCGCCTCGAGGTAGTAGGGAAAGTCGGCATAGCGGCGGTCAGCTAGTGCCTGGAGCTCGTAGCCGCCCTTCTTCTTGTAGGCGCGGTCCTGCGTAAGCACAACGACCGCCGCACGGGCGCCCTCCTCAAGGGCTCGCTCCACAGGAACGGAATCCGTCGTGCCGCCGTCAAGGTAGCGCCCGCCCTCGGTCTCGACGATACGCGAGATGACGGGTAGCGACGCGGACGCGCGAATCTTCTCGATGTCCTCCGGTAGGCTCTTGACCTCAAGGTACTTCGGCGTGCCAAAGACGACATCCGACACGACAACCATGTAGCGGCTTCGACGCGCGGCGAACGCCTCGTAATCGAACGGATCGATCTCGTCCTGAATCTTGTGATAGAGGAAATCCGCCCCCGCGATATCGCCCGTCGTGGCAAGCGACTTGAATCCCATAAAACGCGAATCGTCACGGAAGGCCAGCGTCTCGCGCATGTAACGCCCCTGCTGACGAGAAAGATAGCTCGCGGCATTGATGGCACCCGCGGAAACGCCCCACACGGTATCAAAGCCATAGACGCCCTGCTCCATCAGCACGTCAAGCACGCCGGCGGTAAAGATGCCTCGCATGCCGCCTCCCTCAAGCACGAGGTCGACGCCCGTGGAGGGAGCTCCCATCGCGTTCGCGCCCGCTCCTGACGCATTCTTATCTCCCCTGCCGAACAAGCTAAACGCCATGATGCCTCCCTTGATGGCGCCGCGAGCGCCCGAGTATCCATTGGTTTTGGTTATACCCGTTCGCCTTACATAATCTCGGCCATGCGACGACAAGCTCCGCAAAACATCACCGCCGAGAAGGGCGCGCCGCGGAAGGCGCGCGAACGTGGGCCGCTCCGCGACGGCGGATGGCGCGGGCACAGGCAGCCACGCGACGGCGGGCGCAAGCCGCCGTGCCGCCTCGCCACCGCTCCGCCTCGCCACCGCTCCGCCTCGCCACCGCGCGGCATGAAAAAGCCCCGCCCGCAAATCGCGGACGGGGCGCAACAGACATGGTGGAGGCGCGGAGGATCGAACTCCGGTCCAGAACAGTCCCCTGGCAGGTGTCTCCAAGCTCAGTCACCGATTAAGTCTCGGATGCGTCACACTCCGTGACCCGCGCTCTGCATCCCAGTTGGTTCAATCTTATCGAGCGGCATACCAACGACGTCCGCACGAGCATCTCCCTAAAATGACGTCTCCGCGGGAGCAGGAGAAACCCCCACTTCGACGGCCGCTAATTAATTAAGCAGCGAGGGCGTAAGAGCCCTGGAAAGAGTTGTCGTCAATTCAATTTGACGGTACCCCTGTTTAACGTGGCGAGGAGACCACGGCTTGCTGCCCACCTCAGGACCACCCTGTCGAAACCAGTCGCCCCCACGGGTGTGGACGGGGACTCGGCACGGGTCTTGCCCGGCCGCTGGCCACCATGCGAGTTGACAAAGAACAAGTGGCGCCGGAGCGCCAAGGCAAGCGCACCACGGACGCAGCACCCAAGTGCCGTACGAGGCGCACCGCCATACGCGACCCAAGAAGTCGCGTGGAGTGATTCTACCCAGAACTAGGCGAGCGCGTCCACCATCTCGACGAGGTCGCCAAAGGTCTCAGGAATCTCCTCGCCGTCGAACTCGATGCCAAACTCGTCCTCGCAGGACATGATCGCCTCGGCGATAGCCAGGCTGTCAAGTCCAAGGTCGGTAAGCTTGGTATCGGACGTGACCTCAACGTCCTCGAGGCCGTCCTGCTCCTTAACGATCTTGACGATGCGGTCAAACGTGGACTCTTCGGCCATGGTGGCCCCCTTCTCGCCTGGGCCCGCGGGCCCCTGGTTGACGCGCCTAACTATACCCATGAGCGCCGCCTGCGCACGCGGCAATCACCAAATGGCAGAAGACGCCCGATGACGTCGCACGAGGCGGCGTCAGCGCTAGCGGTTGCGCTCCTTTAGCGTGCGCGCGATCTCACGGTCGACGTCGCGCTTCGCCATGTCCGCACGCTTGTCGTAGAGCTTCTTGCCTCGAGCGAGGCCGATCACGAGCTTAACGCGATTGTGCTCGTCAAAGTACATCTCGAGCGGCACGAGCGCCATGCCCTTGGTGCGAAGCTTGCCGTCAAGGTAGTCGATCTGCTTGCGGTGGAGCAGGAGCTTTCGCTTGCGGTCCGAATCGACGTTGAAGATCGAGCCGTGGCTGAAGGGGTGGATGTGCACGCCATGCAGCCAGCACTCGCCGTTGCGGATAAGGCAGAACGAGTCCGTGATCTGGCACGCGCGCTCGCGCAAGCTCCTCACCTCGGTGCCCTTAAGCACGAGGCCCGCCTCGAAGGTCTCCTCGATCGCGTACTCATGGCGCGCCGACTTGTTGCGAGCGATGCTCTTACGCTCGCGCTTCTTAGGCATAGGCATTATAGTCACTCCCATAACCGGCAACGTCAGTGTCGCGAATCATCTCGAGGAGCGACTTCACCGCGGGAGCCCCCACAAGGTCGCGCGCGCGAACGGTGAGGTTCGTCGCAAGGCTGCGATCTCGCTGCGAGGCGGCCTCCATCGCACACGAGAGCAGGCAAATCACCACGTCGATGTTCGCACCAGCAGGCAGGCCCTGCTCGGCAAGAACGCCCTCGGCCTGGTCATCCGTGAGGAGATCCGGGTCAGACTGGGTGCCCTTCACACGCGAGAGAAGGCCGCCGAGGACGTCGTCTTGCCAGTCGAGCCTGCGGGCGCAGCGCAGGCACGCGGCCGCGGCGGCATCCGCGCCGGTGTCCTGGAAGTGCCTGGCGAAGTTGCAGTAGGCTCGCACGAGGTGGCGCACGTCACTCGCACGCTCGAAAACCGAGTAGGTCAGGCCCAGGTACTCGTCAAGGTCGCCGTTGGTGCGATAGAGCTCGGCGAGGTCAAGGCGATAGGCGCAGTCGACGGGATTCCAGCGCACTGCCTGGCGGAGGGCCTCCGTCGCGCCGGCGTAGTCGCCCTCGCTCACAAGAACGAAAGCGAGATCGGCATAGAGCCGGTCGAGCGGCTCACCCACGTCATGCAGCTCGCGCGGATCCCCCTCGATGCGGCGATAGCAGAGGCGCTCGAACGGTGTGGGAAAGCTGAACCACTGCTCGTCCTCGCTCGCAACGCAATTGCGGTCCGCGTACTCCTCCGCATCGTCAGCAAGGCGTTCTAGCAGCTCGACCGCGAGTTCGCCCTCGCCGGCCGCAATCAGGCCCTCCGCAGCCTCGAGCTCTTCCGTCAGGTTAGTGCGTTCGCTCATTTCGTTTCCTTTCGCGCCGCGCCCGAAGCCCGGCAGAGAGAGCCCGCGCCGGCGTTTCCGCCTTTCGCGAGCGCAAAGTCTATCTGGCCCTTCTCGGGCGTGCACCCGGAGACCGTGACGGCGACGCGCTGGCCCAAGCGCCAGCTCCTGCCAGACGCCTTTCCGGTGAGGCACATCCTACCCTCATCGTAGGCGAACCATTCCTCGCCAAGAGCGCGAACGGGCAGAAGGCCTTCCGCAAACGTCTCGTCAAGACGGACGAAGAGCCCGTAGCTGGCGACACCCGTCACGACGCCCGAGTAGCTCTCGCCCACGTGACCGGCCATAAGCTCGGCCATCTTGACCTTCTGGCTCTCGCGCGCGGCGGCGTCCGCAACTCTCTCGCGGTCAGAGCAGGTGCGGCAGAGCTGGGGCATGAGGGTAGTGGCGGACTTGCGCGCGCGCCTATCGAGGCCCGCGTCTCCACCGTGCCCCATAAGTGCCTTAAGCGCACGATGCACCGTCACGTCAGGATAGCGCCTGATAGGAGAAGTGAAGTGGCAGTACGCCTTAGCCCCCAGCGCGTAGTGGCCATCATTTCTAGGGAGGTAGATGGCACGCTTCTGCGCGCGCAGGAGCAGCGCGTTCGCAGGCGCCTCGGCCGGCGTTCCCTCCGACCGGTCGATCAACGCCTGAATGACGAACGGGTCTCCCGAGACAAGCTTCTCGGCTTCGCCCGCGCGAAGCAACTCGAGCTCACGCAAGACGGGCACCGTCGCCATGAGCGGGTCCTGGGACGGCTGCTCATGGACGCGGAAAGCGCAGGGCAGCTCCTCATGGCCCGCGAGCATGTCCGCAACAACCTCGTTAGCCACGAGCATGGCCTCCTCGACGAGCGAGGTGGCTCGCGTCCGCGCGCGCACGGAGACTCCCGTCGGGCGACCTTCGTTGTCGAGCTCCACCTTCGCCTCGACGCTATCGAAGTCGATTGAGCCACGCTTGCGGCGAACTTCGCGGCGCTTCGCCGCGACCTCGTCAAGAGCGCGGAGCACATCTGCCACGGCATTCGCCGGGACGCCCTCCTCGCACGCGAGGGCACTCGCATCCGCACGTCCCTCGAGCACGTCATCGACCTCGCCGTAGCTAAAGCGCGCCTTCGAGTGAATCGCCGAGCAACACGCGTGGGACGAGCGAATCCTGCCCACGGCGTCGAGGTCGGCAAAGACACTCATGGCGAGGCGGTCTCGACCAGGCATGAGCGAGCAAACGTCGTCGCAGAGGCGCTCGGGGAGCATGGGAAGCACGCGATCAACGAGATAGGTCGAGCAGGTACGGGCGCGAGCCTCCAGGTCGATGGAATCGCCCCAACGCACGTAGTGCGAGACGTCGGCGATGTGGACGCCCAGACGGTAGCCGCCGCCGGCAAGCCTCTCGCAAGAAACGGCGTCATCGAAATCGCGCGCCGTAACCGGGTCAATCGTGACGCAAAGCAAGTCACGCAAGTCCTCGCGCCAAGGCTGCGCGGCGAGCACCTCGGCCGCGTCCTCATGAATCCCCTCCGCCTGCTTCAGCGCGGACTCGCCAAAGTGCACCGCGAGGCCGTTGCTCGCGACGATGCGCTCGATAGGAAGGTCAAGGCCGTCAGGCCTACCAACGCGGCGCTCGAGCGTAACCACGCCAGCCTCATAACGAGCGGGATACGTGAGGATGCGCGCCTCGACCACATCGCCCTCGGCAACGCCCAGGGCCTCGGCGCTCTTATCGTCCGGCAAGACAAAGAAGTCGCGACGGATGCGCTCGTCGAGCGGCACCACGGCACCCAGCGGCCCCGCGACCTCGAAGGTTCCCACGAAACGCTCGCAAGCGCGATGGAGCACCCCCTGGACCACGGCCTGAGGGTCACCCGGGCCACGACGCACGAGCACGACGGTAGCCTCGTCACCGTCCATTCCTTCGCGAAGGCCGCCGCGAGCCACGAGGAAGGTGCCCTCGGCAGTCTCGACCGTGGCTGATCCGGGACGCGCGACGTGAAGCGTTCCCGCTAACGCCGCATGCCGGCCCCGCGTGGGACCGGCATGCTTCGCAAACGACTTTTTATGACGCTTGTGGGCCATCTAACTCCCTAGACCTTGAGGTAACGCCTCATGGCGATCATCGAGCCAAAGAGACCAATGATGAGGCCCATGGCGACGAGCAGGCCATACGTGGAGAGCGTCGCGTGAGTCGACACCGTGAAGCTGAGGAACGAGATACGCTCGGCAAGCATCGGCAGGCCGAAGCGGCGGATGACCTCGAGCGCGGCGATGGAGAGCACGGAGCCGAAAATGGCCTGGAGCACGCCCTCCATGAGGAACGGCCCGCGAATGAAGCCGTTCGACGCTCCCACGAGACGCTGGATTGCGATCTCGCGGCGGCGCGCGGAGATGGAGAGGCGAATCGTGTTGTTGATGAACACGAAGGCCACGAAGGTGAGCAGCACGACGAGCACGAGCGTGATGATGCGAATCCAGTTCGTGACGGTAAAGAGGCGCTCGACGGTGCCCTGGCCGTACTGGACCTGGTCAGCGGGATCAGAGGTGGTGCCGTCGTCAGACTTGGTGACGTCTGCGACCTTGGCGAAGTCGCTATCGGAGCCAAGGCGCTTTGCCACGCCCTCGACGTCCTGCGGGTCCTTGAGCTTGATGACGAGCGAAGCCGGAATGGGATTGCGGTCATCGAGCGCGGCCACGGCATCGGCGGCGTTGCGCTTCGTCATGGTCTCACGATACTCGGCGAGGGCGTCGTCCTTGCTCTTATAGGTAACGGAGTCGACCTCATCCCAGCCCTCAATCTTGGTCTGGAGGGTGTCGACATCGGCGTCGGCCGCATCGTCAGAAAGGAAGGCCTGGATGGTGACCTGGTCCTCGACGGTACCAACCATGCCATCGAGCAGCACGGAGCCCATCGCGAACAGGCCGATGATGAACAGAGACAGGAAGATCGTCACGACAGCGCCAAAGGTGGTGGAGCCGTTGCGCACGAAGTGATGCCCCGCTTCGCGGAGCGAATAACCAAAGTTAGACGGCGCCATAGTAGCCGTAGCCTCCCCTCTCCTGGTCACGAACGACGTGGCCGGCCTCAAGCGCGATGACGCGCTTGCGCATGGTGTCAACCATCTGGCGGTCATGCGTCGCCATCAGGATCGTGGTGCCCGTGCGGTTGATTCGCTCGAGCAGCTTCATGATGCCCAGCGAAATCGCCGGGTCGAGGTTGCCCGTGGGCTCATCGCAGACGAGCAGCGGCGGGCGGTTGACCATCGCGCGGGCGACGGAGACGCGCTGCTGCTCGCCGCCGGAGAGCTGGTCGGGGTAGACATCCATCTTCTCGCCCAGGCCGACGAGGCGGAGCACCTCGGGGACCTGCGCCTTGACGACGGAGCGCGGCTTGCCGATGCACTCGAGGGCGAACGCCACGTTGTCGAAGATCGTCTTGTCAGGCAGGAGCTTGAAGTCCTGGAACACGCAGCCAATCTGGCGGCGGAGGTACGGCACCTTCCAGTTACGCATGGAGGTGAGGTCCTGACCGGCGACCATGACGCGGCCGTGGGTGGGCTTGAGCTCGCGAGTGATGAGCTTGAGCAGCGTCGACTTGCCGGAGCCGGAGTGGCCCACGAGGAAGACGAACTCGCCCGCGTAGACGTCGATGTCGACGTTCTCGAGCGCCGGCTTGTTGGGCTGTGCCGGATAGACCATGGAAACGCCCTGGAACGAGATGACCGGAACGCCTCCGGCATTCACCTGCGAGGTGTCCTCCTCCTTGGTGATGGGGGCGAAGGTCGTGGTGAAACCGGCCTCTGAGCTCGGGTCAAACGAGGCGCCGGCATCGGAATCGAACGAGGCACCAGCAGTGAAGTCAGCACTGGGCATAACGTCGAGACCGTCAGCGCTAGCAAACGGGTCCGCGATCTGAGAGGCGATGGAACTCATCTTCTGGGGCGCCGGCATAACCGGCGGCTGATAGGCGGTTCCCTGGGTGGCAGGCTCGGCGGGAGCCTGATAGGCAGGCTCAACAGGGGCCTGCGGAGGGGTGGCCTGCGTCGCATCAGGTGCGACGTCGGGCTGCGAAACGTACGGCGTGGCGACGTCAGGCTGCTGACCGTCCATGCCGTCCTGTCCCTCGCTGCTGCGGAAGTGGTTGGCCACTTATTGCTCCTTTTTTCGCGCGATAGGAAGGCAGATACGCGCTCCATAATAGCAAAGCCGAGGTTCGCCCCACAGAGGCCACACACGATGTTTCCCCTCGGCACACGCTTTATGCAGCTTAAAGCCCCCGCCGCTCGAACTAAAGGACCCATCACTCGAATGCGCGACACAAAAAGCGCCCCCGAGTCACACTCGGGGGCGCAGGCAAATCGCGCGAGTCCGCCTTTAGGCGTTCTTGACCTTCTCCCAGTCAGCGTTGAAGGACGCGAGGCCCTTATCGGTGAGCGGGTGGTGCACGCACTTCTTGAGCGCGGCGAAGGGCACGGTGGCGATGTCAGCGCCGATGAGGGCGGCCTGGGTCACGTGGTTGGGGGTACGGACGGAGGCGGTGATGATCTCCGGGCCGTCCTCCTGCTCCCAGTAGCCGTAGTCGTAGTTCTTGACGCAGGTAACGACGGTGTCAAGCTGCTCGATGCCGTCATCTCCGATGTCATCGAAGCGGCCGACGAACGGCGAGATGTAGCGAGCGCCGGCGCTGGCAGCGAGCAGGGCCTGCGGAGCGGAGAAGATCAGCGTCATGTTGACGCGGATGCCCTCGGTGGCAAGCACGTGGGTCGCAGGCAGAGACGCCTCGCAGATCGGGAGCTTAACGACGATGTTCGGGGCGATGGCGGCGAGGCGACGGCCTTCGGCGATCATCTCCTCGGTGGTCTCGGCCGTGGACTCGGCAGAGACGGGGATGTCCTTGCAAATCTCGCAGATCTTGGCCATGTGATTCTCGAAGTCCGCGAGCTTGCCGCCCGTCTTGGCGTAGAGAGTCGGGTTGGTGGTGACACCGGCAAGGATGCCCCAGCTCTCAGCCTCGCGAATCTCGTCAAGGTCGGCGGTATCGATGAAGAACTTCATGCGGATCCTCCCAATTCATCTCGCTGTTACGTCTCTTTGGTGATAGTGGGACCTGGGTCCGTCGCATCGCGAGCAGACCAGCTTGGCTCCGCCCTCCCCCTTGGCGAGCGAAACCAGCCCTCGATACTATAGCCCCAGGGCTCCTAACCACATGTTAAATGTATGCGTATTGGGAGTCATTTGCTAGAGCATGTCGGTAAACGGCCAGGTAGAACGCTAATTATCTATTTTCGTTACGCGATTAACCAAACGCGTATACTCTTGATTTGTTCAGCGCAATGATTGTCAAGAAGTATTTGACGTTTTCCGCCAGCGTAGGCGAAGACTTCTTGACCGTTACGGAGGAGGCAGACATGGCCGCAGGAAGGGTCACGATCGTCGACGTTGCGAAACTCGCGGGAACTTCGACGGCGTCAGTCTCCTATTACCTCAACGGCAAGCTCGAGAAGCTTGGCGCCCCCACCCAGCAACGCATCGCGGCGGCAATCCGCGAAACGGGTTACGTGCCCAACGCTCAGGCCCAGGCACTCTCTGGCAAGCCAACCCACGTTATTGGCCTCGTGCTGCTCGACAACACGAACCTGTGGGCCGGCCAGATCCAGAGCGGAGTCGAGAGCGTCGCACGTGATGTGGGCTTCCAGACCGTTGTCTGCGGCACCAATTTCAGCCGCAAGAACGAGCAAGCCTGCGTCGAGAAGCTGCTCTCGCTCGGCGTTGACGGCTTCATCATCCAGCCCACGTCAAACTTCAAGGCCATTCACGACCGCGTCCGCAGGGCTGGACGGCCCGTGGTCTTCTTCGACTGCGATACGTTTGATCTCTCCACCAGCTGGGTTAAGGCAAATCTATACGATGGCGTCTACACTGCGATCCAGACCTGCATCGAATCGGGCTACGACCGCTTTGTGAGCGTCGCCGCGCCCTCTACGCAGATGTCGCTCCGCACGCGCATCGAGCGTTCGAGCGCATTCTCAGACGTCCTTTCCGCGCACAACATCGACTACACCGAGATACCCATCGACCATGACGGGCCCTCGGTAACGGAGCTTTACGAGAAGTTCAAGTACACGCTCTCCCCCGCGCATCGCACGCTCATCTTCGTCCAGAACCAGTGGGCTCTCTCCCGAGTTTTCCAAGCCCTCGAGAACAGCCGCAACCTCATGCCAGACAGGATTGGTCTTCTGGGCCTCAACTGCACGGAGTGGACCGCCCTCACGACGCCCACGATCTCGACGATCATCGAGCCGGTGCGTCAGGAAGGCCGCCTCGCCTGCCAAATGCTGCTAGAACTCCTGGACAACGAGGACGCACGCCCCAGGCAGGAGATTCTCTCCTGCCGCACGAGGTGGATGGCCTCCACGCTCTAGCTTAACCGCAAGGATTGCCACCGCACGACCCGCAGCGACCGCATGTGTTGCCGCCGCGCGGCCTGCCCCTGATCGTAAGGGCTGCCGCCGCGTGGCCCACCCCCCCCCGACCGCAGGGGCTGCCGCCGCGCGACCCACCCCGACATCGCCCGCAACAGAAAAGGGGCGCCAGGCATATGCCCGGCACCCCTCGGCTTACCTAGTGGCTTTCGTCAGAGACTAGAGAAGGCTCTTGACGGTGGCCTCGAGATCAGCGGCGGTGAGCTTGAACTCCTTCTGGAGCCAATCAGCGGTGCCCACCTGGCCGAACTGCTCGACGATGCCGTGGCGCTTGAAGGGCACGGCAACGGCGTTCTCGGCGAGGACGGACGCGACGGCGTCGCCCAGGCCACCGATGACACCGTGGTTCTCGAAGGTCACAATGGCCTTCTTGCCCTTGGCCTCGGAGAGGATGAGCTCCTCATCGAGCGGCTTGATGCAGAACATGTCGATGACCTCGGTGGAGATGCCCTGCTTCTCGAGCTCCTCGGCGGCGTCGAGGGCGTCGGAGACGAGGCGGCCGGCGGAGATGATCAGCACGTCGGAGCCCTCGCAAAGGACGTTGCCCTTGCCAACCTCGAACGTGGAGCCCTCGGCGTAGACGTTGCGGATGGCCTTGCGGTCGCCGCGGAAGTAGTTGATGCCAGGCATGCCGGCGCAGGCCTCGACGACCCAAGCCATCTGCACGGCGTCAGCGACATCGAAGACGCGAGCGCCCGGAATGGTGCGCATGATGGCGACATCCTCGAAGGAGGTGTGGGTGCCACCGTTGGCCGCGACGGAGAAGCCGGGGTCAGAGCCGTACATGTTGATGGTGTTGTGCGCGTAGGCGCCAGAGAGGAAGACCTGGTCGAACGCACGACGCGCGATGAACGGCGCGAAGGTGTGGACGAACGGGATGTAGCCCTCGGAAGACATGCCGGCGGCAACGCCCATCATGTTGGCCTCGGAGATGCCGCACTCGATGAAGTTGTCCGGGTTGGACTCCTTGATCTTGAGGGAGTTGCTGGCGCCGCCAAGGTCGGCCTCGAGCATCATGATCTTGTCGTTCTCAGCAATGAGCTTCTGGAGGGTGCCCATAACCACATTGCGAAGGTCAGCGCCGGTGGCGCTGCGGTCCTCAGCGAGCTTGAACATTAGGCGATCTCCTCCTCAAGCTTCTCAACCTGGGCGTTCAGGGCATCAACGGCATCCTGGGCGGTCTTCTTGAGCTCAGGCGTGTTGAACTTGGGAGCGTGGTTGCTCTCCATCTCCTCGAAGGCCTTGACGCCAGCGCCCTTGACGGTGTCGAGGACGATGCAGAGGGCCTCGCCCTTGTGCTGCTTGGCCTCGGTGATGGCGGCGTCGACGGCCACGACGTCCTGGCCGTTGACCTTCTGGGTGTAGAAGCCGAAGGACTGCATCTTGGCGACGTAGTCGAACGGGTTCATGATGTCCTTGGTCCAACCATCAAGCTGACGCTTGTTGTCGTCGATGAAGACGATGAGGTTGTCCATCTTGTAGTTGGCGATGTACTGGAAGGCCTCCCAGCACTGGCCCTCGTTGAGCTCGCCGTCGCCCACGATGAGGTAGGTGTAGGAGTCAGAGCCCTTCTTGGCGAGAGCGGTGGCAATGCCGGCGGCGGTGGAGCAGCCCTGGCCGAGGGAGCCCGTGGTCATGTCGACGCCCGGGGTCTTGGTGCGGTCGGGGTGGCTCGGCAGGTTGGTGCCGCCATCGTTAAGGGTGAACAGCATGTCGCGGTCGAAGAAGCCGCGCTCGGCGAGAACCGAGTACCAGGCCGGGCCGGCGTGGCCCTTGGACAGCACGAGGCGATCGCGGTCCTCCCACTTGGGGTTCTTGGGATCGTGCTTGAGCTGCTTGCCATAGAGAACGGCCATGACCTCGACGATGGAGAGCGAGCCGCCCAGGTGGCCGTAGCCACGGTGCAGCAGCATCTCGACGACGTCGCGGCGAACCTTAGCCGCCAGCAGTTCGAGCTCCTTCTGCTCCTTCTCTTCCATGAGACTCCTTTGGTCTAATGGTTACCGACAGAATTAAACGTTGCTTTTCCAGAGGAACGTCGCGCTCAGTGTATCCCATGCGGCACCCCTCGCCATCGCTCTTTTGGAAGAAATTTCGATAAAGCTGCAGGTGAAAGGCTTAACAAAGCCATCAATTACATAGAATTGCCGCGAAAGCAATGAGGGGCGCGGCCGCATGTGCGGGCCGCGCCCCTCGATGTCTCGTTATCTCGCCCGGACCCCTGTCCGAGGCGCCGTCGCCATGTCGGCGAAGGCCTGCCTTACCGCCCCAGGCCTTCGTCAATCACGCTCGCAAGCTGCCCGGCGTCCGCAGCGGCGTCAAGAAGCTCGCGAATGTGCTCGTCCATGATCATGGCAACGGTGCGCGAGAGGAGATTGAGGTGGGTCTCCCCCGCCTCGTCTTCGGGAATCAACAGCGCGATGACCGTGCCCGCGTCGGAATGGTCGTACGAGGGCCATGACAGCGGCTCGGCAAGCGTCACGGCAATGACTCCAGGGCGCTTCACGACGGAAGACTTGACGTGCGGAATCGCGAACCCATTCACGAAGCCCGTTGCGCCCAGAGCCTCACGCCCGAGAAAGGCCTCATACACGGCGCGGGCGTCATCGGCAAACCCGAGCTCGACCGCCTTCTCGCTCAGTCGTGCGAGAAGCTCCTCCCTTGAAGCGGCCTTTGCCCCATACAGAACCTGCGACGCGTCCATGCCAACCGTCATCTAACCATCCATCCCAGCGTTCGCCCGCCAAATACCCGAGATTCAGGCTACTCGGCGGCAGCGCGCGTCTCGTCGATGATCTTGCGGACGGCGGCGGCGTTAGCGGCGATCTCCTCCTCGGAACCCTTGGTAAGCAGGCCACCCATGCCGGCGCAATCAATGCCCTTCTCGATCCACTCGTGGAGGTTATCGAGGTTAATTCCACCAGAGGCCATGAGCGGCATCCAGGGCGTCGGGGTCTTGAACAGGCCGACGAGGCTCGGACCATAGACGTTGGAGATCGGGAAGCACTTGACGAAGGCGGCGCCGGTGGCCAGCGCGTGGTTGGCCTCGGTCATCGTGGTGCAGCCGGGCGCGTAGGGGATCTGGTAGAGGTTGCAGATCTCGGAAACGCCCTCGGAGTAGCAGTTCGCGACGATGAACTGGGCGCCGGCCATGATGGCCATGCGAGCCGTCGCGGGATCCATGACGGTGCCCGCACCGATGATCATCTCGTCTCCGCACTCCTCCTTGATGGCGGCGATAACTTCGCCGGCATTCGGCAGCGTGTAGCTGACCTCCATGGCCTTAACGCCACCAGCGAGCAGGCCGCGGGCGATTTCAAGGCCGCGCTCGATGGTGGGAACGCGCACGACGGCAAACGCGCATGTGTCGTAAAGGGCCTGAGTAATGGCCGCCTTCTGCATCTTCATGATTAACTCCCCTATCCTTGCCCGTGCGCCTCCCCTTCGATGACGCACGGATGACTGATGCTGTCGCGCGGTGCCTGCCCATGGACGGGCCGCGGCGCGTGGGACGGATGCGCCTGCCAGCGGGCCAGGCGCGCCCGGGACCCTACTCGTGGCTGATACAGTAGTGATCGAGCATCGCGACGATCCTCTCGTCGACGCCATCAGCGACCTCGTTTACCGGGAAACGGGCGGGACCGACGGGATAGCCGGCGAGTTCGAGCGAGCGCTTGAGCGTCTGAGGCGTGGAACCGAGGTGAAGGATGTCGCGAATCGGCTCGACCTCAGCCTGCAGGCGCTGGGCCTCGGCGTCGTCGCCGGCTTCGAGGGCCTTCCAGAGGTTGACGACGACCTCGGTGATGAGGTTGCCGGTGCCAGCGATCGCGCCCGTGGCGCCAAGCGCGTGAGCGGCGGAGATCTTGCCGTCAGATCCCACAATCACGTCGACGTCGTGGCCAGCGGAGGCCTCGATGTAGCTCTTGAGGTTCTCCATGTCGCCGGAGCTGTCCTTCACGCCGCGGACGTTGTCGATCTGAGCGACCTCTGCGACGACGGAGGCGGGGATGTTCTTGCCCGTGGACTTCGGGATGTTGTAGAGCATCACGGGAATGGAGACGCTCGCGGCGACGGTCTCGAAATAGCCCTTGAGCTGGTCATCGCTAATGCCCATGAAGTACGGGTTGATAACGGAGAGGGCGTCAGCGCCGATGGCCTCGGCGCGCTTGGACATCTCTACGGCATCGTGCGTGGAGCAGGCGCCAGTGCCCACGTAGACGGGAACGCGGCCAGCAACCTTCTCGATAACAAACTTGGAGAACTCAATGCGCTCGTCCGGAGTGCAGACGTGGAACTCACCATTGGAGCCAAAGGTGAAGATGCCGCTCGCGCCACCGGCGATGAGCTTCTCGACGAGCTGCTCGCCCGCCTCATAGTTGATCGACTGGTTCTCGTCGCGGTTGAACGGGGTGACCATCGGCACGATGACGCCGCTAAACGTTGCCATGCTTTCTCCTTCTCACTTGGCCTGGCGCTCGCGAGAGTGCTCGGCCAACCGGTCTGCGCTTGACCTGGCGCCCGACAGGAACCGGCCATGCGAATTAACTACTACTTGTGCTTCTTTACGTGATGACGAGCCATGCACTCCTCGATCTGGCCCTCCAGGTCATCGAGCGTGTCCTTCATGAAGGGCCTCGTGATGCCCACGTACTCGTAGCCCGCAGGATGGGTGACCCAGCTACCCCAAAGGAGCAACCTGAGTGACGAGCCCTGACGCACGGTCGAATAGCCCTTGATCTGCTTGTAGGGAATGACAACGGCCTTCGTTACGTCGGCCTTCTCGTAAATCGTGAGCTCGCTCGCGCCGAAATCGCAGACGCCGACGTGCGCGGCGTACTTGCCAAGCAAACGGCCCATGCGCTTCGAGATGAACCAAACGGCGGTGATGGCGACAACCACGACCAGCAACAGCGCGATGTTTCCCGTGACGTCTGCGAACGCGTAGGCGCAGACCGCCGCCAACAGAATGGCGAAGACGAGAACAAGCAGGCCCAGCCCACACACGAGCAGGCGGGTGCGGTCTTCCTCGATTCTCAGCTCAACGTCACGTTCCTGCTGATTGTCTTTGTCGGCCATGAGATAGCTCCTAGGTCAAAGGGTGCGGCCCCGGGAGAGGCGACGCTTTGTGCCACCCCGGGGCCGCTAGAACGGCAGATCTTAGGCGAAGAAGTGACCGATCTCGTAGATGATCGAACCGACGATGTTGTAGTCAACGTTCGGGAAGGAAGCGCCAGCAATTCCAAGCCGGGCGAAGGCCGGGTAGAGCACGAGCGGGCCAGCGCACAGGAAGATGCCGACCAGGAAGGAGCCGAGGAAGGCGCCCTTCCAGCCACCGTAGGCGTAACCGCAGACTCCGCAGGTGCCGCCAGAGAAGAAGCAGATGCCAGCAGCCGGGATCATGATGGTCTCGCTGTGGAAGGCGACCATGAGGGCCATGGCGACGAGGCCGCCGAGGAAGGAGCCGATGAAGCCGATGATGACGGCGTTCGGGGCGAACGGGAAGATGGCGGGGCAGTCAACGGCCGGGCGAGCGTCAGGGATGAGCTTCTCGGAGATGCCGACGAAGGCCTCGGTGATGGCGGCGATGAACTGACGGACGCCGTAGATCAGGACGGACATGCCAGCGGCGAACTGCAGGCCAGCGAGGAACGGCCAGATGAACCAGAGATCGTTGCCGAAGTAGGACGTGAAGGCCTTGCCAGAGGCGAGCTCGTCACCGAAGTGGCCAGTCACGAGGCAGGCGATGGTCACGATGTAGAACAGAACGATCATGAACAGGGCGACGGAGAACACGAAGTCCTTGAAGAGCTTGAAGAACTCGGGGAGCTGCTTCTCCTCGGCCTGGGGAGCATCAAGCTCGCCGTCGGCGCTCTTCTTGGCGAAGAGCTTGCCCACGTAACCGGCGAAGGCATAGCCGATGCAGTTGAAGTGGCCGATAGCGATGGAGTCATCGCCAACGAGCTTGTTGACGAAGGGCTGGCAGAGCGTCGGAAGAGCGGCGCCGCAGAAGCCGAGGATGACACCGCCGAGAATGACGGTGACCATGAACGGAGCGCCCAGCGAGATGAAGACGAGGGCGAGGACGCAGGCGAAGTACAGGAAGTGCTGGCCGGTCAGGAAGACGGCCTTGAACTTCGTGAACTTAGCGAAGACCAGGTTCATGATGAAGCCCAGAACCATGACCATGGCAACCTCGGTGCCGTAGGTCTGGAGAGCGAGCGAGGTCGCAACCTCGACCTGGGTCACAACGCCGGAGACCTGGAAGGCACGGCTGAACATGTCAGAAAAGACGGTGACCTGGGAGCTCATGGCGCTGGAACCGATGTTGAAGACCATAAAGCCAATCATGGTCTTAACGGTACCGGAGAAGACGTCCACCGCGGACTTCTTCTGCAGCAGGAGGCCGACGAGGGCGATGACACCCATGATCACCGACGTGTCCCTGAGCTGCGCGAGAATGGCATCAAGCATGTTGATTTCCTCTCAGCTGATTTGGACAAAACTACCTAACGGACGGGCTCTGACCCATCCGGCTAAGCCGAAACGATTTGTGCGAGGGGCCCGGCGGGCGCAAGCTCTAAGCGCTTCGCTCAAGGCTCGCGCCGCCGGAATGACCTCAGACGCCTACTTGGCGTCGTGCTCCTGAACCCAAGCGGTGAGCTTCTCGGTGATCTCACCCTTGTTCACGATGTTCGTGATGCCCACGGCAGACGGGACGCGAGAGTCATGGGAGAGCTCCTCGGTGAGGTCGCTCATCGTGATGACGAGGTCACCGTTGAAGCCGTTGATGGAGTCGAGGTTGCCGTGCTCGGTCTCGATGGGGAGGTTGTGCTCCTTGATGACCTGATCGCACTTGATCTTGAGCATCATCGAAGAGCCCATGCCGGCGCGGCAGCAGACGAGTGCACGATACATTTGTTACTTCCCTTCCTTAGCATGGACGAGGTCCATGACATCCTGTGGCGTGTTGGCGGAGTCAAGCTGATCGAAGAAATCCGGGTCAGCAAGAAGCTCAACGAGGGACTGCAGGGCGCTCAGGTGCGCGTCGCTGTCCTTGGCCGCGAGCGGGAAGAGGTACTTCACCGGATCGTTGGCCTCGGAGCCAAACTCGACGGGCGTCTTCAGCGTGACAATGCCGATGGCGCTCTCGAGGGCACCGCACTCTGGGCGTGCATGTGGAAGGGCGACGTGCTCGGTCAGCACGAAATAGGAGCCCAGCTCCTCCTTGCCCTTAATGATGTCGGCGACATAGCCCTCGGTCACCATGCCGCCATCGACCATGGGCTGGGTAGCCTTGTAGATGGCATCTTTCCAGTCGGCAGCATCGACGTTGAGCTGCACCAGGCTCGGATCAAGAAGATCGCTTAGCATCCGCTCGCCCTCCTTTATTGACGCACATATACGTCTTATGAACGTTACGTTGACGATTTTTCCACACCCATCGGTGTCCAGGCGACTAATTTTTTACGAACGGTATTCATGTCGCCAAGCGACTGCGTTTTAACCGCGACCGGTAGTATTTTGGCAGCTAAACAACGCTTTTATCTCGAATTACATAGTTCGTCGTTTTGATATTTCGACAAATTGTTTGTAACTTCCGTTCGTATACTTAGTTCGTCTCGCACATAAAAGAATATTCGTTCTGCCGTTCGCCGATTTATGAATCTGTTCGTTGTGTTTTATGGTTGTTCTCTCGTAAACTCACCCCTGTGCCGATCAAATAGATCGGAATGTTCAACGAGCTTCTATAACGTTCATAAAAGGAGAGCTGAATCCATGCGAAGGAGCAATGCGTTCGTAGCGGCAAGACGAGACGCCATCATGGCCCTCCTCGAGCGAGACGGGCAAGCAAGCGTAGCGGAGCTGGCAGAGCACTTCGAGGTATCGCAGCTCACGATCAGGCGCGATCTTGACTGGCTCGAGAGCCGCCACGTTCTCTCGCGCCAGCATGGAAGCGCCTCCCTCCTCAATCCGCTTGGGCGCCCATCAGGATCCCAGCGCGTCAGGGCCAATCGAGCCATTGCCCGCGAGGCGGCGAAGTACGTTTGCGACGGCGACTGCATATTCATCAATGGCAGCTCGACGGCTCTCTCAATCATCGATTTCATTGAGGCGCGCGATGTCACCGTCGTCACCAACAACGGCAAGGCCCTCCTTATGGGCGAGCACCCCGCTCTCTCCATCCTTCTTACCGGAGGGGAGATTAGGCCGCCTCGCGCCTCAATGACGGGAGAAATCGCCATGGATAACGTGCGGGGCATCCGTGCGAAGAAGTGTTTCCTCGGCTGTACCGCCATCTCTGTCGCCGATGGCATAACCTCCGCAACCGCCCCGGAGCCCGTCGTCAACGCGCTCATGCTCTCCCAATCAGACGAGCACTTCCTCGTGGCAGATTCTTCGAAGATTGGCCGAACCTCAAGCTTCCCATTTGGCACGGTCGATGACATCGATACCCTCATCACCGACACCGGCGCAACCCCTGAGGAGGTCTCCGCGTTTCTAGCCCATGGCGTAAGCAGGGTCATCCGCGCCGAGCCCGGCCTCGAGGTTGAGGCGGACGAAGTGCCAGGGCTTCTATAAGCCTCGCGGTGGGCGCCCCCGCGCACCGGACGCATCTCCGCGTTAGACGCATCTGCGTGCCAGGAACACCGCTTGTGCGCCGGGCGCACCGCCGTGCCAGACGCAACTGCGTGCCAGGCGCACCACTTGTGCGCCAATCCGCCCGCGCCCCAATCCGTCCGCGCGCCAACGATTGCCACGTACGAGCAAATCCGCCTCGGGCATTTCGAGTGACGAACTCAAGGAGTCCCATGGTTCAAGAGAACAATCTTCACGGCCGGTCTGTCATCATCTTCGATTTCGACGGCACGCTCGCGGACACGGAGGGCTACATCGTCGCCGCCGCAACGCAGGCACTTTCCGAAGCAGGATTCACGCCCGAGCAGATGGGCGACGTGGGCCGTGTTGTCGGCCCTCCCTACCCCGGCGCCTTCGCAACCATCTATGGCGTTAGCGAGGAGGAAGACCTCGCCATAACCAACCGATACTTCGAGCTCTATGACTGGAAGAATCCTGCAAGCCACGAGCTCTACCCCGGAATGCGCACCCTTTTGGAGGACCTTACGAAACACGGGAAGAAGCTGGCCATTGCAAGCTCTAAGACCCGGATGAGACTTAACTTCTGCGTTGAAGATCTTGGCCTAGACAGCCTCTTCTCTTGCGTCTTTGCCAAGGAGGATGTCGACGGAGGAGGAAAGGCCGAGCTCATCCGCATGGTCATGGAGAAGCTCGGCGCTAGTGCCGATCAATGCGTCATGATCGGCGATCGCTTCTATGACATTCAGGGCGCCCGCGCCGCGGGCACGGTAAGCATCGGCGTCACCTTTGGCACACACAAGCGCGCCGAGCTCGAAGAGGCCGACGCAGACGCCGTGGTAGACTCCATCGACGAACTACGCGAAGTCCTGCTGGCATAAGCTCTGGGCGGCTCCACACTGCGGGGCTTTGCTCGCCAAACATACATACGTGCCAACGCGACACAAGAACGCGCCCTGAACATACGTGCCAACGCGATACAAGAACGCACCCTGAACCCATTTGGTTCCAGGGCGCGCTTGCTAGTCTTATGGTCTAGGACGCGTTTGCTGGTCTTTTAGTTCCCGGGCGCGCTCACTAGTCTTCGTCAGTAATGCTCGCAGGCTCTTTGCCACCCACGACCCAGCGATGATACGCAACGACAAACGGGTCGAGATCGCCGTCAGACAGCACGGCATCGACATTACCCGTCTCGCAACCCGTCCGAAGGTCCTTGACCATCTGGTAGGGATAAAGCACATAGCTGCGAATCTGGTTGCCGAAGCCAATCTCCGTCTTAGGTCCGCGAAGTTCGTCGAGTGCCTCGGCACGCTTCTGAAGCTCGAGCTCATAGAGCTTCGAGCGGAGAATCTGCATACACGTAGCCTTGTTCTGAATCTGGCTGCGCTCGTTCTGGCACGTCACAACGATACCCGTAGGCAGATGCGTGACGCGGACGGCGGAATCCGTCGTGTTGACGCCCTGACCACCGGGACCACTCGCGTGGTAGACGTCCACGCGAACCTCACCGGGATCGATCTCGACCTCGATGTCATCTGGCAGAACCGGAAGGACCTCAACGCCTGCGAAAGTAGTTTGACGGCGTTTCTTGGCATCCGTCGGAGAAATGCGGACAAGACGGTGCACACCCTGCTCGGCGCGCAGCATGCCATAGGCGTTCTTGCCGGACACGGTGATCGTGGCGCGATCAATGCCGATCTGCTCCGCCACGGGAGCATCATTGATGGTGACCTTCCAGCCACGTCGCTCACAGTAGCGCAGATACATGTGCAGCAGCATACTGCACCAATCCTGCGCCTCGAGACCACCTTGGCCAGGCGTTATGTTGACGATGGCATCACCACCGTCGAACTCGCCCGTAAACCAACTCGCGAGCTCGAGCTCAGAGAGGTCATGCTCGAGGGAGTCGAGGTTGGCCTCGCACTCCGCGAGCAAGTCCTTGTCCTCCATCTCCTGTCCGAGCTCCCAGGCGGCACGGGCATCCTCGAGCTTCGCATGCGCGGCGTCAATGCCTGCGACGTCTTCCTTCGCGCGGGCAAGCTTCGCCATCGTCTCACGGGCGGCGTTCGCGTCATCCCAAAAACCGGGCTCAGCGCTCTGGCGCTCAAGCTCGGCCACCGTTCCGCGGGCCTCCTCCACATGGAGATAACCCTCGACCTCGGCTAGCCTGCTTTCCAGAGCATCGATTCTCTCGTTTGCGACCTCAGACACTAGCGGTTTCTCCCGTGGCAGTTCTTGAACTTCTTGCCGCTGCCGCAAGGACAGGGGTCATTGCGGCCAATGCCCACATAGGGATCAGGGTCGTCCGCCTTGCGGTAGGTATGCGGCTTGGCATCGGAGGCCTTCGGCGAGGGAGCCGCGGCGTCACGACGCTCTGCGCGAACAGCGGGAGCCGTCCGCTTCGCCCGAGAGATGGTGGAAGTGCGGGCACCGGAATCGCCATCAACCTCAGCGGGGCCAGAGTAGCGCGCGCCCTCGAGGGCAGACGGAGCCATCTGCGAGTTCTGGGCGGGCACGGTGTTGCGACGAATGTGCAGCATCGTACGGAGGAAGTCCTCATACATCGTGTCGACGAGCTGGCTGAAGGCGGCGTATGCCTCCTGCTTGTACTCGACGAGAGGATCGCGCTGGCCAAAACCACGAAGGCCGATGCCCGTCTTGAGATAGTCCATCTCCTGGAGATACGTCATCCAACGCGTGTCGATAACGCGCAGCATAACCTGGGCCGCGAGGCGCTGGGTAATCTCCTCGCCAAGGTCCTCGGTACGCTTGGCATAGAGGCTCTCGACGTACTCGTCCATAACCTTCACGACGTCAGAGGTATCTGCTTCGCGAGAAAGCTCGGGCAGGCCGTCCTCTCCAGTGAGCTCCTTGGCCCAGGAGCGAAGACCATCGAGATCCCAATCCTCGATAGCAGCACCCTCGGGACAGAACTCGCGAACCTCGCGCTCGACGGTCGCGCTCGTGACCTCGCTGATGTGCTCAGTCAGATCCTTGCCGTCAAGAATCTTGTTACGCTCCTCGTAGATGACCTGACGCTGCTGGTTCATGACATCATCGTAGTCGAGGACGCTCTTACGCATGGCGTAGTTGATTTCCTCGACCTTGCGCTGGGCACCTTCGATGGCCTTGGAGACCATCTTGGCCTTGAGGGGCATGTCGGGCGGCATATCATACTTCGCCATCATCGCGGCGATGCGATCCATACGATCGGCGCCGAAGAGGCGCATGAGGTCATCCTCGAGGGAGAGATAGAACTGCGTCTCGCCGGGATCGCCCTGGCGTCCGGAACGGCCACGCAGCTGGTTATCAATGCGGCGGCTCTCATGACGCTCGGTGCCGATAACCGCAAGGCCGCCGGCAGCAAGGACGCGCTCGCGCTCTTCGGCGCAAGACTCCTTGGCCCTCTTATTGGCATCCGCAAGCTGCTCGGGCGTAGCAGAATCCTCGGTGAGGCCCTCCTCGGCAAGAAGCTGGCTGGCAAGTTCAACGGGATTACCGCCAAGCAGGATGTCCGTGCCTCGACCCGCCATGTTAGTGGCGATGGTAACGGCACCCTCGCGACCAGCTTGGGCAACAATCTGGGCCTCGCGCTCGTGGAACTTAGCGTTAAGGACCTCGTGCTTGATGCCGCGCTGCGTGAGCATCTTGGAAAGGCGCTCGGAGCTCTCGATGGAAACTGTGCCGACCAAGACGGGCTGACCCTTGGCGTGGCGCTCTTCCACATCGGTGGCGACGGCCTGGAACTTATAGTCAACGTTGCGGTAGATACGGTCATCGTGATCGACGCGAATCACCGGCTTGTTGGGCGGAATCTCGGTAACGGGGAGCTTGTAGATCTCGCGGAACTCCGCGTCCTCGGTCATGGCGGTGCCCGTCATGCCAGAGAGCTTGTCGTAGAGGCGGAAATAATTCTGGAGGGTGATGGTCGCCAGCGTCTGGTTCTCTTCGCGAACAAGCACGCCTTCCTTTGCCTCAACAGCCTGGTGCAGGCCCTCGGACCAGCGCCTACCCTCCATGATGCGACCCGTAAACTCATCAACGATCTTGACCTCGCCGTCGAGAACGGCATAGTCCTTGTCGCGATGGAACATGTACTGGGCCTTCAGCGCCTGCTGGAGGTGATTGGCGAGCTGACCAGAGAGGTCGGAGTAGATGTCTGCGCCGAGACGCTCCTCGATTTTGCGAAGGCCTTGCTCGGTCGCGGCGATGGTGTGCTTTGCCTCGTCCATGATGTAGTCGCCATCGGGCTCGGGCACAGGGCCACCCAGCGGATCGCGCTCGGGCTCCTCGGCTCGAACGAGGCCGCGAACCGCGCGGGCAAAGTCCTTGTAGGTATCAGCGGACTTCGTGCCAGCGCCGGAAATGATGAGCGGCGTACGAGCCTCATCAATAAGGATGGAGTCGACCTCATCGACAATCGCATAATTGTGGCCGCGCTGCACGCGCATGGAGGCGCGAGTGACCATGTTGTCACGCAGGTAGTCAAAGCCAAACTCAGAGTTGGTGCCATACGTAACATCGGCCGCATAGGCGGGAGCCTTGTCAGCGAGAGGCATGCCGTTCTGTAGCAAGCCAACTTCAAGGCCAAGGAAGTTATAGAGCTGACCCATCCACTCGGAATCACGGCGAGCAAGGTAGTCGTTCACCGTGACAATGTGAACGCCTTTGCCAGAAAGGGCATTGAGATAACCGGCAAGCGTAGACACGAGGGTTTTGCCCTCGCCGGTCTTCATCTCAGCAATGGTTCCCCTATGGAGCGCGATGCCACCCACGACCTGCACGTCGAAGTGACGCATACCAAGGACGCGATCCGAAGCTTCACGAGCGCAAGCGAACGCCTCGGGAAGGAGATCGTCCAGCGTCTCGCCCTTATCGAGGCGCTCGCGGAAAAGCACGGTCTGGCCCGAAAGCTCCTCATCATCCATCTTCGCGAACTTGTCTCCAAGCTTCGCGACCTCATCGGCAATAGCGTTGTACTCCCTCAGCTCCTTATCAGAGCCAATGGACAAGATCTTCGAAAAGAGACCAGCCATGTCGTTCCCCTATTGTCTTCCGGGTCCACGCGGGCGAGCATGCCCCCAGCATTCTTTTTAGTCAGTATTTACTTTAGCCGTTGCTCGTCCATGCGTCAGGCGAGCAATTCCGCACCACAATATGCGCACCCGTTCTCGCCGCGTGCGGGGCTGCCCCCCCCCGCGCGCCTCCCATATCAATCGGGTTTCTTCTGCCAGTTTGTGATTGGCCACGGCGTATTCGGACCAGGACGCCCCGAGCCAGTCATCCAAGAGCCGATCTATCGACCCTTGCTCCAGAGGTAGCCCCAGCTTCCATCCTCATGTTTTCGCGGAACCACTTCGATTGCCGTTCGTCATTGAGCCTCAGCGCCGCCTCAGACCCTTTGAGCATCGCATCCACATAGCGCTGAGACAATTCCTCGTGTCGGCGTCGGTACTTCCCGTCCGGATCGCTAACAGGCACGTAGGAACCCCCGCGGTAGAGCCCCTCAAGTTTGAGGCATAGGGCCACCACCTCGGTTTCCGGCAGACCACCACCCACAATTAGCCTTGCGAGACGCTCGAATTCGTCGACGTCGCACCGAACCAACGTTTCGTCAAGCCAAATTCGGCCCTGACCGCTTGCTATGTAGTCGATCTCTCCCGCAACCTGGCCACAAGCCGCACGCAAGGCGCTCAGCACGCTATAGAAGCTCTCCCTACCTCGAATAAGATCCATTTCGGGCCAGAGCTGAACGATTGCCTCCGCCCGAGACATCGTATGTCCCGGAGTCAGAGCGAGCATGGCAAGAAGATCACGGGCCCTTCTCCTTCTCCATGCGCCCTCCCGTATCTTGACGCCTCCCTTTCGAGCCGAAAACCCTCCCAGCACATTCACGTCGAGGACAGGGTCGCCGCCAGGATCGAGCCCCTCCGCAAGCGGTACGGTGGAGTTTTGCGGCGACGCATGAAACGCGACGCTCGCATCACCTTGTCCCACGCACGATGGCTCTCCATTAGGCACCCATGATGGCGGCAGCTCGCGTAGAATGCGCTGCCCCACGGCCCCGTCATATTTTGCCAAATAGGAGACGAGCACTTTGCTGCTTAGACTTGGGGTAGTTTCTCCCATTTCGTCGATAAGCGTTGACACGTCTTCGGCGTCTCTTCGCCCCAGAGCTTCGTGCAGTCTATCCAGCAGCACTAAATCCGAGCTCGCTTCCGAGGTACCAACTTCCCACGCCGAGCCCAAGTCGCCGCTTTCCCCGAACTTTAGCAACGTTGCGCGCTCCATAATGCGGGCAACAACAATTGCCTTTTCATCTCCCGCGGTCTTTGCATATCCAAATGCCGCCGCAGCATGGACATGGGCGCGTCTGAAACTCGCCGACGCGAAATCCGAAAAACACCCCGCAATGTTTGCCCACGAAGCAGCCCGCCACTCTCCTCGCGCAGCATAGCTCGACGCACAGCGATCGCTGTCAAGCGAGCCATCAGCACTTCCGGAGAGAAGCCGTGCTGCTGAGAGGACAAGATGTGTCGAGTTCCTCATCTGAGGCGGCACGTCGCCGGCGAGCAACTCCTCCGCTCGAGCAACGGTCGCCGTGTCTCCAAGGTTTGGCGGATCCCCGACTATTTCGCGCGCTGCCTCGAAATAGATTGCGAGGACTGCCGAGAGCGCAGAGGGATCACTGGATTCAGCAGCATCATTTTTCGCAAGCAGCATCTCCCTAAACGCTTCAACAAACGACATATCGAATCCAAGGGAGAGTGCCTTTCCTATAAGAGCGAGTTTGCCCACTAGAGGAAGGCTTGACGACATGGAAGAATCAAACCAACTGGGAGATAGTGAGCCGCTCTTTTCGGACCGGCAGCGACGCATCGCCTCCAGCAGTTCGATTTGCTGCTCGTGAATCTTGGCACGCTCACCTGAAATCATGAATCCGGCAGCCGCATCAGCAACGCCAGAAAAGTCCTTCCCTACGCCGAAGAGCTCAATGATTCTGGCGGCGGCACACATCCTTGGATCGCGACCTGAGGCAAGCACGGTCCTTACTACAGTCCCAGTAAGCCCAGCATCAATCATTTCGAGCGGATACTCGCCGACAAGAGACTTAAGGATGCGTTTGTCACTTGATGCAAGGGCGATCGCGCTCGCCCTTCTCATCTTTCCGTTGGCGGCAAGATGCTTCACTAGAGATGCAATTAATGTTTCATTGCCCTTTTCGCGTTCAATCAACGCCTTTGCTACAACGGAGTCTTCGCACGGGACAACGTCAAATCGGTCATTTCTTAGGTCGATACCAAATAGGGGGCACGTCTCGGCGATTTCAGCCAGAATGTCGCCTGAAACCCTAATCCCAAGAGAAGACAGATTAGATACCTCGCCCTTACCAAGAGCGAGAAGGACCAGACGGAGTTCAAGTTCCTCCTCAATCAGGCTAGAACGCAAAGCATTAGAGAATAGGTCGGCAACGCAACGATTCCAATAAGAGCCCGAAGGAATGCGGCCAGGATAAACACGCGTGACCCGAAGGTTCGAGATGAGAGAAGGAATGCCGTGAGTACAGCGCATGGCATCCTTAGCCGAGAGCCCACCCAACATGGGCTCCCAGGCAGACAGCTCTCTATCATCGACAATCAAATCGCCAGCTCTAACAACTCTACAAGGCGGAAGAAACTCGAGGAGAGACTCAGAATCCTCGCGGAGAACAATTAATACCAGGCAGTTGCCAAACACAGCCGAGCATATTGTTCGAGTGGCTCTTCCAAAATATGGGTCTTCCATCCCCCAAAGGCCATCAATGACCAGAAGCTGACCGCTTGCGCCGTCAAGAGACAGGCGAGCCACGCTCTCTTTCATTCGAGCTCGCAATTTACGACAAGCCGTATCGGAAGAAACCCCGGCAAGGCGGATGCAAGTAGTCTCATATCCAGACGCAGTAAGTGAACCAATGAGCTGGGAAGCGAGAACATGCTTCCCCAAGCCCTTCTCAGAGGAAAGAACAAGGAGGCGATCGCGCGCCAAAGATCTCAAAAGATCTGTAACCAGACGAGTTCGCTCGACAATAGACAGGGAAGAAGCTGATCGAGATGACGATTTCTTTCTCCCTCTCCCCTTACCCTCTTTCACACTAACAGTCTCTTCACCGGAAGAAGCCGAACAGGCAACGACTTTGTAGCCGCGAGCACCGTTATCGTTCATTGGAGTCCCTCCTATAACTAATTGGGACTCGAAGACTACAACCGCGAGTAAACAATACTGTCCACTGAGCCTAATTAACCCGTAAGCGGTTGTCAGACCCTCTGCATGAATAAATGCCCAGCCGCTTTTACCAGGCATTTGCCAAAAACTAACGAGAAGATCTGGCGAAAAACAGAGAAATTACTACCGGTGAACGGTGAACGGTATATCTATAGGTAAGACACAAGCAAAGGGATATACCTAAATTGGCACAGACCGACGACAAGGGATATCAAGAGGTGCTAAGCAAAAGGCGCCCCGCCATCGCATCCTGAACTGCCTCCCATTTCTTGGACAGAAAACTAAAGTCCGAGGAATGGGAGGCTTGTCTATGACCACGTACGGTCCGGGCGTCAGGTCCGCCGCCGCCGACATGTTCGAGAGGGGGCTCGGCCGCAGGGCCGTCGCCCGCAGGCTCGGGGTCTCCCCGAACTCCGTGAGAAAATGGGAGCAGACGTTCCGCTCGGTTGGACGGGAGGGCCTGCCCGACATGGGACACAAGAGGTCGTACGACTGGGAGACCAAGGTGGCCGCCGCGAGCGCCGTGGTCGACTCGGGGCGGGCGAAGCCCGACGTCATGAGGGAGCTCGGCATAGCCTCCAAGTCGCCGCTGGACGCCTGGTGCCGCAGGTACCGCGGGGGCGGGGCCGAGGCGCTCAGGCCCCGGCCCAAGGGCAGGCCGAAGGGGGCCGGCGCCTCCCGGACGACGCGGGAGCAGCGGCTCGAGCGCGAGGTGGCGAGGCTCGAGGCCCAGGTCGCCTACCTAAAAAAATCGATCGCCCTGAAGGCGGAGAAGCGCTTTCGAGCCGCGAGAGGGCCGCGGCCGTGAGCGGGCTTTCGGGGCGGTACGGCCTGTCCGACCAGCTGGAGTGCGCCGGGCTCGCCCGCTCGACGTACTATTACGCGCTGGCCCACCCGAGGAGGCCGACCAGGCCGGAGCTGTGGGACGCGGCCAGGGAGATATTCTCGAGGACGCCGAACGGGTGCGGGCACCGGCAGGTCGCGATGTGCCTGCGCGCCGAGCGAGGCGCGCGCACAGCCGACAAGACCGCGCTCAAGATGATGGGCGAGATGGGGCCGAGGCGCGGCATACGCCGCGAGAC
>NZ_JBCLNF010000006.1:0-76213 GCF_039062465.1 Collinsella sp. 1033st1_E11_1033SCRN_220408
CGCACAGCGCGTGCGGGGGCCTGCCTCCGATGTCACGCATACTCGGTGTAAACAACGTCATGGCACATAACAGCTAGGCAGGTGCCGCCGAGCGGGCGGGCCGGGCGCCGCCGAGCGGGCTAGATGCGACTGACGAGTTCGGAGGCGTCCTTGCGCGTGGGGTGGAGCGGGCCGGGCTCTGCGTCATCGGCGGGGTAGCCGATGGGGAAGAGGGCGACCATGTCATAGTCGGCCGTCTCCGGGAAGGCCTCGGCGAAGGCGTTCGTGTCGAAGGCGCCCACCCACGTGGTGCCGAGGCCCAGGTCCTGTGCCACGAGCATGACGTGCGTAGCAACGATGGCTGCGTCGACGTCGGCGAACGCGCGGCCGTCAGACTTGCGGACCCAGCCGTCCTCTGCCTTGGCGCCGATGGCGATGGCCGTGTGCGCGCCGAACACGAAGCGCGTGCAGCCGCCGAGGCGCTCGATGGCCTCTGGGCTCTCGATGACCCAGGCGTGCCAGGGTTGCTTGTTGCATGCGGTGGGAGCGCAGATGGCGGCCTCTAGCAGGGCGTTGATCTTCTCGGCCTCGACCGGGGCGTCAGAGAGCTTGCGACAGGAGTAGCGCTCGTGGGCGAGCGTAAGGAAGTCTTGCATGGCGGGTCCCTTCTCTGGCGTGCGGCGCCGCTCGGGCGCCTATTCGTTCTTGGCTCGATGCTACCCAATCTTGGGCGCTTGCGTTTGGCGCGCCCTCGAGGCTGCGACGCGCGCCCGTGGCGCGTGCCGCGTGCGGCTCGTCTCGGCGCGACGGGCGACGCGGGCTCAGCGGGCGGTGCGGGCTACGGCGCGAGCAGCTCGCGGCTGGTGCGGGCGATGGCGTCGCGGACGTCCTCGCCCCGCAGCTCGCAGAGGGTGTCGAGTGTGGCGCGCAGCCGCCGCGCGTGCTCGGCTGGCGAGACGACGAGGGGATGTCCCGGCTCGGCGGGAAGGTCGGTCTCGAGGAGTAGCTGGCCTGTCGGAATCTGGCGCGCGTAGGCGCGGCCACGGCGCGTTGCGAGCATGAACTCGTTGACGGAGAAGAAGCAGCCCATCTGGCGCGCGCGGACCAGCTCGTCGCCAGAGCCCGAGAACCAATGAAGAATCGGCGTGCTCGTCTCGTGCGTCTTGTGCCGCTCGAGTGCGTCGAGCAAGGTGGTCGCAGATGCGACGGCGTGAAGCGAGAGCACATGGCGGGAGCCGGCGCAAGCGTCGAGCAGGATGTCGAGCGCTTCGACCTGCGTGCGCGCGCAAGCGTCCCTTCCGTGGGAGAAGTCGAGGCCTATCTCGGCGACGTGGGTGCACTCGGCGGCGATTTCGGCGGCTTGCCGTATGTCCGCCTCGGTGCAGCGGCCGTCCGCGAGCCACCAGGGATGGAGGCCCACGCCTAGACGGAACGCGTCTGTTACCTGGTGTTTATTTGAAAGCATGGCGTACTCGTCAGGCGTCACGGTGGCGCAAACGCCGCTTACGCCCAGGCGCGACAGCTCTGTGGCCGCTTCGCCGGGGTTCTCATAAAAGCCGAGGTGGCAGTGCATGTCGAAGATATCGGCCGCCATTGCGCCTACTCCGTCTCAGAGACGATGCCGCCGGCTATCGTGGCGGCTGCGTCAGTCGCGGACACGGTCTTGGTTTCGCGGGCGATGACGCCGGCGCCACTCTCCTTGTCCCAGCGCCACGGCTCGTAGCCGATTAGCGCCCGTATGACGCGACCCGCCACCATCTGCCCCATGATCGGGGGCATGTAGCTTGCCGTTCCCAGGTTGGAGAGGCCGCCATGCGAGGAGCCGGCCACGACGCTCGGGCGCACCGGGCCTTCGGAGGAGTAGAGGACCTCGAGGTGGGGGATGCCGCGCCTGCCACACTCTTTGCGAATCGTGCGGGACATGCGGCAGCCATGGGTCTTCCTGATGTCGCAGATCTCGAGCAACTCAGGATTGAGCCTGTTCGCGGCACCCATGCTGCTGATCAGCGGAATGTTGGCGTCCCAGCACAGCTTCGCGAGCACGAGCTTTTGCGTCATCGTGTCGATGGCGTCAACCACATAGTCGATGCGTCCACGACCAACCACGCGGCCTTCCTCGTCCACCTCGGCGCCTGCCCAGGCGAGCACCTCCGACACGTTGTCCCTGTCGATGAAGGTCTTGAGCGTCTCCACGTGGCACTGGGGGTTGATCTGGGCCACCATCTCGCGCATGACGGCCGTCTTGTCTCGGCCGATCGTGCCCTCGAAGGCAAGGGCCTGTCGGTTGAGGTTGCTGCGGTCGACGATGTCGCGGTCCACGAGGTAAAGCTCGCCCACGGTTGAGCGTGCGAGCGCTTCCACGCAGCTAGAGCCCACTCCGCCGAGCCCGAATACGAGCACGCGCGAGCCGGCGAGGGCGTCGAGCCCGGTTTGGGTGTAGATGGGACGAAGCCTCGTCGTGATGTCGGCGTCCGCACTGCTTTTGGTGGTGGCGTGTCCCGTCATCTGCTCATTGTGGGTCTCGCTCACGTAGGGCCTCCAGTCGGTTAAAGTCATAGTCCTGGGACATGATGCCACGGTAGCATGTGGACGAGCGGGACGTCCGCCTCGCCCGCGCTCGGGTGGTGGTTACGAGAAGGGATGCGCATGCGTCAGGGCTTTGATAACGACAAGTACATCGAACTACAGGCTTCGCGCATTCGCGAGCGCATCAACCAGTTTGGCGGCAAGCTCTACCTCGAGTTTGGCGGCAAGCTGTTCGACGACTACCACGCGAGCCGCGTGCTTCCCGGCTTCGAGCCCGATTCCAAGTTCCGCATGCTCAAGAGCCTCTCGTCTGAGGCCGAGGTCATCATCGCGATCAACGCCAATCACATCGAGAAGAACAAGGCGAGGGGAGACCTCGGCATCACCTATGACGAGGACGCGCTGCGCCTCGTTGACCTGTTCCGCGGCCAGGGCTTTTCCGTCGCGGGCGTGGTCATCACGCAGTATGCCGGCCAGCCTGCCGCCGATGCCTTCCGTCGTCGTCTCGATTCCCTCGGCATCACCTGCAAGCTGCACTATCCCATCGACGGCTATCCCCACAACGTCGACCTCATCGTCTCCGACGAGGGCTATGGCAGGAACGAGTTCGTCGAGACCTCGCGCCCGCTCGTCGTGGTGACGGCGCCCGGCCCGGGCTCTGGCAAGCTCGCGACCTGCCTCTCGCAGATCTATCACGAGCACAAGCGCGGCATCGAAGCCGGCTATGCGAAGTTCGAGACGTTCCCCGTGTGGAACCTGCCGCTCACGCACCCCGTGAACATCGCCTACGAGGCTGCCACGGCTGACCTCGACGACGCCAACATCATCGACCCCTTCCATCTCGAGGCCTACGGCGAGATGACGGTCAACTACAACCGCGACGTCGACGCCTTCCCCGTGGTGCGCGCCTTGATGGAGAGGATCCTGGGCGAGAGCCCCTACCAGAGCCCGACGGACATGGGTGTCAACATGGTGGGCTTTGCCATCACTGACGATGACGCCTGCCGCGACGCGAGCCGCATGGAGATCGTGCGCCGCTATTTCCAGGCCGCCGTTCAGCTCAAGCGCACCGGTGCCGGCGCTGACCAGGTCGAGCGACTCGAGCGCATCATGAAGAAGGCGGGCGTCGACAAGAACTACTCGCCGGCGCGCTCTGCCGCCCTCACGCGTGAGCGTGTCACGGGCGGCCCCGCGGGTGCGATGGTCATGCCGGACGCCTCGGTCATCACGGGCAAGACTTCCACGCGCCTGGGCTGCGCGAGCTCTCTGCTTATGAACGCCCTCAAGGCGATCGCCGGCGTCGATCTCGAGCTCGAGGTCATTTCCGATTCCGCGATCGAGCCCATCAGCCGTCTCAAGACGCACTACCTCGGCTCGAAGAACCCGCGTCTGCACCCGGACGAAACGCTGATGGCTCTTTCCATCACGTCTGCGACGAGCGAGGTCGCCGAGAAGGTCCTCGGCGCGCTCGACGAGCTGCGTGGCTGCGACGCCTTCTTCTCCGTCATCATCTCGACGGAGGACGAGCAGTTCCTCCGTCGTCTGGGCCTTAATGTCTGCTGCGAGCCCAAGTACGAGCGCTCCGGCATCTAGCGGGCCGGGCGCGGCGTCTGGCGGCCGGGCGCGGCGCTCTGACTTCTGGCGAGCGTTGTGCTGGCGGGAGCTGGCGTCGCGTTAGGTTGCCGACGGAGCCTTGCCGGGCGCTGCCTCGCTTTTTGAATGCCGTGTGATTCGGGCGGCGTCGGTTATCGTGCCGGCGCCGCCTTTTGCGTTGCGCGTGCCGTGCGGCGTGTGCTGGCACCGTGCGTTCTGATCCCCGTTTAAAGGTGCCGATAGTTGCATGGGGTGCGCTTGTAATTCGTGGCGACATGTTGCATCTCTATTAACGTGAAGTTCGTCGATATTTAGGTATATTTCCGGTGCTAGGATGAAAGCCCGTAGATACGTGTTTGTCGGCACTTTTTACGGGAGGATCATCGAATGACAAAGCACATCTTTGTGACCGGAGGCGTTGTCTCTTCGCTGGGCAAGGGCATCACTGCCGCCTCGCTCGGTCGCCTGCTTAAGGCTCGTGGCTACAAGGTCATGATGCAGAAGGCGGATCCCTACCTCAACGTCGATCCGGGCACGATGAGCCCCTTCCAGCACGGTGAGGTCTTTGTCACCGAGGACGGCTACGAGTCTGACCTCGACCTCGGCCACTATGAGCGTTTCATCGATGAGAACCTAACGCGCAACTCCAACTTCACTACCGGTGCCATTTACCAGAGCCTCATCGCCCGCGAGAGGCGCGGCGACTTCCTCGGCGGTACCGTTCAGGTCATCCCGCACGTGACCAATGCCATCAAGGAGCGCTTCCGTCGCGTCGAGGAGCAGAGTGGCGCCGATGTTGTGATCACCGAGCTCGGTGGCACCATCGGCGACATCGAGGGCCAGGCGTTCGTCGAGGCCATCCGCCAGTTCCGCAAGGAGAAGGGCGCTGCTGACTGCTGCCTCATCCATGTGAGCCTCGTGCCTTACATCGCCGCCGCTCACGAGGTTAAGACGAAGCCGACACAGCACTCTGTCCGTGAGCTTCGCTCCATGGGCATCCAGCCTGACTTCATCATGTGCCGCTCCGACCACGAGGTCGACGAGTCCATCCGTGCCAAGATTGCGAGTTTCTGCGACGTCGAGGCGGATTGCGTCTTCGAGAACTCCGATTGCCCCTCCATCTACGACGTGCCGAAGCACCTCGCTGACCAGGGCTTTGACGTGAAGGTCTGCGAGAGGCTCGGCCTCGATCCCAGGACGTGCGACATGAGCGAGTGGTACGGCTTCACGACGCGCATGCACGAGGCGAACGCGAAGGCCGACACGACGCGCATCGCCGTGGTGGGCAAGTACACGCAGCTGCCCGATGCCTACCTCTCCGTCATCGAGGCGCTCCACCACTCCGGCGTCTACTATGGCCGCCACGTCAAGATCGACCTCATTGATGGCGAGAACCTCGGCGAGGATGACGTCGAGGAGGTCCTCGGCGACGCCGACGGCATCCTGGTGCCGGGCGGCTTTGGCATCCGTGGCCTCGAGGGCAAGATCCTGGCGGCGCATCGCGCTCGCACCAAGAAGGTCCCGTTCCTCGGCATTTGCCTGGGTATGCAGGTGGCTGTTTGCGAGTACGCGCGCAACGTCGCCGGTATGCCGGGCGCTAGCTCGACCGAGTTCCTCCCCGACTGCGAGTATCCCGTGATTGACATCATGCCTGATCAGCAGGATGTCACGTCCAAGGGTGGCACCATGCGCCTGGGTGCCTATCCGTGCAAGGTTGCCGAGGGCTCGCTTGCCCGAGAGGCGTATGGCGAGGAGCTCATCTACGAGCGTCACCGTCACCGCTTCGAGGTCAACAACTCGTACCGCGACAAGCTTCGCGAGGCCGGTCTCACCTTCTCCGGCGTCTCTCCGGACGACCGCCTCGTCGAGATGGTCGAGCTTCCCGAGGACGTGCACCCGTGGTTCGTGGCCGCCCAGTTCCACCCGGAGTTCAAGAGCCGTCCGACTCGTCCTCAGCCGCTGTTCCGCGAGTTCGTTCGCGCGGCAATCGCCAAGCACGAGGGCATCGACCGCCACGAAGTCAACGCGGGGGAGTAGGGGAGCGTCTGGTGGTGTCTGGTTTCCTGACGCCCGTGGCCTCTGCGCGCCGGCGGAGAGCGGGTCGCCGTCTGACGTCATCAGGCCTTTGTCTACACCGTCGCGATGTGCCTGTCGTCTGGCGATTTGACGCGCTGGGCTGGTAAGCTGACATAACACCTCGTTTACTTGTTACCATCTTGGTCGCCTCACGTTTTTTTGCGTGGGGCGGCCGTTGTTCTTTCGGGCGTGTCCGATTTGGTTTGAAGGGTGAGCGACGTTGGATCTGTCTCGAGCTCTCAGGGAGTACCTCAACTACGTCTCGGTCGAGCGCGGCTGCTCACGCAACACCGTCTTGGCCTATGGTCGAGACCTGCGCAACTACATCGCCGGTCTCAAGCGCGCGGGCGTTACCCTGCCTGACCAGATCACCCGCGAACGCATCGAGGCCCACATTCAGCACCTGCGCGAGAGCGGCCTTGCCATCTCGAGCGTCGAGCGCGCGGTGTCAGCTATCAAGGGCTTTCACCGTTTCATGGTGTCCGAGCGTATAACCGTGGCTCACCCCGCCGCTGATCTGCCGCTTCCCAAGAAGCCTGACCGCCTGCCTGATGTTATCAGCCGTGACCAGGCCGCTTCCCTTCTCGACCAGCCCTTCCCGGAGACCCCGGCGGGGCAGCGCGACCATGCGATCGTCGAGGTCCTCTACGGCTGCGGCTTGCGCGTCTCTGAGCTTTGCGGCCTTGACCTGCGCCGCGTCCTTCTCGACGAGCAGGTTCTGCGCGTCGTGGGTAAGGGCGACAAGGAGCGTATCGTGCCCATCGTGGGTACGGCTGCGGAGGTTCTTGGCGACTATCTCGAGAACTGGCGCCCGCAGCTCGTGAACCCCCGCGTGTCGACGCCTGCCGTGTTTCTCAACAACCGAGGTCGTCGACTCTCGCGCCAGAGCGTGCACTCGCTTGTGGCGAGGGCCGGCGGCGTCGTGGGCATCGAGGGACTGCATCCGCATACGCTTCGTCACAGCTTTGCCACCCACATGCTCGAGGGAGGGGCGGATCTGCGCATCGTCCAGGAACTCCTCGGCCATGCCGACATCTCGACCACTCAGCTTTACACGCACCTTGACCGCAGCCACATCCGCGAGGTCTATCTGGGAGCTCACCCCCGAGCCAACGCGTAGGGGCGGGGCGGTTTTCATCCGTCTGGCGGTAACCGCTGGGCGGTGGGACCGCATGTCTACTTGGCGAATCGAGAATCAGGTCCATACTTTTCGGCCGAGTTGGCCTAGCGCCGCACAAAAAGGTCGCTAAGTAGGGGCCTAATCCTCGGATGATCGAGTAGACGCCTTATTCTCGCGACAAAACCCCAGTTGGCGAGGAGACGTTTCGCTTGTCTACTCGTCGGATTCCGGAATGGCCCCCTACTTGGCGCATCTTTTGACGGCGGGGGCGCGGAAGGGAAGCCGGGACGCGGAAAGCGGCTGGGAGAGGCGCGGAAGGGCTGCCGGGGGCACGGAAGGGCTGTCGGAGGAGGGACGCGAAAGGGCACTTGGCGTATGAAAGTGTCTCTTCTCCGTTGTGGTCTCGAAGTCTCCAAACCGCAGCGTCCCTGTGTTCGAGTTTGAGCCAATAGCATGCATTTTGATGTCCGTGCGATACCTTCTGCCGGTGTACGGATGCCGCTCGTCCGGTCGCCACTTGACAAGCATTGTCAAAGACACCTCGTTTACCTGCACCTTCACAGCTTCGTCAAACGTTTGCCCTGCGCACTTGCGCCCGCCTAGCGATTGCAAATCCGTGCGCCCCAAGTTCCTGTATGCAAACGGACGTTCGCCACTATCCGTGGTGATGGCGTTCCTCGAACGAATGTCGATAAGTCATTCGTAGTGCCGTTTAGGGGGAAATAGTCAGATTTAGGCTTGCCCAGGCGTGCTCAGGCGGTAATATTCTGGCTAGCGCAAACGCACGCGGATGACTCAGACCGGGACGCCGGTCGCGAAGCCGGAGGGGAGCTGAATATGTACCTGACTGGGTCGAAGACCGTTTCTGTCGACGCCCAGGGGCGCATTACGCTTCCAGCCGAGTATCGCGATGAGTTCAAGGAAGAGTCTGGCAACAAGGTCTGCCTCATCCTCGTGAAGGACGCGCTATGGGGCTTCACCCCGGAGGGCCACAGGGAATGGGTGATGAGTCACTTCAAGGAGGGCTTCAACGCCAACTCCAAGAAGGACAATCTCCGTCGCCTGAGGCTCAACTCCAGCACCGTCACGGTGGAGATTGACAAGAGCGGGCGTCTTCCGCTCAACAAGGTCCCCGCTGCCGTGCAGGAGAAGCTTGGACTTGGCAAGGACGCTGTCGTCGTCGGCGACGCGGATCACTTCGCCGTGTACAACACGGAGAAGTGGGCCGAGCAGCTCGCCGCTCTGATGGAGGATGACGATGACATGTTCTTCGACGAGGACTAGCGAGGTGGAGAAGTTGACAGCAGAATATCGGCATGTACCCGTGATGCTGGAGGAGGTCCTGCGAGAGCTGGACCCCAAGCCGGGAGACATCGTCTGCGATTGCACGCTTGGCGGTGCCGGCCACACGGTCGAGCTCGCTCGTCGTGTCGCCCCCAACGGCCTGTCCCTAGGCATCGACCAGGATGACATGGCGCTTGCCGCCGCTTCCGCGCGTTTCGAGCGCGAGGTCCCGGAGGGCCAGCACCAGTTCCTCAAGGGCAACTTCGGCGATCTCGACGATCTTCTCGTCAAGGCTCAAGTCCCTGGAGTCGACTGCTTCCTGTTCGATCTTGGCGTTTCGTCTCCACAGCTCGACTTACCCGAGAGGGGCTTTTCCTACAACGAGGATGCGCCCCTCGATATGCGGATGGATCCGGGAAAACACACCCAAACCGCAGCTGAGGTCATAAACACCTACACCGAAGCCGACCTCGCCCGGATTCTTTCCGTTTACGGAGACGAGCGTTTCGCCTCCCGTATCGCCCGCGAGGTGTGTCGTCGCAGGGAGAAAGCTCCCATCGAGACCACCTTCGAGCTGGTCGACGCCATCAAGGCCGCCATCCCGGCAGCCGCGCGTCGCCACGGCGGACATCCCGCCCGTAAGTCCTTCCAGGCCCTCAGGCTCGAGGTGAACCACGAGCTTGAAGTCCTGGAGCGAGGCCTTGAGGCGGCGATTCGCTGGGCAAACCCCGGTGGCCGCATCTGCGTCATCAGCTATCACTCCCTGGAGGATCGCATCGTCAAGCACCTGTTTGGCGTCTACTCCCAGGGTTGCACCTGCCCGCCGGATTTCCCGGTGTGCGTGTGCGGACACGTGCCGATCATTCGCGTCAAGACTCGCAAGCCACTCGTGGCAAGCGAGGAGGAGCTCGAGCGCAATCCCCGCGCCCGCAGCGCCAAGACGCGCGTCGCGGTGAAGCTCTAGGGCTCTGCCGATACGCGCCGAGAAGGCAACGCCGGCCGCGAGGCCGTCTTGCATAGCACGACGCACAAACGACGCACCACCGAAGCACGAACACACTACAACGCACTTAAACGCAGCCTAATCGCACCACCAACGAAGAATAGGGTGCCAATCCGCCCCGCGAAAGCGGGGCGGGCGCACCTGTCACCACTCTCACAGCACAAGGATGATTCGCAATGACGTACATGGGTACCGAGGCATATGACCTCGACGCCTCGAGGGGGGCGTTCGCTCCGCAGGGGGCTCGCTCTTTCGAGACGATCGAAGGCGCTGGCCTCGATGCCCGAGAGCGCGCTGGCGTCTCAAGGCAGGTTCTCTCCACCCTCAAGGTCCTCGCGGCTGTCGCGGTGATCTTCATGGTGCTCTCTGCCGCGCGCGTCGGCGTCTTCACGTACGCTGCGACCATCCTCTCCCAGAATTCCACGATGAGAAGCGAGCTCAAGGAGGCCCGCTCCCTCCAGGATGACCTCCGAGTCCAGCGCTCCGTCCTCTCGAGCGCCTCGCGCATCGACCGCATCGCCACCCAGAGCTACGGCATGGTCCTCGCGGGCGACTCCGTCAAGCTCGCCGTCGGCGATGCCGAGGCGGCCGCCGCTGCCGAGGCAGAGGCCGAGAACTCTGCCAGCGCAGATGCCCAGGAGACCAGCGCCAGCACCGCCGCCTCTCCGGAGGAGGTCGCCTCCCAGCTCAAACAGGCCAACATCACCCAGGGCGACGGTTCCACGGCCGGCGCGAATGCAGTCGATGTGGACTCCATCGCATAACGCGCCCGCCAGGGTTTGTTTCGCGTAGACTGGTGAGCCATGACAACGAGAGGTAACAGAAACGATCGAGGCGCGGGTGCCCGAAGGGGGCGTCCCGCGTCTTCTTATGAAGAGGCGCGCCGCGCGCGCTCTGGTGGTAGGGGCTCGAATTCGAACACCCCCCTCCCGAGGCTCGCCATGGTGCTATTCGCCCTCGTCGTGGCGAGACTCCTGTGGCTGCAGGTCATCGATGCCCCTAACCTCTCGGCGAAGGCTCAGAGCCTGCACACGACCAACGTCACGCTGACGGCCAAGCGCGGCACCATCTATGACCGCAATGGCAACGTCCTCGCCACGAGCGTCGAGTGCCGCACCATCTACTGCAATCCCAAAGAGGTTACGAACAAGCCTACGTGTGCCCAGGAGCTTGCGAACGCCCTTGGCGGTTCGGCGGATGATTACCTGTCGACGCTCTCCCAGGACACCACCTTCGCCTATGTGCAGCGCAAGATCGACACCGATGTGGCCGAGGATCTCCTCTCCAGGCTCTCTGAGGATGGCATCACCGGCGTCTACGCCCTCACGGACGTGAAGCGCGTCTATCCGTACGGTGCCGTTGGCGGTCAGGTTCTTGGCTTCGTCGACACGGACGGCAACGGCATCACGGGCCTCGAGCTCCAGTACGACGATGTCCTCAAGGGCACGGACGGCGAGATGCTCATGGAGCGCGGCCGCGATGGCAAACCGGTCGCCGGCGGCGCTTCCCAGATCCATGAGGCGACGGACGGCCAGGACATCATCATCTCCCTCGATATCAACATCCAGCAGGTTGCCGAGACCCAGCTCGCCCAGGCAGTCGAGGACGTGAAGGGCGAGTCGGGCAACGCCATGGTGACAGACCCGAAGACGGGCGAAATCCTCGCTGCCTGCTCCACGCCGTTCGCGGACCTCACCGATCCTTCGAGCATCACCAACGAGGGCCTCAAGCTCTCGAGCGTCTCGGACTCCTACGAGCCCGGCTCGACGATGAAGGTTCTCACGATGGCGATCGGCTATGACACCGGCACCATCACTAAGAACTCGACCTTCTCCGTCCCGCCCACGGTCAAGGTCGGAGACGACGAGGTCAACGACGCGGACGACCGCGACTACACCATGGACATGACCCCCACCGAGATCATGCGCCGCTCCTCCAACACGGGTGCGGCCCTCGTGGGCATGGCCATCGGCGCGGACAACTTCAGCGCGGGCCTCGCCAAGTTCGGCATCGGTCAGAAGACCGGCATCGACTTCCCCGGCGAGGCGGACGGCATCGTGCCCTCACGTGACCAGTACACCGGTGCTACGACGGGCGCGGCGGCGTTCGGCCAGGGCATCGCCTTCCCGAGCGTGCAGCTTGTACGTGCGGTCGGCGCGGTCGCCAACGGCGGCACGATGATGACGCCGCACTTCCTCGTCCAGAAGGGCGCCGAGACGGTCGACTGGGGAGAGGGCGAGCGGGTCATCTCCGAGCAAACCGCCGAGAGCGTCGTGGGCGACATGCGCGCCGTCGTGCAGGATGACGGTACCGGCAGGAAGGCCAACATCGCGGGCTACGATGTCGTCGGCAAGACCGGCACGGGCGAGCAGGCCTCGAGCGAGGGCGGCTATGTCGAGAACCGCTTCATGAGCTCGTTCATCGGCTTCGCCAACGGTAACGACGCCTCGGTCCTGTGCTACGTGGGCATCAACGGCACTTCGTATCACGGAAGCGCCGCGGCCGTCCCGTCGTTTGTCGCTATCATGAATGAGGCCCTGACCGACCTGAACGTCCCCAAGGCATAACGTAACCACCGACTGGAGAGATCGCATGATCGAATGCACTGCGAATGACGTCTGCGCGGCCACCGGGGCCACGCTTGTCTGCGGCACGGGCGAGGAGACCCTCGTCGGCGTCGCCATCGACTCCCGACGCGTCGGCGAGCGTGGACTGTTCGTCGCGTTCCCCGGCGAGAACGTTGACGGAAACGACTACGTCGCCAACGCCATCGCTGCCGGTGCCGGCGTCGTCGCCGTTACGCGCGCGGTCTCTCCCGAGGTCGAGCACGCCGCGCTCGAGGCCGGCTGCGCCATCGTCCGCGTCGCCGATGACGACGGCACGGAGTTCATGCTCCGTCTTGCCGAGTGGTGGCGCGCGCGGCAGGACTGGTGCGTCGTTGGCGTGACGGGCTCTGTCGGCAAGACCACCACCAAGGAGATGCTCGCGGCCGCCCTCGGCGCCAAGTACGAGGTTCACGCCACCGCCGGTAACTTCAACAACCTGATTGGCGTGCCCATCACGCTGCTCGAGGCTCCCACCTCGGCGCAGGTCCTCGTCGTCGAGATGGGCATGAACCACCCCGGCGAGATCGATCGCCTCGCAAAGTGCGCGCGCCCGCGCGTCGCTGTGATCACGAACGTCGGGACCAGCCACATCGGCCTGCTTGGTTCTCGCGAGAACATCGCCCGCGCCAAGGGCGAGATCGTGGCGCCCCTGGCTGTCGCCCCGGCGAGCACCGTCGCTCCCGAGCCGCGCCTGTTCATGTGCGCGGACGGCGACTACACGCCCTTCATCGCGCGCGAGTTCGCCGATGCGGCAGGTATCCCCGTCACGCTCGTGGGCACGGCGGAGGGCTGCTTCGCTGGCGCCGCCAACGTCACGCTCGATGACGAGGCGCACCCGAGCTTTGACCTCTCGATCGCTGGCGAGGCTGAGACCCGCCGCGTCACGCTCTCCCTCACGGGCTCGCAGGTCGTGCCTGACTTCCTGCTTGCGCTCTCCGTTGCCTGCCACATGGGCGTCGATGCGGACGCCGCCGTCTGTGCGCTCTCGTCGCTCGCGCCTGCGCACATGCGCCAGGAGGTCGTCCGTGCCGCATGTGGCTGCCGCATCATCGATGACTCCTACAACGCCGCGCCCGACTCCGTCGCCGCGGCCCTGAACGCCCTCTGCAGCATGAAGGTGGAGGAGGGCGGCCGCCGCATCGCCGTGCTCGGCGAGATCGGCGAACTCGGTGACGAGGAGGAGCGCCTCCACGAGCTCGTGGGTGCCTATGCCGCCGCGAAGCCGCTCGACATGCTCGTCATCGTCGGCACGGACCGCGCGGACCACATGGAGTCCGCCGCGAGGCTCATGGGCTTCTCCGAGGACAAGATCGTTCGCGTCGATGACGTCCATGCGCTCACGAGCGTCATGCCGGGCGTGCTCGCGCCCGAAGACCTCGTTCTCGTCAAGGCGTCTCGCGCGGCTATGCTCGACGTATTCGTGAAGGCGGTGACGGCGTAAGTGCTGACCAATCTTCTCGTTGGGTCCCAGTACCCGACCTACCAGGTGTTTGTGTCCTTCTTCGTCTCGTGTCTCATCACGGCGCTCCTTATGCCGCCGTTCATCCGCCTTATGCGTAAGGACGGCATCGGCCAGCAAGTTCGTGCGGACGGTCCGCAGACGCACCTCGTGAAGCAGGGCACGCCCACGATGGGCGGCGTGATCATCCTCGCCGGCATGATCCTCACGACCGTGCTCTTCGCGCGCTGGACGCCCGACCTCATCCTCTGCGTCGCCGCCACGATCGCGACGGGCCTCCTCGGTCTGCTCGACGACGTCGAGTCCGTGAGTCACGGGCGCTCGCTTGGTCTCACCCCGTCGCAGAAGATGCTCGGCCTCATTGTCATCTCTGTGTCCTTCTGCCTGCTCGCCGTCAACTGGGTGGGCGTCCCCCCGACGATTACCTTCCCGGGTGGCTTCACGCTCGACCTGGGCGTGCTTGGCTTCAGCATCGGCGGCGTCAGCGTGCCCTGGCTCTATCTGATCTTCGTGTTCCTGCTGCTTGCGGGCCTCTCCAACGCCGTTAACCTCACCGATGGCCTCGATGGCCTTGCGGGCGGCACCGTCATGGTCGTCATGCTCGCCATGTCGATGGTCGCCTTCTCCTACGATGAGATCAACCTCTCCGTGTTCGCTGCGGCGAGCGCCGGCGCGTGCGTGGGATTCCTCTGGCACAACTGCTATCCCGCGGCCATCTTCATGGGTGACACGGGCTCGCTTGCGCTGGGCGCGGGCTTTGCGGCCCTTGCGGTCCTCACGAAGACTGAGGTGACCTCGCTTGTCATGGGCGGCCTCTTTATTTGCGAGGCTCTCTCCGTGATGCTTCAGGTAATCAGCTTCAAGACCACCGGCAAGCGCATCTTCCTGATGGCGCCGCTGCACCACCACTTCGAGAAGAAGGGCTGGAGCGAGACAAAGGTGGTCATTCGCTTCTGGATCGTGAGCGCCATGTTCGCCGCGGTGGGCTTCGCGCTCTACTTCCAGCTTCGCTAACGACGGGCCGCCCTCGGGCGGCCTTCTCGCATCTGCTCGTGCCCGCGACGCACAACAAGCCGTGCGTGCGGTGTGGTCGCACGAATGGCACGGCCCTGCGAGTTGCCGAGGCGCTGACGCCATGGCAGCGGGCAGGGACACGCCACACACTGAAATGACGAGCCAAAGGGGGCTTTCACATGACTGACGGCAAACTTGGGGACGTCTGCGTCCTTGGCCTTGGCAAGACGGGAGAGGCCGTTGCCGAGTACCTTCTCGCCCAGCGCGATGATGGCAGGGTGAGTTCCGTGACCGTGGTGGGCGGCGCCAAGAGCGCCCCGTCTGACGAGTCGCTCGCCCTCGAGCATGAGGGTGCGAAGGTCGTCTACGGCACCGAGGACGTCGAGGGCGGCTTCGACCTCGCGATCGCCTCCCCGGGCATCTCCGAGTTCAGCGACTTCTACGCGAGTGGTAAGGCCGCCTCCAAGGAGATCATCGGCGAGCCCGAGCTTGCCTGGCGCGAGAGCCCCGAGCGTTGGGTTGGCATCACCGGCACCAACGGCAAGACTACGACGACCACCCTCGCCCGTGACCTCCTTCGCGCGGGTGGCCTTGCCGCCGAGGCGGTTGGCAACATCGGAACGATGGCCATTGGCGAGGTCGCCAGGCGCGCTCCCGGCGAGTGGCTCGTGGCCGAGCTCTCGAGCTTCCAGCTTGCGGGAACGGTCGAGCTACATCCCCACGTGGGCGTGCTGCTCAACGTCACGCCTGACCACCTCTATTGGCATAAGACCATGGAGAACTACGCCGCCGCCAAGGAGCGCCTCTTCCGGAACATGGATGCCGGCGATCTCGCTGTCATCTCCGATGGAGACTCCTGGTGTCGTGACATCGCCGCGCGCTGCGAGGCGCGTGGCCTGCGCGTCTGCCATCTGCTTGCCGCGGGCGAGACTCCCGAGGCCACGACTGCGAACGCCGCGTGGGAGCGTACCGACGGCATGCTCGTCGTGCGCCTTGATGGCCGCGACGTCGAGCTCGTGAACAAGGGCGAGCTCTCGATTGCCGGTGAGCACAACGTCGAGAACGCGCTCGCCGCCTCTGCGCTCGCGCTTGCGTGCGGCGTTGACGCCGTCGACGTCCGCGCCGGGCTTCTCGCCTTCAGTCCGCTCGAGCATCGCATCGAGCCGTGCGGCGAGCTTGCCGGCGTGCGCTTCGTGAACGACTCAAAGGCTACGAACACCGATGCGGTCTCCAAGGCGCTCACCGCCTTCGAGCCCGGCCACGTCGTCATTCTCCTTGGTGGACACGACAAGGGCACGGACCTTTCCGAGATGGCCGCAGACGTCGCTCGCCACGCCCACGTCGCCGTGTGCTTCGGCGAGGCCGGGGAGCGCATCGCCGAGGCGGTCGAGGCCGCCGGCGGGGCTGTGGTTCGCGCCGAGCACCTCGAGCAGGCGCTCGATGCCGGCATCGAGGCCGCGCGTCCCGGCGACACCGTGCTTCTCTCGCCCGCGTGCTCGTCTTTCGATGAGTTCTCGGGCTTCGAGGAGCGTGGCCGCGCCTTCAAGTCTCTCGTCGCCGATCGCATCGCCAAGGGGAGCAACTAGTGTCTTCACGCGCCAACGCCAGCGTGGCTTCTGCGCGCGGTTCCCGAGCGGGCCGCGAGGAGTCGTCCGCCTCAAACATAGAGCGCAAGATCATGGGCGTGCCCGCCTCGATCATGAAGCCGAGGCTCTTGTTCGTCGCGGCAGTCGTCGCGCTGACGTGCTTCGGACTCGTCATGATCTTCTCGGCCTCCTCGATCGAGGCTCTGTCCGAGCAGGGTGACGCTGCGTATTACCTGAAGCGTCAGCTGCTCTGCATCGGCCTTGGCCTCATACTCGCGTTCTGCACGGGATTCTTCGACTATCACAGTATCTGTTCGAGGCCCGTGCTGCTGTTCCTCTGGGTCGTGACGATGGGCATGCTGGTCGTCGTCTTCGTCGCCGGATCGGGCGCCAACGGAGCGACGCGCTGGCTCAGCGTGGGACCGCTCCGCATCCAGCCCTCGGAGTTCGCCAAGGTGACGGTCTTGTACGCGGCCGCCACGCTTGCCTCGGAGTTCTTTGGCGGCCGCGCGATGTCGTATGGCTCGTTCGCGATCACTGCGGGCGTCGCCCTCGGCGGACCGCTCGGGCTCATCCTCGTCCAGCCAGACAAGGGAACCACGGGCATCATCGTCTTGATGATCGTCTCGCTCGCCTATGCCTCGGGCTTTCGGCGCGACCTGATCGTCAAGGTCCTTGGCGCCCTGTGCGTCATGGCGATGGTCATCGTCCTTTCCGACGACTACTCGCGCCAACGCGTCCTCACGATGCTCAACCCCTGGCTGGACCAATGGGACTCCGGCTACCAGCTCACGCAGGGGTTCATGGCCTTTGGCTCCGGCGGTCTTTTCGGCCGTGGCCTCGGCATGAGCGTCGCCAAGTACTCCTACCTCCCCGAGGCGCACAACGACTTCATCTTCGCCGTCATCGGCGAGGAGCTGGGCCTCGTGGGCACGCTCTTTGTTGTCGCGCTGTTCGTGCTCCTCGCGTATGAGGCCAAGAAGATCGCCGATTCCGCCCCTGACCTCATGGGCCGTCTCATCGTCATCGGGGCGACGACCCTGTTCCTCACGCAGTTCTTCCTGAACGTCTTTGGCGTGCTCGGCTTCTTCCCGCTCTCCGGCAAGCCCCTGCCGTTCCTGAGCTATGGTGGATCCTCGATCATGAGCTGCCTGGCGCTGGCGGGAGCCATCGTGGGCGTCTCGAGGCATTCGAGCCTTCCCGAGACGGAGCACGACCGTCGTCGTAGGCAGATTGGCGTCGTCTCGGATGAGGAGGACACGGGCGTCGGCGAGGCGCACGTGAGGGGCGTCGGATACGCGACGTCTCCCACGAGTAGGCCTAGCTCGCGTGGTTCCGGCTACTCCGGTGCAGGTTCGCGCGCTGCCTCGACGCCGCTTCAGGGCAGGCCCTCGTCGGGCGGTGCCTTCACCGTCGTCGAGGGAGGGGCGGGCAGGGCTGCTGGCCCCCGCCAGAGGATCAACCTCCAGGGCGACGCGCGCTCGCGTCTGCGTTCGGACGATAAGGGTCCCAGGGTCCGCAACAGCCGCGGTGCCTCGGGTGGTTCAAACAGACCAAGGAGAAGGGGATAGCGATGGCAGACAAGCTCAGGGTCGCGATTGCGGCGGGCGGTACGGCTGGCCATATCAATCCGGCGCTTGCGCTCGCGGAGGAGCTTCGCGACCGCGGCCACGAAGTGACCTTCTATGGCCGCCCCTCCAAGCTCGAGGGCACGCTCGTGCCTGCCGCGGGCTTCGAGCTCGTGCCCGTCGAGGTCACGGGCTTCGACCGCTCTCGCCCCTGGACCGCGCTTACGTCGCTCTATCGCGTCTGGTCCGCGAAGAGGGCCCTCGGCAAGCTCTTCCGCGCGCAGGGCGCGCCCGATGTTGCCTGCGGCTTTGGCGCCTACGTCGAGGTTCCGCTCCTGGGCTGGTGCAAGGACGCTCACGTACCCTATCTGCTCCACGAGCAGAACTCCGTTCCGGGGCTTGCCAACAAGATGATGGCGGCTCACGCGGAGCGCGTCTGCATATCCGTGCCCGCCGCGCGCGAGGTCTTCGCCCGCGCGGACAAGCCCGAGCTCGTGGTGCTCACGGGCAACCCCGTTCGCAGGAGCGTCATTGCGGGTTCGCGCGAGGCCGGCCGCGAGGCGCTTGGCATCCCCGCCGACGCCACGCTGCTACTCGTCTTTGGTGGCAGCCTTGGCGCGCGCACCCTCAACGAGGGCATGGCGGCCCTCAAGGAGCGCTTGCTTGCGGTCGACGGACTCTATGTCGTGCAGTCGACGGGTAAGGGTGGCTATGACGCCGCTGCGGAGGCCCTCGCGCTCACGGAGGATCAGGCCAGGCGCTGGCGCCTTCTTCCCTACATCGACAACATGGGAGACGTGCTCGCCTCGGCGGACCTCGTGCTCTCGCGTGCCGGCGCCTCATCCATCGCGGAGATTGCCGCCCTCGGCGTACCCTCTGTGCTCGTTCCGTATCCCTTCGCCACGGCGGACCACCAGACCACAAACGCCCGCTACCTCACCGACGCGGGCGCCGCGGTGCTCTTCACCGATGAGGAGGTCTCCGGCGAGGCGTTTGCCGAGAAGCTCCTCACGCTCGTGACGGATGCGCAGGAGCGCGGCGCCATGCGCGAGCGCGCCCGGGGCCTTGCCCAGGACCGCGCCGCCGTCAAGCTCGCCGACGAGCTCGAGGCCGTCGCGCGCGCCTAGGGCCCGCGGACAGAGTTGTGCCGGCACGCACCTTGAGCTCGCTCCAGCTTACGTCGTTGCTATTCGCAAGTCCGAGGCGTCGCATGCCCAGAGGCCGAGGTGCCGAGGGCCTGTGGCGCCTCGGCCTTTGGCGTTCCTGATGAAGACGGGCATGCTTGTGCACGCGACCGTGGGGCTGGGCTAAACTAAAGAGCTGTATGCGAATCCAACGCGTGTCTTCTGGCACGCGGACAGGTGCGGCTATCGCCGCCACAAACAAGAGGGGAGCCATCGCATGGCAACCACTTCTGAGAAGCTTCCGTTCGAGCGCGTCCACATCATCGGCATTGGTGGTGCCGGCATGAGCGGCATCGCGCTCGTCCTCCACGAGCGTGGCATTCACGTCACCGGCAGCGACCTCAAGAGCTCTCGCTACGTCCGCGAGCTCGAGGCTGCCGGCATCGAGGTCCACGTTGGCCATGACGCCGCCACGATCGACGCCGTGAATCCTGACGTCGTCGTCATCTCGACGGCCATTCCGGAGTCTAACCCCGAGGTCATCCGCGCACGCGAGCTTGGCATCGACGTCTGGCCGCGTGCCAAGATGCTCCCGGCCCTCTCTCTCGGCCACAAGACCATCGCGGTTTCCGGTACCCACGGCAAGACCACCACGTCCTCCATGGTCACCACCATGCTTGACCGCATGGAACTCGATCCGTCGTTCCTCATCGGCGGTTTCGTCGAGGGCTACGACACGAACGCCCACAGCGGCAAGTCCGAGTTCTACGTGGCCGAGGCCGACGAGTCCGATGGCTCGTTCCTCTTCTTCGACCCGACCGTCGTCGTGGTCACCAACATCGAGGCGGACCACCTCGACCACTACGGCACGATCGAGAACCTCGAGAACACCTTCGGCCAGTTCATGGGTTCCGTGGGCGAAGACGGCTGGGTCGTCGCCTGTGGCGAGTCCGAGCGCGTGCGTAGGGTCGCCGCCTCCTGCGGCCGCAAGGTCGCCACGTATGGCTTCGAGGGCGACGGAGAGTTCGACTACGTCTGCGTCCCCGAGCCGACGCACCACTCCATCGAGAGCCACCTCACGGTGAAGACCCCCTCTGGCGCCGAGGTCAAGGTCGTCATCAAGGCCAACCCCGGCCGTCACAACATGCTGAACGCCACCGCCGCCATCGCCGTGGCGGACGTCCTCGGCCTCGACATCGAGAAGGCCGCTGCCGCCCTCTCCACCTTCGCCGGCGTCAAGCGCCGCTTCACCCACGTCGGCGACGTGGACGGCATCACCGTCGTCGATGACTACGGCCACCACCCCACGGAGGTCGCCGCGACCCTCTCCGCCGCCTCCGGCCTCGACTATGACCGCGTGGTCGTCGTCTTCCAGCCGCACCGCTACACGCGCACCAAGGCCCTGGCTGAGCAGTTCGGCCGCGCCTTCGACGACGCCGACGTCCTCTTCGTGATGGACGTCTTCTCCGCGGGCGAGATGCCGATCCCCGGCATCTCCGGTAAGACCGTCGCCAACTCCGTCAAGGAGAACGGCCACGTCGCCGAGGTGAACTACGTCCCCAACCGTCGTGAGCTCATGGCGCGCCTCGTCGAGGAGGTCCGTCCCGGCGACATCCTCCTGACCATGGGCGCCGGTGACGTCACCCTCGTGGGTCCGGCGTTCATCGAGGCAAAGAACGAGGCCTAGGGGCTGCGCTTGAGTCTGGCTAACGCATATCTCACACTCTCCGGTGCCGTCGACGCGGATATCACTCGCGGCGAGCGCCTCGCGCACCGCACGACGTATCGAATCGGTGGCCCCGCGGCGATGCTCGCCGTCTGCCACACGCCCGCGGCTCTCTCTCGCGTGATCGAGGTCCTTGGCGCCCAGGGCGTCGAGTGGGTCGTCATGGGCAAGGGCTCGAACTTGCTCGTCTCGGATGCCGGCTTTGACGGCTGCGTCATCGTCCTCGGTCGCGAGTTCTCTCGCATCGAGGTCCTGGCGGAGGACAATAAGATCGTTGCGGGTGCTGCCGTCCCGCTTTCGCGCGTGGTGACCGCGGCGACGAAGGCGTCGATGTCGGGCCTGGAGTTCGCCTGCGGCATCCCGGGTACGCTTGGCGGCGCCGTCTCCATGGATGCGGGCACGCGTCGCGAGTGGATTGGCCGTCGCATCGAGAGCCTCGTGGTCTTTCGCCCCGGAAGGGGCCTCATGCGCGTCTGGGGCACTGACGTCGAGTGGGGCTATCGTTGGACGAGCCTTGGCGGCGCGGACATCGTCCTCGAGGCGACGCTCGCCCTCGACCCTGGCGACCGCACTGAGATCACCGCCCAGATGGAGCAGCTCCTCGCGCGCAGGCGTGCGACGCAGCCCATGGGCAAGCCCTGCTGCGGCTCGGTCTTCAGGAATCCTCCCGGAGACAGGGGTGCGGCCCAGCTTGTCGAGGCATGCGGCCTCAAGGGATACTCCTCCGGCGGCGCTCAGGTTTCTGACGTGCACGCCAACTTCGTCGTAAACAACGGCACCGCCACCGCGGCCGACGTCCTGGCCGTCATGAGGGCGATGCATGACAGGGTGAGGGAGGCAACGGGTGTCGACCTCCAACCGGAAGTCAAGTTCCTCGGCTTCACGTCGTAGCGCGCGCGGTCGCGTCGCCACGCCGCGTGGCTCCTCAAAGATAGCTTCGCGCACAGGATCGGGTCGCCCGGCCTCTGGGTTGCCGTCCGCGCGTCCCAAGGCGCGAGTGACCCCCAGGGTCGCCCCCGGTGCTCCGGCGGGCTCCAAGGCGGGTGGTCGCGGCAAGCTCAATACCCCGGCCTCCCGCCCCAAGACGCCTTCACCGTCGTCTCGCGATGCGTTGCGCGGGCGCGATGGGGGCTCGGGCGGCAACGTCAACGTGCGTAGGGTTGCCATTGGCGCGGGCATCGTCGCCGGCCTCGCCCTTGTCTCGCTGATCGTGCTTCTCGTCTTGGCGCAGCTGCCGGTCTTCGTGATCACCGGCATCAACGCCACGGCTTCGGAGCACGTGAGCGAGTCGCAGATCGCCAAGCTCGCCTCCGTCGAGGAGGGGACGACGCTGCTCAACGTCGACACCTCCCAGATCACGGAGAAGGTCTCGAAGAATCCCTGGGTCAAGCGCGTCATCATCAAGCGCGAGTTCCCGGATACGCTCGGGGTCTCCGTCGAGGAGCGCTCGGTTGCCGCGCTCGTCGTCATTGGCGGCGGTACGAGCGTGTGGGCGCTTGGTGACGACGGCGTCTGGATCGAGCCCGTGCAACTCGACACCTCTTCCGGGGAGGACGTCGTCCAGCTCGCCCTCGCCCGTGCGCAGGAGATGGGCTGCCTGCTCATTGCCAACGTGCCGGCCACGGTCAACCCCGCGCAGGGCGCACCCTCGACCGATGACCCCATCCTCGATGTCCTGACCTACCAGAGCCAGCTCCCGGATTCCATCAGCTCTGAGGCCCAGGTCTTCTACGCCGCGAGTTCCGGAAGCATCTCCGTCGTTCTCAAGAACGGCCTCGAGGTCTCCCTTGGCGCGGCGAACGATGTCTCCGCAAAGGCCCAGGCCCTGAGCGAGATCATGGCGAACTATGGCGATCAGCTCACCTACGTCAACGTTCGCGTCCCGAGCAAGCCCACCTATCGCAAGGTCGCGGATGGCACTACGCTTTCTGGCGCCGCCAACACCGTGGCGCAGATCACGGCCGAGTCCACGCCGGCGACAACCTCTTCCTCGAGCGATGATTCCGGCGAGGATGCCGACGACGGCTCGGATGGTGACTCCGCCGGAGACTCTGGCCAGTACGAAGATACGGGGGCGGACGAGGAATAACATCGCTACCGTCGGCGGTCCCAATCTGCAGTTCGCGTGAAAAAACGCCAACGATTTGTTGACAGGGGAGCGCCATATATGACAGTATGTGGCGCTTTATCTTTCGGGTAGAGCTAAACCTGAGCTTGAGAGTTTGAAGAATATGGCTAAACACAGCGCCACTAAGACGGGCCCCGCCCACAGAAGAACGACCACAACAAGCACTGCCACGCAAGGAGGAACCATGAGCGCCACCGATACCCTCAGCAACTACCTCGCCGTCATCAAGGTTGTCGGAGTCGGCGGTGGCGGCACCAACGCCGTCAACCGCATGATCGAGGAGGGCATCCGCGGCGTCGAGTTCGTGGCTGTCAACACCGATGCCCAGGCTCTCGCCATGTCTGACGCGGACGTGAAGGTCCACATCGGCACCGACATTACCAAGGGCCTTGGTGCTGGCGCCAACCCCGAGGTCGGCGCTCAGGCCGCCGAGGACTCCCGTGACGAGATCAAGGCCGCCCTCGCCGGCGCCGACATGGTCTTCATCACCGCGGGCGAGGGTGGCGGCACCGGCACCGGCGCTGCCCCCGTTGTCGCTGACATCGCCAAGAACGACGTGGGCGCCCTCACAATCGCCGTCGTCACCAAGCCGTTCACCTTCGAGGGCCGCAAGCGCACCGCCAGCGCCCTTAGCGGCGTCGAGAACCTCTCTGAGAACGTTGACACCCTCATCGTCATCCCGAATGACCGTCTCCTCGACCTCGCCGAGAAGAAGACGACCATGCTCGAGGCCTTCCGCATGGCGGACGACGTCCTGTGCCAGGGCACGCAGGGCATCACGGATCTCATCACCGTCCCGGGCCTCATCAACCTCGACTTCGCTGACGTCTGCACGATCATGCGCGGCTCTGGCACGGCCATGATGGGCATCGGCATGGCCTCTGGTGACAATCGCGCCACTGACGCCGCCCAGGAGGCCATCTCCAGCCGCCTGCTCGAGAGCTCCGTCGACGGTGCCACTCGCGTCCTGCTCTCCATCGCCGGCAACAAGGACCTCGGCATCACCGAGATCTCCGACGCCGCAGACCTCGTTGCTTCCAACGTTGACCCCGAGGCCAACATCATCTTCGGCACCACGGTCGACGAGAGCCTGGGTGATCAGGTCCGCATCACCGTCATCGCCACCGGCTTCGCCGATGCCTCCCAGCAGCCGTCCCTCCTCGGTGACTTCCGCGCTCCGGCCGCGGCCGAGACCCCGGCCCCGGCTCCCGCCGCCTCCGCCCGCCCTGCCGCGAGCACCACGGGCAGCAAGGAGTTCGACATTCCTGACTTCCTGAAGCGTGGCCGCCTGTAATGACAAGCCCTTCGCTCACCCGGTACGTCTCGAATGGCGTGACCCTGCTCGGCGACATCGATCGCCCGGGCGGGGTCACGTTCGCGTTTACCGAGCGTGAGGGTGGAGTCTCAAAAGGCCAGTTCGCGAGTCTGAACCTGGGGTCTCGCTGCGGCGATGACCCGGCGGACGTCGCGGAGAACCGCGCACGTGCGCTCGCCGCCGTGGGGGCCGCGCGCATCGCTCGCAACCTCGTGGAGCCCAAGCAGGTCCACGGGGACACTGTGGTCGTCATTCGCGATGCCGCGCCAGAGGCCATCGAGGCCGCCCGCGTCGAGGCGCTCGAGGGGGCAGACGCCATCGTCTGCACGGCCCCTGGCGTTCCCGTGCTCTTGTGCTTCGCGGACTGCGTCCCGGTCGTGCTTGCGGCGCCCGGGGCGTTCGCGGTTATCCACTCCGGCTGGCGCGGGACGCTCGCGCGCATCTCCGCCAAGGCCCTCGGCATCCTCTGCCGCGAGGCGAACGCTCGCCCGGACGAGGTCTATGCCTACGTCGGCCCGCACATCCTTGGCGAGGACTACGAGGTGTCGCCCGAGCTGCTGCAGACCTTCGTGGATGAGTTTGGTAGCATGGTTCATGCTGCCTCGACGAACTTGAACCTCGACTTGTCCGCAGCCATAGCGTGCGCTCTCGGGGATGCCGGCCTTCCTGCCGCCAACCTCGTGGATTCGTGCGTTTCCACGGCCGCCAACACCGGTCGTTTCTTTTCGTATCGAGCGGAAGGGGGGCTATGCGGTCGTCACGCTGCTATCGCCTACCTCTCGTAACGGCAACGCTCGCCCTTGTGGGCGCGCTCACGCTCTCGGGTCGCGCGGATTCCTCCGCCTCCGAGACGCTGACCGTCGCGGGTTCCACCACGGTGCTTCCCATCGCCGAGATGGCTGCCGAGGATTTCGAGGCCAACACGGGCACGAACGTGCTCGTGAGTGGTCTTGGTTCCTCTGCCGGCATCGAGGCGGTCTCCAACGGCACTGCGGATATCGCCACCTCGAGCCGCCAGCTTACGGCGGAGGAGTCCGAGCACGAGCTTGTCGAGACTGTCATCGCGCATGACGGCATCGCCGTCATCGTGAGCCCGGAGAACCCGGTCAAGGACCTCACCACCGAGCAGCTCCGAGACATCTACGCCGGAAAGATTCGCAACTGGAGTGAGGTCGGCGGTCCTGATCTCGCCATTCAGGTCGTGAACCGCGATGAGGCCTCCGGCACTCGCGAGGCGTTCCGCACGATTGTCATGGGCGACGTCTCGTTCGACCGCACCGCCGCGGTTCTCCCCGGCACGGGGCAGGTCCGCGATGTCGTGAGCCGCACGCCCGGTGCCATCGGCTACATCTCCATCGGCTTTGTCGACAACGACTTCGCCAGCACCTCCGTGCGCTCCCTGACGATCGACGGCGTCGAGGCGACGGAGGAGAACGTCGAGGACGGGTCTTATCCCATCTCGCGTGATCTCTACTTCTTCACCAACGGAGACCCGCAGGGCGCCGCCTATGACTCCGCCTATGACTACATCTCCTACGTCCTCTCCGATGCCATGAACGACACCATCCGCGACGCGGGCTACATCCCCGCCCACCAGACGCAGGGAGAGGGGAGTGAGGGCAAGTGAGCGATACCACCAGCACCCCGTCTCAGCAGCCCGCGAGCCTGAAGCAGGTGACGCGCGCCACGCGCATGAAGGAGACTGCCCTCAAGAACCTCTTCCTCGCCTGCGCGTGCGTGGCGGTCTTGGCCGTCATCCTCATTTTCATCTTCACCTTCTGGAAGGCGATCCCGGTCATCACCCAGATCGGCCTCAAAGACTTCTTCAGCCTCAACTGGGCTCCCACGGAGGGCCGCTACGGCATCCTTGCCCTGCTCGCCGGCTCTGGCATCGTCACGGTGGGCTCCCTTGCCCTTGGCGTGCCCCTTGCCGTGGGCTGCGCGGTCTTCCTGACGGAGATTGCCGGCAAGAAGCTCGCGAGCGTCGTCAGCACCGCCGTTGACCTGCTCGCCGGCGTGCCGTCCGTCGTCTACGGCTTCTTTGGCCTCGTCATCCTCCGCCCGATCGTGGCCAAGCTCACGGGTGGCCTGGGCTTCGGCGCCCTCACGGTCTGGCTCGTGCTCGCAATCATGATCGTGCCCACCATCACCACGCTCACGATGGACGCGCTGCGCTCCATCCCTATGGGCATTCGCGAGGCGAGCTTCGCAATGGGCGCCACGCGCTGGCAGACCATCTACAAGGTCGTCCTTCCCGCGGCGAAGATGGGCATCGTGAACGCCGTGGTCCTCGGCATGGGTCGCGCTATCGGCGAGACGATGGCCGTCCTCATGGTCGTGGGCAACGCGCCCGTTATCCCTGCCGGCATCGCAAGCCCGCTTTCCACGCTCACGAGCCAGGTTGCGCTCGACATGGGCTACTCGAGCGGTCTCCACAGGAGCGCCCTGTTTGGCATGGGCTGTGTGCTGTTCATCATCTCCGCGGCCCTCGTGGGCATCGTTCGCAAGATGTCGAGCATGAGGGAGGATGGCCGCGGACGCTCGAAGCATCGCCGTGCCAAGGCCGCGGACCGCGCGGCCGTCGCTGCCGGCGGCATATCGTTCGACCATCCCGAGGATCCCGCGGAGCACGCGCCCGTGCAGGTCCTCACCGGCGATGACGTCACCCCCGTTACCGGCGTCGTCACGGAGCCCCGAGAGGGCAGCCGCGCCCGTATCAAGCGTCTTCTTGCCCAGGGCTCCTCCTCTGCCGGCGGCTCGAACAAGAACCGCACGAATGACCTTATGATCGGCGTCTTCCGCGCCGCGGGCGTCATCGCGACGGCGGTTCTCGTCCTCATCATCGGCTTCGTTGCCGTGAACGGTCTGCCCGTGATGTCGCTCGACTTCATCTTTGGCTGGCCCGAGGGCGTTAACGCGGAGGGCGGCATCTTCCCGACGATCGTCTCGACCCTCTATGTCACGGCGCTCGCCATGCTCATCTGCGTACCGATCGCCGTCCTCGCGGCGGTCTACCTCGCGGAGTACGCGAAGCAGGGTCGCCTCGTCACCTTCATCCGCTATGCCGCAGACACGCTCTCGTCCGTTCCCTCCATCGTGATGGGCCTCTTCGGCTACGCGCTCTTCGTCGAGGCGATGGGCTTTGGGCTCTCGATGCTCTCCGCCGCCCTCGCCCTCGCGCTCATGATGCTCCCGATCGTCATGCGCACCACGGAGGAGGCCATTCGCTCGGTGCCCCGCTACATTCGCTGGGGCGCCTACGGCCTCGGCTCCACGAAGTGGCAGGTCGTCTCCAAGATCGTTCTCCCGAGCGCCTTCCCACGGATCGCCACGGGCATCGTGCTGGCCATCGGCCGCGCCATCGGCGAGACGGCCGTCGTGCTCTACACGATGGGTCAGGCGATCAACCTGCCCCTCACGCCGCTTGACTCCGGCCGTCCGATGACCATCCACCTGTACCAGCTTGCCAACGAGGGCATCAACATGCAGGCCGCCTATGGCACCGCCCTTCTGCTCATGGTGATGATCCTGGCCTTTAACTTGTTCGCGCGCTACCTGTCGCGTCGTTCCGCATCGAAGTCGAAGGGAAACTAGCATGACCGTCTATCGCCACGCGCCTGAGAACGGCGGCATGGGCATCCACGTCGAGGACTTTGGCTTCTGGTACGGAGACTTCCACGCGCTCTCCGGTGTCACCATGGATGTCGCGCCCAACAAGATCACGGCCTTCATCGGCCCGTCTGGCTGCGGCAAGTCGACCTTCCTGCGCTGCATGAACCGCATGAATGACCTCATCGAGGGCACTCACACCGCGGGTACCATGTCCCTCGACGGCGCCGACATCTACGCGGAGGGCGTCGACCCGGTCGACCTTCGCCGTCGCGTTGGCATGATCTTCCAGCAGCCCAACCCCTTCCCGAAGTCGATCTACGAGAACGTCGCCTTTGGCCCGCGCCTTTTGGGTGTGACCAGCAAAGGTGACCTCGATGACATCGTGGAGGAGTCGCTCAAGCGCTCGAACCTCTGGAAGGAGGTCGCGGACCAGCTCGACAAGAACGGCCTCGCCCTCTCTGGCGGCCAGCAGCAGCGTCTCTGCATCGCGCGCACCCTCGCCGTCCAGCCCGACGTCCTTCTCATGGACGAGCCCTGCAGCGCCATCGACCCGACGAGCGTCCAGCGCGTCGAGGACCTCATGGCCGAGCTCTCGAGCGAAATGACCATCATCATCGTCACCCACAGCATGCAGCAGGCGGCCCGCATCTCTGACTACATGGCCTTCTTCCTGCAGGAGCACGCGGGCGAGCCCGCCGGACTCGTCGAGTACGGCGACACGAACGAGATCTTTAACTCCCCGAGCGACCAGCGCACCGAGGACTACATCACCGGCCGCTTCGGCTGATCGCGACCATCCGGCCCAAAGCACCTGAGGAGGACACCATGCGTGAGGCATTCAATCGCCAGCTCACCGAGCTTCGCCAGGAGCTCGTCTACATCTACGCAAACATCGACCTTCAGCTCCACGAGGCGCTCGATGCCCTTGAGGAGGGCAACAGGGAGAAGGCCAAGGCCGTCAAGGCGGAGACGCGACGGCTTGATGACCACTGCGCCGCCCTCGAGCAGAAGGCCTTCATGCTCATCGCCACGCAGCAGCCCGTCGCGAGCGACCTTCGTCTCATCCAGTTCGTGATCTACGCGAACTTCAACCTCGCGCGCATGTCCAACCACGTGCGCAACATCGCCAAGACCGCGAAGCGCTGCGCCGGTCGCGACGTCCCCGCGCAGCTCATCGACCTTCTCGTGGGCGAGGGGCACCTCGTCTACGGTGTCCTCTCGAACTGCGTCATGGCCATCGTGAACGAGGACCTGCGCCTCGCGTCCTCGCTGCCCGTGCTCGATGAGCCGGTCGATGACCTCTACAAGCAGTTCTTCAGGCGCCTCTCCACGCTTGGCCCGGATGACGACAAGGATGCTGCGAGCCGCGTCATCATGGCGTCCCGCATGCTCGAGCGCATTTCCGACAACGCCGTCGAGGTGGGCGAGAAGCTCGTCTTCTTGCTCACGGGCAAGCGCCGCAACCTTGATGACCTGCAGGACCTCGACGACGATGACCTCGCCGAGATGTACGCCGCCCGCAGTGCCGGCCTCGTGGCGGACAAGCAGGTCGACGAGGAGCTCGTGGGTCAGATTCCCGAGCTCAAGAACGATGAAACCGCGCCGGCCGCGAAGGCTGAGGGTGAGACCGATGGCCAGTAGCGAGGACGCTGTCGCGAGTGCCGTGGACCTCGAGCCCGAGGCCGCCTATCAAGCCTTCATGGACGAGCGCCATGCCCGGATCATGGATCAGATCGCGGAAGCGTGCTCCCGTTCCGGACGCGAGCTCTGCGAGGTCACGGCCTTTGCGGTCTCCAAGACGGTTGGACCCCGCGAGGTCGTCGCCGCCATGCGTGCCGGCTGGGACGCATTTGCCGAGAACCGACCTCAGGAGCTTGTCCGCAAGCTCGACGCCTTTGCGGCCGCTGGCGTGGAGGCCCCCCGCTTCGACATGATCGGCAACCTCCAGAAGAACAAGATCAACCAGGTGCTGGGCCGTGCCGAGCGCATCCAGTCGATCTCGAGCCTCGAGCTCGCCCGCGCGGTGTCCGAACGCGCCGTCCGTGCCGGCCTCGTCATGCCGGCGCTGCTTGAGTGCAACGTTAGCGGCGAGGAGAGCAAGGGTGGCTTCTCGCCTGATGAGGTTCGTGAGCAGGCGGAGGAGCTCGTTGGCCTCGAGGGCCTTGCCTTCGAGGGTCTCATGACGATGGCCCCGGCCCATGACCCCGAGGCCGCTCGCGCGACCTTCTCGGGCGCGAGGGAGCTCGCATGCGACCTTCGCTCGCGCATGGGTCTTCCTCTTCCGGTTCTTTCCTGCGGAATGAGCGATGATTTTGGAATCGCGGTCGAGGAGGGCTCCACCCTCGTTAGACTTGGACGTATAGCGTTTTCCTCCGAGTACGGCCTCAAGTAGGCATACGCGGGGGCGCCACCTCGGCGCCCAGACGAGACATGGGAGACACCATGGGCTTTTTTGACAACATCAAGGACGCAGTCCAGGACCATCTCCGTCCCCAGGACAACCGTCAGGATGACTACTACGAAGACGAGTACGACGACTACGACGAGCCGTATGACGGCGATGCGGGCTACTACGACGATGCCCCGCAGCGTGGCGACCGCTACGCTGACCGCGGACAGCAGCAGCAAGGCTCCGGTCTTCTCGGCAACCCTTCGCGTCCGGACGCTGACAGCATCAGTGTCTACACGCGTTCCGGCCGTCACCTCTCTGGCGACGACTTTGGTCGCGCCGGCGACGTCTATGGCTCCAACAACGCCTACGGCTCCGACGGCGCATATCGTGCCGCGGATGACTCCTGGCGCAAGGACGACGCCGCCCCTCGCGACTACCTTGCCGACACGCGCACCGATGAGCCCAGCTCCTTCGTGCCTCCCGCGACTCAGCCCGGCGTCTTTGGCGCCACGGGTAACACGCCTGGTGACGTGGGCCTGACTGCCGTTCCGCGCGTCACGAGCGGCAAGCTTCCGGCGTACGTTCTCAAGCCCACGAGCTATGACGACGTCCAAACTGTGGTCCGTCGCGTCCGCACCAACCAGCCCGTGGTGCTCTCCTTCAAGAACCTCAAGATCGAGGTCGCCAAGCGCATCCTCGACTTCAGCTTTGGCCTTGCCTGCGGCATCGACGGCTCGGTCGAGGAGCTCGGAGACCGCGTCTTCGTCGTGCTTCCGCAAGGCGTCGAGCTCTCCGAGACCGACAGGGCGAAGCTCACCCGCGAGGGTCTCGCCCGCTAGCTTTCCGCGCGCCTGTATTGTCCGGGGCGGTGGCTGCGTGCCACCGCCCTTATGTTTGGAGTTTGCATGCCTGAGAACAACACCGCCCTTGCGGGCATCACGGTTGGCGTCATCGGTGCCGGTTCGATGGGTGGCGCCATCGCGCGCGGCCTCGTCGAGGCCGGCGCCATCGAGGGCTCCCGCGTCCTCGTCTGCGACCATAACGCCTCCAAGCTCGAGGCCCTCGCCGTCGAGGCGGGCGTGCGCGTGCTCGCCACGTCCGACGCGCTCCTTGCCGAGCATCCCGATGTCGTGGTGCTCGCGGTGAAGCCGCAGGTCCTTGGTGCCCTTCTTGCTCAGAGCGCGCCCGCGCTCGCCGGCTCGCTCGTCGTCTCGATCGCCGCTGGCACGGCGCTCTCGACGCTCGAGGCCGCGCTCCCCGCGTGCCACGTCGTCCGCGTCATGCCCAACCTGCCCGTTTCCGTGCGCTCCGGTGCGTCCGCCGTTTGCGGTGGCAGCACGGCCACTCCCGCTGACATCGAGCTCGTTCGTGAGATGTTCGCCACGCTCGGCTCTGCCAAGGTCATGCGCGAGGACCAGCTTGACGCCGAGGGCGCCGTCGTGGGCTGCGCGCCTGCCTACTTTGCCCTCATGGTCGACGCGCTGACTCGTGCCGGCGTTCGCGCTGGTCTGCCTGCCGCCGCCGCTCGCGAGATGGTCAACGCCACGATGCTTGGCGTTGCGGAGAGCCTCGCCAAATCTGGCGAGCACCCCCGTGCCTACATGGAGCGCGTGACCTCGCCTGGTGGCACCACCGCCGCTGCTCTCTTTGAGCTTGAGCCGGCCCTTACCGAGGGCGCCTATGCCGCCGTCGACGCCGCCCTCGCGCGTACGGCCGAGCTGGCGAGGGGTTAGGCGCATGGGTGTTTATCAGGTAGCCCGTGTCATTTCGTCACTGGTTGACTTCTATCAGTGGCTCGTCGTCATCTGGTGCATCATGTCGTGGTTTCCTCGCCGCGACGGCAGCCTCCTCGATGACGTCGCCACGGTGATCAACAGCTTGGTCGAGCCCTACGTGGGCATCTTCCGTCGCTTCGTCCCGCCCATCGGCGGCATGGACTTCTCGCCGATGATCGCCCTCTTCGTGCTCGTCGCTGCCGAGAGGGTGCTCTTCCAGCTCCTGTTCGCGCTCGCCTAGGACACGCATGACCTCGCTCGCTACGCGCCATGTCATGCAGGCGAATAAGTCGAAGAACACGAAGCCCGAGCTCAAGGTTCGTGTGGCTCTCCGTGAGGCGGGCCTTGGCGGTTATAGGCTCCACTGGAAGGCCGCTCCCGGCAAGCCCGACGTGTCCTATCCGGGCAAGCGCGTCGCCATCTTCGTGAACGGCTGCTTCTGGCATCGCTGCCCCTTCTGCTCGACGCGCTCGCCCAAGAGCAACGTCGAGTTCTGGGAGGAGAAGTTCGCGCGTAACCGCGCCCGCGACGAGCGTGACGTAGACGAGCTCGTTCGCGCCGGATGGACGGTCCTCGTGGTCTGGGAGTGCCGCCTCAAGCGCTCTTGGGCGGAGTCGACGCTTGCCGAGCTCGTCCGTGAGGTGCGGCTCGCCGGTGTGGGTACCGCGCGCCCGCGTGCGGGCATATCCCCTGTCTCGAGTGAGGGCGTGCGCCCGAATCTCGTCTGGCCTCGTGGCGGTTCTGTGATAGTTATCGGCGCTCGCTCCACGCGTAGGCGTGTTCTCGCAGCTAGAAAGGTTCGCATGCGTCATAGTGGAAAGGGTGGCCCGCGAAGGGCCCACCCGCGTCGCCGCTAGCATGCTTGGAGGAGGCGAGCATGTCGATCTACGTCACATCCGATATCCACGGCCATGTCCATGCGTTGGACGAGGCGCTCAATGCCGCCGCTCCCGGTGGCGGTGACGTCGTCTACGTGCTTGGTGACCTGGTCGATCGCGGACCAGACCCCCTTGGCGTCATCTCGCTCGTGCGTTCGATTCCTGGCGTGCGCGTTCTCTTGGGAAACCACGAGCGCCTTATGCTCAATGCCATCGCCGCGACGGGAGATCCCGTTGACGGCGAGTTCTCGACCGCCCGTCTCGACTCCTCAAACTTCGTCGACTGGCTGAACTGGGTGCAGAACGGCGGGTCCGCGACGGCTTCCCAGCTTGAGACCCTCGATGCCGAGAGGTACGCGGAGGTGCTTGCCTGGGTCGCGGGGCTTCCGCTCTATGACGTGGTGCGCGCCGGCGAGCGCGACTACATCCTCACACATGCTGGCATCAACAGCGCCGACTCTCAGGCATGGCGTGCGGACAACCCCGAGGCCGATCTCTCTGACTACGCGGTGCTCGAGAACTACCTAGCCCAGCGCGACGAGGAGGAGCTCCTCTGGGTGCGTGACTGGTTCTGGGGCATGCCCACCGGCCTTGTGGACTCCCAGGGCATGGGCCCCGTCGTCGTTGCTGGCCATACGCCTTCGATTTACCTTTCCCGCCACTCTGACGACATGACCTCAGACTTCATGACGGAGGATGGCCACGGGAAGATTGTCGAGCTTGGCGCCCGGCCCGAGACGGGCGGTGTCGCGGACCGCATCGATATCGACTGCGCCGCCGCCGCGGGCTGGCCCGTCGGCCGCGTCGGCATCCTGCGCCTCGACGATCGCGAGGCCTGGTATGCAGACGTGAGGGAGGGGGAGTAGTGGAGGCCGCTCGCGTCCGTGCCGCCAATGCCTCCGAGGTCGTTTGCGCCGCGTGGGCATCGGAGCTTGTCCGTGGCGCCGCATGGCTCGAGGACGTGGGTGCCAAGTGGGTGCGCCCGCATCGCTTCTGGCCCGAGCAGGAGCGTGCCCTCGGTAGCTGCGCCGCATGGTATCCCGGCATCTATCGGCAGATGGCGCCGTGTTGTGCGGGTGTCCGTCTCGAGTTCGAGACAGACGCGAGCGAGCTCGTCCTCGAGATCGCCCTCGATGCGGAGCCTGCGGCGACGTCTCGCGTGCTTGCAGGTGTTGCCGAGAAGGGCCTCCTCGCCCCGAGCGCGCATGACGCGCTTGCGGTGGACGTCGATGGGAAGTGTCTCGCGGACGTTCCGCTTGACGGGGTCGAGCTGCCTGCCGAGCGCGGGACTCGCGGCAGCGAGGTCGCCTTCGAGCTTGCTGCCGGTGCCGCCTCGGGCGACCTGCTCCAGCTCCCGGGCTTTGCGGATGCGAGCCGCGTCTGCGTGTGGCTTCCCGCCCTGAGGGGAGCCGGGCTTGGCCGTGTCCGCGGAAACGGCACCTTCCTGCGCCCGGTGGAGCGCGACGTGCCCGCCCGCCGTCTCCTCGTTCTCGGCGACTCCGTGGCCCAGGGCTTCGTGTGTGACTCTCCCGCAGCCTCTTGGCCCTCCATCGTCGCCCGTGAGCGTGGCCTTGAACTCGTGAACCAGAGCGTCGGAGGTCAGGTCTTTCAGCCGAGCGCTCTCGTGGGCCTCGACCGTCTTGACGCCCCGGATGTCGTGATCGTGGCGCTGGGGGCAAACTACAGCTACGGCCGGGCCTCCGTCGCAGTCGTTTCTCGCGAGGTCGCCGAGTACCTTTCGCGCGTTGACGTGCTCTGGCCGGATGCCTCGCTTCTCGTCATGGTTCCACCTGCTGGGGGAAAGACGTCCGTGCCTGGTAGCTGCTATCCTTTCATCGGCAAGATCATCGGCGACGCCGTCGCTCGCGTACGCGCCCGTCGCGTCTCTGAGGGGCGCGCCGCGGTGTATGAAGTCGTGCAGCCGGAGCTTGGCGAGGAGCTCCTCTCTGACGCGGATGGCCACCCAACGGCGGAAGGCTCACGTATTCTCGCGGACTTCGTCGGCGCCCGCCTCGACGAGTTGCTCGAATGCACTTGCCTGCGCGACTTTGGCCAGTTCGGCCGTTGTGGCGCCTGCCTTGGTACGGCTGCAACCCCAGAAGATGCCATCGCGGGTGAGCAAGACGATGACCCCGCGGACTCGATTAAAGACGAGGAGTAACCCATGACCGAGAATGCCACCAGGAATCCCATCGCCTCTCTGGCCAGCGAGGCCTTTGCCCATGAATACGCTCGTCTCCTTAAGGATTCCGAGGACGTCTCCCACGACCTCGCCTGGGCCGAGAGCTACCTCGCGAGCACCCGCGCGGGCCTCGGGGACGAGCCCGTTGCCTGGTCGAGCGAGCCCGTCTTCGTTGACGGCAACGGCCTAGAGCGGCTCGAGACCTTCTCCAACATCGCCTATTCCGTCCTCGACAAGGCATTGCGTGCCTTTCGCAACAACGGGGACTTTCGTGCCCTGTTTGGCATGGACGCCGCGACGGAGCGCCTGTGCTGCCTCGATACCGGCTATGAGCGCCAGGCGCCCATCGTGCGCTTCGACATCGCCTTTGGCGATGACGGCGCCGCCCAGCTCTTCAACGTGGCGACTGCTGCGGCGAGGGGCGTCGTCGACGCTGACGAGGTGACGCGCGCCTGGAGGCGCTCCAGCATCTTCACCGAGTTCGAGCGTCGTCACCAGACCTTGTCCGCCTTTGACCTTACCGAGGCGTGCGTCGACTCCGTGCTCGACGTCTACCGCGCCTGGGCGGGCCCGGGCTTCCCGGACACCAACCCCGGCGACGACTACACCTACGGCGATGAGACGATGAGCCTCTCCATCGTGGGCGACCGCGCAAACACTGACATGAACGAGATCGAGCGCTTCATCACGCTCTTCCGTGACCGTGGCGTGCACGCTCGCTTCGCCGACGTCTCCGAGCTTTCGATTCGAGAGGTGCGTCCGGGCCGCGTCCGCCTCGTCGACGGTGACGGCCCCATCGCCTGCGTTTGGCGCCGCGTCGACCTCGGGAGGATTCTCGAGATTGGCGGAGCGGGCCTCCACGCGCTTGTCCAGGCGGCGGAGCGCAACGTCGCCTGCCTCGTGGGCGGCATGCGCACCTGGCCGCTGGCGTCTCCCCAGTTCGTCTCCGCTCTCACGAGCGAGGCCTTCTCCCGTGAGCTCTCCTCGAGCGAGCTCGAGCTCGTGAGGGGCTTTGCCTCCTGGAGCGATGCGCCGGAGCATGGCTGCGACACGCTGAGCGTCTTCGTCTTCAATGGCCGCTTTGCCGGCATGAGCGTCGAGACCGACGGGCTCCGTCGTCCCTGCTACCTCGTCTAGGATTAGTGTCCGCGGCGTGGTGTAGAGTGGGGAATGTCATCGACGACACCTCTGGAGGAGCCATGTCCAGTCGCATCAATCTCTGCGCGCCCACGCTAAGGGAGACCCTCTCGAGTGAGGTCGCCGCCGCCGTGCTCGAGCAGCGCTCGCACGGGGGCATGAGTCCCTACGCCACTCCCAACGAGGCGGCCGTGCGCCGTCGCGATGACGCACGCGACCGCGATGGGGCGGAGCGCCCGGCTTTCATCCGTGACTCGGAGAAGATCATCCACCTGCCCGCCTATAACCGTCTGGCGGGCAAGACGCAGGTCTACTCGCTGCGCGCCAACGACGATATCTCGCGTCGCGGCCTCCACGTGCAGCTCGTGAGCCGCGTTGCGAGGGACATAGGCCTGTCCCTCGGCCTCAACCTCGACCTCATCGAGGCGATCGCCCTCGGCCACGATGTCGGCCACACGCCGTTCGGCCATGCAGGAGAGCGCTTCCTGAATGACGCCTACCATGCGCGCACGGGCCGCTGGTTCTTCCACAACGTCCAGAGCGTGCGCGTTCTCGATGTCCTCTCCGGGCGTAACCTCGCCCTCCAGACGCTCGATGGCGTGATCTGCCACAACGGCGAGTGCGAGCGCCAGGTGTTCGAGACGAGCGACCTCTCGAGCTTCGATGACCTTGATGCCGTGGTCTCCGGCTGTTGGAAGACGGGGGAGGGCGCCATCGGCCATCTCCGTCCCATGACGCTCGAGGGGTGTGTCGTCCGCGTGAGCGATATCATCGCCTATGTGGGTAAGGACCGCCAGGACGCCATCGCCGCTGGCTTCGTGACGGAGGATTCCTTCGACGATGGCCTTGGCGGTGCCTATAACTCGTGGGCCCTCGGTGCCTTCATCACGGACATCATCGAGCATAGCTTTGGCCGTGACCGCATCGAGATGAGCGAGGAGGCCTTCGCGGAGATGCGCCGCGCCAAGCGGGAGAACTTCGAGAAGATATACAACGCGAGCGAGCTCAACGGCGAGCGCGCGGAGGAAATCTCTGCGCTCTTCGCCCGCGTGTACGATCGCATGCTCGATGACCTGCGCGCCGGTGACGAGTCGAGCCCGATCTTCCGGCACCATATCGTCGACGTCGAGCGAGCCCTGTCATACTACGGCCAGACCTATCGCTGGCAGGACGACCTCGACCTCACGGTGGTCGATTACATCTCCAGCATGACAGATGACTACTTCGTTGCCCTCGCGCAGAACCTCTTCCCCGAGTCCGAGGCCCTGTTCCGCCGCCGCGGCTACTTCTGCTAGCTCACGCCGCCGGCTACGTCATACAATCGGTCCCATGGATACTCTTTTTTCAGAAGTTGAGCGCTACAAGCGCAACATGAACGCGCCCCTGGCGGTTCGCATGCGCCCCCAGACCCTCGCGGATTACGTGGGCCAGGAGCAGGCGGTCGGCCCGGACTCATGGCTGCGCCGTGCCATCGAGCATGACGTCCTCTCGAGCGTCCTGCTCTACGGCCCCGCCGGCACCGGCAAGACGACGCTTGCGCGCATTATCGCCAACACCACTCACGCGGAGTTCGTCGAGGTCTCGGCGATCACGGGCACGGTCAAGGACCTCCGTCGCGAGATCGAGGCGGCGGAGTCCCGCCTCATGACGCGCGGCCTGCGCACGATACTCTTCGTGGACGAGATCCATCGCTTTAACCGCTCCCAGCAAGACGCCCTGCTCCATGCGGTCGAGGATCGCATCGTCATCCTCGTGGGCGCCACCACGGAGAACCCTTACTTCGAGGTGAATTCCGCCCTCATCTCGCGCAGCCGCGTGGTCGAGCTGATTCCTCTCGATGACTCCGCGATTGGCCTTCTGGTGGACCGCGCCCTCGCGTCCGAACATGGCCTGCGCGGCCTGTTCTCCCTCGATGACGACGCTCGCACCGAGATCGTTCAGCTTGCCGGTGGAGATGCGCGCTCCGCCCTGACCACGCTCGAGCTCGCGAGCCAGATGGCACTTCCCGCGGGAGCGAAGGTCACGCCCGAGGGGGAGATCCTCCTCGAGGGTGGCTCCATGCTCGCGCGCGACGCCGGCGATTCTGAGGCGCCTCTCCGCATTACCCGCGAGAACGTGACCGAGGCAAATCCCCGCCGTGGGCTTCCCTATGACAAGTCCGGCGACATGCACTACGACATCATCTCCGCCTTCATCAAGTCGATGCGCGGCAGCGACCCGGATGCCGTCCTCTACTGGCTCGCCCGCATGATCGACGCGGGGGAGGACCCGAAGTTCATCGCCCGTCGCATCATGATCCACGCGAGCGAGGACGTGGGCAACGCGGATCCGCAGGCGATTCTCGTGGCGGAGGCCGCCTTCAAGAGCGCCGAGGTCATTGGCTATCCGGAGTGCCGCATTAACCTCGCCCAGGCGGCGCTCTACGTGTGCCTCGCGCCTAAGAGCAACGCCTGCGAGGCGGGTATCGACGCCGCGCTCGCCGAGGTCCGCCACGGGCCGCGTCGCGAGGTGCCCAATCACCTGCGTGACCGTCACCGTCCGGGCTCGGATTCCTATGGCCCCTACCTCTACCCGCATAACTATCCGGAGGGGTGGGTCGAGCAGCAGTACCTGCCGGACGGTCTCGAGCGTGGCCAGTTCTTTAGCCCGAGCGGTCGCGGCTGGGAGGCCTGGCGACTTGACGTCACGTCTTCCGGTCGAACGGGGGCGACGCCGCGCGAGGTGGAGGTTCCGCCCGCGTCTGCCGGGGATGGCTCGGCCGCGTCGACGCGCCAGGTGCCCGAACCTGCCGCACCGGCACCCCAGGCTGCTGGCGCCGCTGCGCCCGAGCCCGCATCGCCCGAGGCAGGCCAGGCGTCTGCGCCGGAGTCCCAAACCCAAGACAGCGCCGAAGAGTAGTCTGCGCGCGGACGGGTAGAATGTCCCCTAGCCATTGCACGCCCGCGCAGGCGGGCGCACCCAACTCGTGAGGAGCCACGATGTCCACTGAAGGATTTGCGCTTGACCCTATGACGATCGCGCTCATTGTTCTTGTCATCGCCGGTGTTTGGGCCGTGGTCGAGCTCGCGCTCACGCTGCGCCAGACCCGCAAGAGCGTCTCTGAGCTCACGGATTCCGTGAACGAGACGATTGCGGACATCCGCCCCGTCGTCGCCAAACTCGATGGCGTCGCCGACGAGCTGCCGGCTGCCGCCAAGCAGATCGAGCCCATTCTCGAGAAGGCCTCCACCACGGTCGACCTCATCAACGTTGACCTCGTTCGCGTCGAGGGCATCCTCTCGGACGTCAACACCGTGACTGATACGGGCGCGCGTGCTACCGGCGCCGTCAGTGGTGCCGTCGAGTCCGTCGCCACGGGCGTCGCCGGCGCGCTGGGTAAGGTCGCTGGCAAGGTTTCCGGCCGCGCCAGCGCCAAGATCTCCGCTCCTGCCGCCACCGGCGCGCTCGATGCCCCGGCTCCTGCAGAGCCTGTGAACGTCGAGAGGGTCTCTGGTGACGAGGGCTACTTCACCTATCCTTCCGCTCCCGCCGCGGATGTCCCGGCAGAGCAGGTTCCGTCCGTTTCCGATGATGCCTCCTGCGAGGCGCCGGCAGAGCCCTCCGCGGCCGCCGAGAAGGCTGAGTAGATGATGGCAACGACAGAAGAAGAGCAGCAGATGCCCGTTTCCCTTTCCGTTCCCGCGAGCGCCTCGTTCGCGCGTCCCGTGCGCATGCTCGCCGCGAACCTCGCCGTGCTCGCCGGCCTCTCCGTCGACGGCGTCGAAGACGTCCGCATGGCCGCCGAGGAAGCCTTCGTGTGGTGCTGCGCCACCAAGCCCGAGGCCTGCGAGGTCAGCTTTGACGCGAGCGGAGACGCCCTCACCATGACCTTTGCCCTTGGCGAGGCCGAGCCGGAGGATGACCAGATCGCCACGTATGCGGAGCTCATCCTTACCGCCGTCTGTGACGAGTGCGAGCTCGATGGCGAGGCACACACGCTTTCGCTCACGCTCCAGAAGAATGTGGATGCCCTTGATGCCTAGTGACTCCAGAGAGCTTACGAGCGAGCAGCGAGCCCAAGCGCGTCGCGAGGCTGCCGCTGCCGTGCGTGACCTGCCTGCCACCCCAAAGGGCAAGCTGGCTTGGGACAAGGAGCGCACCCGTGAGCTATTCCGCCTTTATAAGGAGGAGGGAGACGAGGACGCCCGAGACGAGCTCATCATGAGTCACCTCAACCTCGTTCGCTTCCTCTCCGCAAAATTCAAGAACAGGGGAGAACCCCTCGATGACCTCGTCCAGGTGGGCACGATCGGCCTTATCAAGGCGATTGACCGCTTCGACCCCGAGCGTGGCCTCGAGTTCACCACCTATGCCACGCCCACCATCCTGGGAGAGATCAAGCGTCACTTCCGCGACAAGGGCTGGAGCGTCCGCGTGCCGAGGCGTCTGCAGGAGCTCTCTGCCAAGGTCAACCAGGTGACGGACGAGCTCACGAAGGAGCTCCAGCGCTCGCCTTCGACCGAGGAGGTCGCTTCTCGCCTTGGCGTGAGCGTCGACGAGGTCCTCGAGGCGATGGAGTCCTCGAGCGCCTATAGCTCCGTGCCTCTCGAGGGCGGGAACAACGAGGACGAGGACGCCCCCGCTGTCATCGACCACTACGCGAGCGTCGACCAAGACCTCGCCGCCTCGGACGACCGCATGGTCATCGAGGACACGATCCGCGAGTTCTCCCCGCGCGAGCAGGAAGTCGTCCGCATGCGCTTCGACGAGGGCCTCACGCAGGTCGAGATAGCCAAGCGCCTGGGAATCTCCCAGGTCCAGGTGAGTCGTCTTCTGCGTCGCACGCTCAAGAAGCTCCAGGACAAGATCGACCCGGAAGGCCTTATGCGATGAGCCTACAGAAACTAACCTCCGAGGAGCGAGAGGAGTCCTATCGCTCCACGAGGCTCGTTGCCGTACGCGTGTGGGCTTTCATCGGTTGTGCCATTGCGTTTGCCATCATCCTCGCGGTCCTCGGGCGTGTGAGCTCTGCGGTCATCTGCCTTTCCGTCGGTGCCATCGTGGGGTTCATCTGCAGCTCGATCACCAACTGGTTCGAGCGCCGTGGCGTTAGCAGGGGCATCGGCGCCCTGCTCTCGCTCGTGCTGGTCATCGGCGTGGTCCTCGCGTTCCTCATCTGGCTGGTGCCACTGTTCGTCGGCCAGCTGAGCCAGATGCTCGACCGCGTTCCCTCGCTGTTCGCGCAGTCCCAGGAGTTCGTGCAGCATCTCTTCTCTTCCTACGGCTCCGCCGAGACCACGGACTTCCAGGCCAACGTCCAGTCCCTGCTTGTTGGCCTTACCGATGTGGGCACCACGCTCGTGAGCAAGCTCGCTGGCTGGCTTTCCCGGGCGTTCGTCCCCAACGTCATGAGCCTCGTGAACACCATCGTGATGTCGTTCCTCGGCCTCTTCATGGCCTATTGGTTCGCGAAGGACTATCCGCTGATCATGCGCGAGCTTGGCGTCATCGCGGGTCCCCGCCACGCCGAGGACCTCGCGCTCCTCGTCGCGGTCCTCGGACGCTCCGTCGGCGGCTACATGCGCGGCATCGTGGTCACGAGCATCATCGACGGCGTCCTGGCCTACATCGGGTTCACGATCTGCGGGAACCCCTATCCTGGCCTGATGGCCCTCGTCGCGGGAGTCCTGCATTTCGTCCCCGTCATCGGTCCCTTCACGGCCTCGTTCCTCGCTGCGCTCGTCGGCCTCCTCGTGAATCCCGTGGTCGCCTTCTGGTCATTCGTGCTTTCTGACATGGCGCAGAACTTCACGGATAACGTCCTGAGCCCCCTCGTGATGCGTAGTGCCGTCAAGATCCATCCCGCCATGAGCCTCATCGGTGTCACTGTGGGCGCAAGCCTTGGTGGGGCGCTGGGCATGGCTCTGGCCGTGCCGCTTACCGCCGCCGTCAAGGGCGCCTTCATCTACTTCTTCGAGAACAAGACGGGCAGGCAGCTCGTGAGCTGGGAGGGTGCCTTCTTCAAGGGCACGCCCTTCCACCACCCGGATGGCACGCCGGTGCCCTCGTTTGACGCCCTCGACGATGACTCCTTCCTCGAGAGGTCCCTGATCATCGACCCCAGCACCATGGACGGGGTGGAGGCGGAGGAGCGCCCTGACGCGGAGAAGCCCATCCTCGCGGAGACTCTCCGCCAGCAACTCGAGGAGTTCAAGCGCCTGCGCAAGTAGGGCGTCGGATGATGCGGGCGTTCGCGCGCCACGTTGCACGGGGAGCGGCGCGGCAGGCGCGCTCAATCGAATCTTGTGAAGGGTCGGGGCTCAGCTCCGGCCCTTCGTCGTTTCCATTCATCCGCGTAGTCGCTCGCGGTATACTTACGAGCTGTATGCGCTGACACCACCCGATCGTAGGGGAGAGATATGAGCACCGCCGATTTCCCGTCCATGACCACCGCCGAGATTCGCTCGACCTTCCTCAAGTTCTTCGAGGAGCGCGGCCTGAAGCTGTATCCCAGCTCCTCGCTCGTTCCTGATGACCCCTCGCTGCTTCTTGCCAACGCTGGCATGAACCAGTTCAAGGAGTACTACCAGGGCAAGAAGACGATGAAGGAGATCGGCGCCTGCAGCTGCCAGAAGTGCGTGCGCACCAACGACATCGACTGCATCGGCGAGGATGGCCGTCACCTCTCCTTCTTCGAGATGCTCGGCGACTTCTCCTTCGGCGGCGTTTCCAAGGAGCAGGCCTGCGCCTGGGCCTTCGAGCTCATCACCGAGAAGTTCCACCTCCCGGTCGAGCGCCTCTACTTCACCATCTTCACGGATGACGACGAGACGCATGACGTCTGGCGCAGCCTCGGCGTCCCGGAAGATCACATCTCCCGCCTCGGCGAGGATGACAACTTCTGGGCCGCTGGCCCCACCGGTCCCTGCGGTCCCTGCTCCGAGATTTACTTTGACCAGGGCGAGGACGTGGGCTGTGGCAAGCCGGACTGCGCCCCCGGCTGCGACTGCGACCGCTTCCTCGAGTTCTGGAACCTCGTGTTCACCCAGTTCGACCGCCAGGAGGACGGCTCTCTGCCGGAGCTTCCGCACCGCAACCTCGACACGGGCATGGGTCTCGAGCGCATGGCCGCCATCATGCAGCACAAGAGCGCCAACTATGACGGCGACCTCATGCAGAGCCTCATCGCCCTCGGCGAGGAGATCTCCGGCAAGACCTATGACGCCAACGATTACTCCGGCGCCTCCCGCAGCCTCCGTATCATCGCGGATCATGCCCGCGCCGTTGATTTCATGATCTCCGACGGCATCCTGCCGGGCAACGAGGGTCGCGAGTACGTCCTTCGCCGCCTGCTTCGTCGCGCCGTGTTCCACGGTCGCCTGCTGGGCATCGAGGGCGCCTTCCTCACCAAGTTCATCGATGAGGTCAACCGCCTCATGGGCGAGGCCTATCCCGAGCTTCTCAAGAACGTCGCGCTCGTGAAGGGCATCGTCGCCGCCGAGGAGGAGCGCTTCTCCACCACGCTCGACACCGGGCGCACCTATCTCGACGAGGCCATCGCCGGTCTTGCCGAGGGTGCGGTCCTTCCGGGCGAGGTCGCCTTCAAGCTGCACGACACCTACGGTTTCCCCATCGACCTCACGGTCGAGATTTCCGCCGCCGCCGGTCACGACGTCGACATGGACGGCTTCGACGCCTGTATGACCGAGCAGAAGGAGCGCGCTCGCGCCAACGCCAACCGCGATGCCTGGGGTGACTTCAACAACGTCTGGACCGAGCTCTCCGATAAGCTCGCCGCCACTGAGTTCGAGGGCTATGACGCGAACGCCGTCGAGGATGCCCGCGTCGTCGCCATCGTCGCGAACGGCGAGTCCGTCGAGCGCGCCGAGGCTGGCGCTGACGTCGAGGTTATCCTTGACCGCACCCCGTTCTACGCCGAGATGGGCGGCCAAGTGGGCGACACCGGCACCATCAGCGCCGAGGGCGTCAAGCTCGAGGTGAGCGACACCAAGAGCCACAACGGCCTCTTTGCCCACATGGCTCACGTCGCCGAGGGCGCCATCTCCGTGGGCGACGTCGTCTGCGCTGCCATCGACGCTCACCGTCGCGAGCTCATCCGCCGCAACCACACCGCCACGCACCTGCTCGACGCCGCGCTCAAGACGGTTCTCGGCGAGCACGTCAGCCAGGCTGGCTCCCTTTGCGACGATTCGCGCCTGCGCTTCGACTTCACGCACTTCGAGGCCCTCACGGCCGAGCAGCTCCACGAGGTCGAGGACCTTGTGAACGTCGAGATCTTCGCCGCCAAGCCCGTCGTGACCCGCGTCTGCAGCATTGACGAGGCCAAGGAGGCCGGCGCCATCGCCCTGTTCGGCGAGAAGTACGGTGACGTCGTGCGCATGGTTTCCGTTGGCAACGAGGACCAGCCATTCAGCCGCGAGCTGTGCGGTGGCGCCCACGCCCGCAACTCCTCTGAGCTCGGTCTCTTCAAGATCGTCTCGGAGAGCTCGACTGGCTCCAACGTCCGTCGTATCGAAGCCGTGACGAGCCTTGGCGCGCTTGCCTGGCTTGACGAGCGCAACGACGCCCTCGACGCCGTCGCCTCCGAGCTCAAGTGCCGTCCCGAGGACGCCGCTAACCGCATCGCGGACATGAAGGCCGCCGCCCGTGACCTCGAGGGCAAGCTCAAGCAGGCCCTCCTCGGCGGTTCCTCTGACAAGATCCAGACGGCCATGGCCGCCGCCATCGACTGCGGCTCCTACAAGGCGGTCATCGCTCGCATGGACGGCCTGGAGGCCGGCCAGCTCCGCGAGGCCTGGGACGCCATCCGTGACAAGGCCACTGGCGACGTCGCGTGCTTCCTCGCCACGAACACGCCCGAGGGCAAGGTCGCGCTCCTCGCGGCCGCGACTGACGGTGCCGTTGCCGCTGGCTTTGGCGCTGGCGACGTGATTCGCAACGTCGCCAGCTACGTTGGCGGCCGTGGCGGTGGACGCCCGAACATGGCCCAGGCTGGCGGCAAGGATGCCTCCGGCATCGACGACGCGCTCGCTGCCGCCCGCGAGATGCTCTCCTAGGGCTCGCGTGGCTTCGCTCACTCTCACATATGACCACCTCGCCGGTGCCGTCGCGGGAGCCCTCTCATGAGGGCCCTCGCGCTCGACATCGGCGAGGTGCGTATCGGCATCGCCGCGAGCGATGCCTCCGGCCGTGTCGCCAGCCCCGTGAAGGTGCTGCCCGCGGCCGAGGTTCTCTCGTGCGCGAAGACGTTCCGTCGCATTCTCGAGGACTATGAGCCTGAGGTCCTCGTCTGCGGGCGTCCTCAGACGATGTCTGGTGAGGACGGTCCCCAGGCGGAGCGCGTCATGGCTCAGGCTCGCTCCATCGCAAAGGCCTGCGACCTCCCGCTTGAGTTCGCTGACGAGCGACTCTCCAGTTCGGAGGCAAAGAGGATCCTGCGTGAGCAGGGCCTCAACGAGAAGCAGATGCGTGGCAAGGTCGACATGATTGCCGCGTCCCTCTTCCTGCAGGCCTGGCTTGACTCGCGAGGGTCGGGCGACAGGTAGTCTACGCGCCCGCCGGCGCAGTTCGGAAGGTCACCTATGGCAGATTCCCAGAGGCGCCGTCGAGGCTCCCACTTCTCGAGCGACGCGGCTTCTTCAGGCACTCGTCGTGCGTCGCGTCCTACGGGTTCGGGCTCGCAGGTCTCTCCGTATGCCGCCGGCTCTCGTCCGGCTGCCTCTTCCCACGTTGCTGGCGCGCGTCCGGCTGCCAACCGCACCGCGCGCCCGGCTGCTACCCGTTCCTCGCGCCCCGCAAATGCGGGCCGTCGCTCTTCCGCCACTGGCATGCAGAGCCTCGCCACGCCTCGCACGCGCTCTCAGCGCGCCGCGTCTGCCCGCGGTGGTCACTCGCGCAAGGGTCCCGTTCTGGCTGCTCTGATCGTTCTCGTCGCAATCGTTGTGGCAGGCGTCGTCTTCGTGCCGCGCCTCCTCAAGAAACCCAGCCAGGGTGACCTTCCCAACCAGGGCATGCAGGTTGAGGTCGTCATCGACGACGGGTCCGGAGCCATTGCCATCGCCTCGAAGCTCAAGGATGCCGGTGTCATTGCCAGTTCCGATGACTTCGTGGCCGAGGTCAGGAAGCAGGGGGCGGACTCTTCTCTCAAGAGCGGTGCCTACATGTTCACCGTGGGCCAGAGCTTCGATTCGATCATCGACCAGCTCGTATCCGGTCCCAACTCCACGAGCGGGGCGTTTACGATTCCGGAAGGCCTGACGGTCTCCCAGGCCGCGGCGGTCGTCTCCCAGACGTTCTCAAGCATCTCCTCTGACGATTTCCTCGCCCAGGCAAAGGCCTCCAACTACGTCGCGGACTACCCCTTCCTTGCCGACGCGCAGGATGACTCGCTCGAGGGCTTCCTTTGTCCCAAGACCTACAACTTCTCCGGCAAGTCGAACGTCACCGCGGACGACGTTATCCGTGCGATGCTCGACCAGTACAAGTCCGACGTCATGTCGCTCGACTTTGACAGCGCCAAGTCCCTGATCAAGGACCGCTACGGCATTGACATGAGCGACTATGACTTCCTCAAGCTCGCGAGCATCATCGAGCGCGAGGCCGTGACGGATTCGCAGCGTCCCAAGGTCTCCTCCACGTTCTACAACCGCCTCAAGATCGGCATGGCGCTTCAGAGCGACGCCACGATGATGTACGTCACCGGCGGAGAGGTCACGGCTGATGACCTCAAGCAGGAGAGCCCCTACAACACCTACCTCAACAGCGGTCTCACCCCGACGCCCATCTGCTCGCCCTCCCTCGATTCGATCAAGGCGGCGCTCTCTCCGGACGAGACTGACTACCTGTACTTCTACATCACCCAGACCGACGAATGGTTCTCGGCTACCTATGACGAGCACCTACAGGCAATCGAGGCGAATCGCTAATGGCACTGGTTAAGCCCTGGAGGCGCGAGCCTGACGTCGCGTCCATCGGCGTCGACGGCCTCGTCGAGGCTGGCGTCCGCTGTGTCCTGATCGACCGCGACAACACCGTCGTCCCGCGCGACACCAAGCAGGCCCCGGAGTCTGCCCTCGCGTGGCTTGACGCCCTGCGCGCGGCGGGTATCAAGGTCTGCATGGTCTCGAACAACTTCCACTCCCGCGAGGTCGAGGAAAGCGCAAAGGAACTTGGCTGCGAGGTCGTGCATCATGCCATGAAGCCGGCGCCCTTCGCGGTGCGTCGCGCCCTCAAGCTCATGGGCGCCACCGCCGACGAGGCGGTGCTTGTGGGCGATCAAGTCTTCACGGACGTCATGGCCGGCAACCTCGCTGGCGTGCGGCCCATCCTGGTTGACCCGCAGAGCACGACGGACCTCTGGTACACGCACATCTTCCGCGTCTTCGAGCGTGCGATCGGCGCCCGGAAGTAGCCTTGGGTATGGCGATCTGCGCGGCCTCGCTCGTCCTCGCCATGGGCGTCTCCCTTTGGGCTGCCGTGGTCGATGCCCGGGAGCGGACGATTCCCAACGCCGCATGCGTGGGTGTTGCCGTCTCTGGCCTCGTCTTTGGGCTGGTGCGTGCTCGAACGGGCCTGTTGCCCGCATTTCCGCCGCTTACGCGTTGTCTCGCCGTCGCCCTGTCTGAACTTGCCGCCGGGACGCTTCTCGAGCTGGGCTATCGCCGTCTCTCGGGCCGTGTTGGCATGGGCCTGGGAGACGTCAAGTTCCTCTCCGCATGGGGCTGCCTCATTGGCGCTTGGGACCTCGTCGGGTTTGCGCTGGCATGCCTCGCGGGCGCGTTGTTATCCTTCGTTCGCGGCGAGCGGACGTTCGCCCTCGGGCCCTGGCTTGCCGGCTCCTTCTGCCTCGTCGGAGTCGCCCTCGCCCTCACAGGTCTCACGGCTTGCTAGAATCGCATAGTGCGGTGCGTATGCGCCGTTGGGATTTGTCCTAAGCGAAGACCGAGGGAGGCGAAGACGATGACGGGGATACCCACTCTGCCGCAAGGCGGCCATAAGCGTGCCCATCATGGCTGTGACCACGTCTTTTTCATCGGCTTTCTCGGCGCTGGCAAGACGACGGTCGCCCGTAACCTCGGCAACATGTTTCATCGTGACTTCGTCGACGTCGACCGCATGGTCGAGCGTGAGCTTCACGCGAGCGTCTCCCGCATCTTCGAGACGCGTGGCGAGGCGGCGTTCCGCGAGGCGGAGACCCGCTCGCTCGAGAGCCTTCGCGACAAGCGCAGCCTGCTTGTGAGCTGCGGCGGTGGCGTGATCGAATCCGAGGAGAACGCTCGCATCATGCGCGAGATGGGTAGCATCGTCTATCTAGACGGCACGCTCGAGGACTCGCTCCGTCAGATCCGTAGGCCGGATAAGCGCCCGGACCTCGGTGACGCCGAGCATGCTCGCGCGCTCTACGCGCATCGCCGTCCGCTCTACGAGGCGGCGTGCGACTATCGCGTGGTTATTTCCGGAAAGACGTTCCAGGAGGTCGCCTACGAGGTGGGTGCCCTCCTTTGGGAGAAGGGACTCCTATGAGCGACCCTAAGAGTGACGAGTTGGAGACCGAGCCCGTCGTCGTGCCCATCCGCCGCCAGTCCATCGTACTGCGCTCTGGTGCCTGTGACATGCGCGTCGGTCCCGGCGTGGCAGACCAGCTCGGTCAGGCAACCAAGTCCGTCGCCGGCAAGCCCGGTCATACGCTCCTTGTCGCCGGCGACGACGTCTCTGGCGAGCTCGTGGAGCGCCTTCGACGCTCGCTCGTCGACGTGGGGTTCTCCGTCACCGTCCGCGAGGTCCCGTCTGGTCGCGAGAGCCGCAAGCTCGTCCACGCGATGCGCCTCTATGACGAGTTCGCTGCCGCGGGCGTGACGCCCGATGACCCGGTTGTCGTCGTCGGCGACGCGGACGTCCTCTCGCTCGTCCTCTTCGCCGCCGCCACCTGGCAGACGGGCTCTCCCGTCGTCTCCGTGCCGACGACGCTCGATGGCATGGTCGACGCCCCGGTGACGCCCCGCGCCATCGACTCCGCCTCCATGCCCGAGTCCCTGCGCACGCGCGCCAACCTGCGCTTCTCGCTCTGTGACACCGACCTTCTCCCCGCGGCCGCGGACGACCCCACCACGCTCATGGCGTATGCCGTGCTCGTTGCCGGCGCCGTCGCGGCGGGGGAGAGCGCCTTCTCTGACCTCGCGGTTCGTGCGGATGGCATCGTCTCCGCGGACGCCGCCACGCTCGTTGACGAGATCCTCGACATCACCAAGGCTCGCACGCGCGTCGCGAGCTCCACGGCGCTCGCCATGCGTCAGGGCATACTCTATGGCCTGTCCGTGGGGCGCGCCCTTGGCGCTTGTCTGGCGGAGCAGGACGACAAGGGCGGCCAGCTCGCCGTTGAGCGCGAGGTCTGCGAGGGCCGTCTGCTTGCCGAGGGCCTCCGCATCTCCGCACGTCTCGCCGCGGCTCGCCAGACTCCTGACCAGGCGGTCGTTGACCTCGTCTTCGCGCAGGACGGCCTGCTCGAGAAGCTCGGCCTGCCGGAGGTCGCCTGCAACGTCGACCCGGAACGCCTGCTCGAGGCCCTGCGCGCGGACGAGTTCGCGCATTCCAATCGCTTCATGCCCGCGCTTCCCCTCGGTTTTGGCCGCGTGAGGCTCTGCTCCGTCGAGGACGAGACACTGCTCGCGCATCTCTCCGGCTGGTGCCGCGCTCGTAGGAAGCTCGCGCGAAGGCTCGCCAGGCAGGCCGAGGAGGCCGCTGCCGCCGAAACCTCCGCCCCGAGTGACGCCGTCGCTGGTGACGCTGCTGCCCCTGAGGCACCCGCCGCTGAGAACGCTGTCGCCCCGGCAGGTTCCTCCGCCGACAAATAGCAAAACTCGCGCGCCGTCTCCCGAGGCGGCGCGACGTCCGTTCATACGTTTATAAAACCCGTGGAAAGGGATTCACATGGCAGATGAGAAGTCTTGCGCCAAGCGCGTCGCCCGCCTTCGCGAGCTCATGGAGGATCGTGGCTATGACGCCGTTGTCCTCCGCAACAACCCGGACCTCCGCTGGCTCACCGGTTGCGAGCGTACCTTCGATGACGAGACGGCCCACACCGTCGTGATCACCGCCGATCGCCAGATGCTCCACACCGACTCCCGCTACTACATCACCTTCTGCGAGCGTCTTGGGCCCGATACCGCTTGGGAGCTCGATGAGTCGCCGGTCACCGGCGAGCTCTGGGCCGCTGCCTGCGTCGTCGCCGCCCGCGCCCGCGTGGTCGCCGTTGAGGACACCTGCACGCTTGCTTTCTATGACGAGTTTAAGCACCAGCTCGCCGCTCACTCCGTTGCTCCTGCAACCCCGCGCCTGCACGGCGACCTCGTGAACATCCGCGCCGTCAAGGACGCCGAGGAGATCGATCTCATGCGCCAGGCGCAGAAGATCACCGACGATGCCTTCACGCACATCTGCGGCTACATCAAGCCCGGCATGACCGAGCAGGAGATCCGCGCCGAGCTCGAGAACTACATGCTCTCCAACGGTGCGAGCGCGCTTTCCTTCGGCTCGATTATTGCCTCCGGCCCCAACGGTGCCAACCCCCACGCCCAGCCGGGCCCCCGTCCCGTTCAGGAAGGCGACATGATCGTCATGGACTACGGCTGCTGCGTCGCCGACTACCACTCTGACATGACCCGCACGGTCTGCCTGGGCGAGCCCTCTGAGGAACAGCGTCACGTCTATGACGTCGTGCGCCGCGCCCACGAGGAGTGCGCTGCCATGGCGCGTGCCGGCGTCATCGGTAAGGACGTCTACGACCACTCCGTCAAGGTCATCTCTGACGCCGGCTATGGCGATTACTACAAGCACGGCCTTGGCCACGGCGTTGGCGTGGAGATTCACGAGGAGCCGAACTTCAACCGTCGTAACCTCGAGCCGATTCCCGCGGGTGCCGTCATCACGATCGAGCCGGGTATCTATCTGCCGGGCAAGTTCGGCATCCGCCTCGAGGACTTCGGCGTGGTGACCGAGGACGGATATGAGCCGTTCACCGAATCGACCCATGACCTCGTGGTCATTCCGTGCTAGGAGACGCTCCCTGGGAGAGCCTCTGACCTGCGGAGAGCTGAGTTATTTCAGGCTTGTTAAACCTCGGACCCAGTGGAACTATTCCGCAAACGGTTGCTTAAATGACCTCACGCGAGTGAACATCACCTGACATATCAGGCTTATTCAGCCCGACTACCGATGATAAAGATGCTGGTAGTCGGGCTGATGCTATTTAAAAGAAACCCTTTATTATGAGCGAAATACCTTTCAAGGATATGGAGAAAGATAACGTAAGGCCAAACCCAATTATTCTCCATAGTTAAAGCTATAACCAATATGATTGTGTCTTGTCTCAAATGGACCACATATCTGCATGGGAGGTAGGAATGGTAGGTATCGTCCTAGCAAGTCATGGCGAGCTAGCGGCAGGCGTGCGGCAGACGAGCTCCATGGTCTTTGGTGACCAGGAGAACGTTGTCGTCGTGAGCCTCGAGCCCTCCATGGGCCCTGATGACTTCAGGGCCAACCTCGAGAAGGCGGTCGCCACTCTCGAGAACCAGGAGCAGGTCCTGTTCCTGGTCGACCTTTGGGGAGGCACGCCGTTCAATCAGACGACCGCCTTCGCCAAGGGGCACGACACCTGGGCAATCGTGACGGGCCTCAGTCTGCCGATGGTCATCGAGGCCTTCTCGGCACGCTTCGATCCGTCTAAGACCGCCCACGAAATCGCGGCGCACATCGTTGGCGAGGCGCGCAAGGGCGTCCGCGTCCTGCCCGAGGAGCTCGAGCCCGCGCCCGAGGTCAAGGCGGCTCCTGTTGCCAAGGCCGGCGCCATCGCGCCGGGGACGGTGCTCGGCGACGGCAAGATCGACATCGCCGCCGTCCGCATCGACACGCGTCTGCTCCATGGTCAGGTGGCAACTGCCTGGACCAAGCAGATCACCCCGAACCGCATCATCGTGGTCTCCGATGGCGTCGCTCACGACGAGCTGCGCAAGACCATGATCGAGCAGGCGGCGCCTCCGGGAGTTCCGGCCAACGTCGTCCCCATCAGCAAGATGGTCGAGGTCGCCAAGGATCCGCGCTTCGGCGCCACCAAGGCGTTCCTGCTCTTCGAGACCCCGCAGGACCTCCTCAGGTGCATCGAGGGCGGCGTTGACATCAAGAAGGTCAACATCGGCTCCATGGCGCACTCCGTGGGCAAGGTCGTGGTCACCAACGCTATCGCCATGGGCGAGGATGACGTGAAGACCCTCGAGGAGCTCAAGGCCAAGGGTGTCGAGTTCGAGGCCCGCAAGGTTCCGTCTGACTCCTCTGAGGACATCGACGCAATGCTCAGGAAAGCCAAGGCCGAGCTGGCCGAACAGGCAAAGTAAGGGAGGGTCTAACACATGTCTCCGATTACCATCGCGCTCGTCGCAATCGTTGCCCTGCTTGCAGGCATGGAGGGCATCCTCGACGAGTTCCAGTTCCATCAGCCGCTAGTCGCGTGCACGCTGATCGGCCTCGTCACGGGCCACCTCCAGGAGGGCATCCTTCTTGGCGGTTCGCTCCAGATGATGGCTCTCGGCTGGGCGAACATCGGTGCCGCCGTCGCCCCTGACGCGGCTCTCGCCTCGGTCGCCTCTTCGATCATCATGGTGCTCGCCCTCAATGGCGGCAGCGTCGACTCCTCTACGGCCATCACGGCCGCCATCGCCGTGGCCGTGCCGCTGTCCGTCGCCGGCCTCTTCCTGACGATGATCTGCCGCACCATCGCGACCGCCATGGTCCACGGCATGGACGCGTGCGCCGAGAAGGGCGACTTCGCGGGCATCGAGCGCTGGCAGGTCGCCGGCATCCTCATGCAGGGCGTCCGCATCGCCATCCCCGCCGTCATGCTCTGCATCATTCCTGCCGAGGCCGTGACCAACGTCCTCAATGCCATGCCTGACTGGCTCTCCGGCGGCATGGCCGTCGGCGGCGGCATGGTCGCCTCCGTCGGCTACGCCATGGTCATCAACATGATGGCCACCAAGGAGACCTGGCCGTTCTTCATCCTCGGCTTCGTCCTCGCCGCCATTTCGCAGCTGACGCTCATCGCCCTCGGCCTCATCGGCATCTCGCTCGCCCTCATCTACCTCGGCCTCAAGGACATGGCCAAGCAGGGCGGCGGTAACGGTGGGTCCGGCGACCCGCTCGGCGACATCCTGAACGACTACGAGTAGGAAGGGGGAGTGATCACCATGGCAGAGAACAAGGTTCAGCTTACTAAGTCCGATCGACAGAAGGTCTGCTTCCGTCACCAGTTCCTCCAGGGCTCGTGGAACTACGAGCGCATGCAGAACGGCGGTTGGTGCTTCGCGATGATCCCCGCGATCAAGAAGCTCTACACCGACAAGGACGACCAGATCGCCGCCCTGAAGCGTCACCTCGAGTTCTACAACACGCACCCCTACGTGTCCGCGCCGGTCATCGGCGTCACGCTCGCCCTCGAGGAGGAGCGTGCCAACGGTGCCCCCATCGACGACGTCGCCATCCAGGGCGTGAAGGTTGGCATGATGGGCCCGCTCGCCGGCGTCGGCGACCCGGCCTTCTGGTTCACCCTTCGCCCGATCCTCGGCGCCCTGGGCGCTTCCATCGCGCTCTCCGGCAGCATCATGGGCCCGCTCCTGTTCTTCTTCGCGTGGAACATCATCCGCTATGCGTTCCTGTGGTACACGCAGGAGTTTGGCTACAAGGTGGGTTCCTCCATCGCCAAGGACCTCTCCGGCGGCCTCATGGGCAAGGTGACCGAGGGCGCCTCCATCCTTGGCATGTTCATCATCGGTTCGCTCGTTGAGCGCTGGGTCTCGATCTCCTTCACCCCGATCGTCTCCCAGATCACGCAGTCCGAGGGCGCCTACATCGACTGGGCGAGCCTGCCCGCCGGTTCTGAGGGCGTCAAGGAAGCGCTGACGGCGTACAGCTCGATCGGCGCCACCGCGCTCGACCCGGTCAAGACCACCACGCTCCAGGCAAACCTTGACCAGCTCATTCCTGGTCTCGCGGCCGTCGGCCTGACGCTTCTGGTCTGCAAGCTCCTCAAGAAGAAGGTCAGCCCGATCGTCATCATCCTCGCCCTGTTCGCCGTGGGCATCGTGGGCCGTCTGCTCGGCTTCATGTAGGATATGAGACGCTCATAGCGTCCTAGCAGGCCGCACCCCTGGCGCTAGCTGGTGGGTGCGGCCTTTTCGTCAAACGCCTAAGGAGACACGCATGGTCCAGTCTCAGAACACGAAGGTCGACTACACGGAGAGGGCCTCGTCGCTTTCCGGGGTTGCCACCTATGGCGACGTTATGGTTGGCGACCGCGCGTTCGAGTTTTACAACGAGCGTAACAAGGAGGATTTCATCCAGATCCCGTGGGATGAGGTCGACTACGTGGCCGCGGAGGTCCTGCCCGGGAAGAAGATCGCCCGATTCGCGATCTTTACCAAGGAAAACGGGCATTTTGACTTCTCGACGCGCGATAACAAGGCGACGCTGCGCGCCATGAGGGAGCATCTTCCAGAGGAGCTCCTGCAGAGGAGCCCGTCGCTCCTCGACGTTCTCAAGGCAGGCGTGCGGAGTTTGTCGCGTTTGGGCCGCTAGCCCGCGAGGTGATATAATCCATCAGTCGTATGCGTAACGGCCCGAGAGGGCAGCAATAAGAAAGTGAGTCGCCAGATGCAGCAGATCAGCACCGCCGAGTTCAAGAACGGCATGGGTCTCAAGATCAAGGACAAGATCTATACCCTCGTCGAGTTCCAGCACGTCAAGCCCGGTAAGGGTGGCGCCTTCGTTCGTTACAAGATCAAGGACCTCCGCTCCGGCCGCGTCATCGGCGACCAGACCTGCAACGCTGGCTCTAAGTTCGACTCCGTCATGCTCTCCACCAAGGAGATGCAGTACCTCTACAACGACGGTGACAACTACTACTTCATGGACATGGAGACTTACGAGCAGATCCCCGTCCCCGCTGACTTTATCGGCGAGAACTCCAAGTGGCTCAAGGAGAACGACACCTGCCAGCTGATGTACGCTGACGACGATCTTCTCACCGTCCAGCCGCCGATGTTCATCGAGGTCGAGATCACCAAGACCGACCCGGGCTTCAAGGGCGACACCGTCCAGGGCGGCGGCAAGCCGGCCACCGTCGAGACCGGCGCCGTCATCCAGGTCCCGATGTACCTCAACGAGGGCGAAGTCATCAAGGTCGACACTCGCGAGGGCAAGTTCGTCGCGCGCGTCTAGCACAAACCCACGGCCACGCCATCCGGCGTGGCCTCACTTCCCTCATGGAAAGGGGCAGGCATGAGCAATGAGCTGAGAATCGCCGGCATGGGCGTGTCGAAGAACGTCATCTCCCAGATTGTGGGCACTGCCGCGGAGAAGGTCGAGGGTGTCGCTGCCATCTATGGCCAGGACATCGCGCGCGGCCTCATCGCCATGCTCACGTCCAAGCCCCAGCCCACCACTAACGCCGTCGAGTGCTCGGTCGCCGATGACGACTCCCTCGTCATCACCGTGCGCCTCGCCGTGTTCTTCGGCTACCCGTTCACCAAGCTGGCCGCCGAGGTCCGTTCTGCCGTCGCCACCGCCGTTGACGCGCAGATTGGCGTCCGCGTCTCGAGCATCGACGTCTGCATCGACGAACTCATCTTCCCCAAGGAGTAGGTCCCTTGTCTTCTAGCTCTCGTATCGTCGGGCGCACGCTCGCCCGCTGCCAGGCCCTTCAGCTGCTCTTCCAGGCCGAGGCCTGTGGCCGCAGCGTCGCCGATGTCCTCGCTGGTGACTACGTGCTCTCTGAGGGTCCCCTCGTCGAGTACGCAGAACAGCTCGCTCGCGGCACCGATGAGCACCGCGCCGAGCTCGATCATGTCCTTTCCGGTGCCGCCCGCAACTGGAGCATCAGCCGTATGTCTGCGACGGACCGCAACCTTCTGCGTGTCGCCCTGTACGAGATCCTCTTCGAGGATGACGTCGACAAGGCCGTCAGCATCGACGAGTGCGTCGAGCTTGCGAAGGCCTTTGGCAGCTCGGACGAGTCCTCGCGCTTCGTGAACGGCGTTCTCGGCCGCGTCGCCGCGGATATCGACAACGGTGTTGACGTGATCGAGGTCGCTCGCAAGAACTACGAGGATTCCGCCGCCGAGCTCGCCTCCGCCGCCTATGGCGACGAGGATGACCGCGAATATGCCTCGGAGGAAGACTTCGCGCCTGAGCGCGAGAACTTCTACGGTGGCGACTACGAGGCCTCTGACGTGCCCGAGTGGGCCCGAGAGGGCGAGTAACCATGGCTTCCAAGCCGGACACCTCGAGTTACGAGCGCTTCTCGGACGTGACTGATCGTCTCGACGAGATCGTTGCCGCGGTGCGCGACAAGGGCACCTCGCTCGAGCGCTCGCTTGACCTGTTCGACGAGGCCATCGCTCTTGGCACGAGGGCCGTCGACCTAGTCGACAAGGTCGCCTTCTCGCCCGAGGAGCGCGAGCGCCTGGTCGACAAAAGTTGACAAAGGGACAGTCCCTTTTTCAGGTCTGGCAAGTGGTCTTGCCGCACAATTTGCGAAGTAACCAAGCGAGCCGCGATTGCGGCTCGTTTGCTATCTAGAAGGGGAGCGCCGCCTCCATAGGGGGCGTCGCGTCCCATAGAGGGATAGAGCTGTGCTGCTCGCTCGCATCCCGTGCCCGTTGCGCCTCTCCCGCGTTCGTCGCTTCTATCCAAACCATTTGTCTGGTTTATGTTGCGCGTCTCCGTTCACGCTTGAAAACCGTACGTTCGCCAATCGGCACAATTCCTGCCTTGATTCGAACAAGAAGTATGGTTTCATATGGAATAACAAACTAATTGTTTGGTTTGCAAACAATTAGTCGGTCACTTGGCGGGTGAGGTTCCCGCCGTGCTAGTCGGTCGCGACGGAAAGGACGCAAACGTGAGCGAGAGGATCGAATGGGCCGTTAACGAGATGCCCAAGAGCGATGACGCGCACCTCGGCATCATGTCCCTGGAGAACGTCAAGAAGGCCCGCGCCTTCCACGAGAGCTTCCCCCAGTATTCTGTGACGCCGCTTGCTTGCCTCGATCAACAGGCCAAGCGCCTCGGCATCGCCGGCCTTGCCGTGAAGGACGAGTCGTATCGCTTCGGCCTCAACGCCTTCAAGGTCCTCGGCGGCTCCTTCGCGATGGCCAACTACATTGCCGACGAGACCAACAAGGACGTCGCGGATTGCACCTACGATTACCTCACCTCCGACGAGCTCGCCCGCGACTTCGGCCAGGCCACCTTCTTCACCGCCACTGACGGCAACCATGGCCGCGGCGTTGCCTGGGCTGCCAACAAGCTCGGCCAGAAGGCCGTCGTCCACATGCCCAAGGGTTCCACGAAGCCCCGCTTCGACAACATCGCCGCCGAGGGCGCCAAGGTCACCATCGAGGAGGTCAACTACGACGAGTGCGTCCGCATGGCTGCCGCCGAGGCTGACGCCTGCGACCGTGGCGTGATCGTCCAGGACACCGCCTGGGAGGGCTACGAGAAGATCCCGTCCTGGATCATGGAGGGCTACGGCACCATGGCCTCCGAGGCTGCCGAGCAGCTCGCAGAGGCTGGCGTCGAGCGCCCGACCCACGTCTTCGTCCAGGCTGGCGTCGGCTCGCTCGCCGGTGCCGTCGTGGGCTACTTCACCAACCTCTTCCCGGACAACCCGCCCATCTTCGTCGTCGCCGAGTGCGCCCCGGCCGCGTGCCTCTACAAGGGTGCCAAGGCTGGCGACGGCGAGCCCCGCATCGTCGGTGGTGACATGCCGTCCATCATGGCCGGCCTCTGCTGCGGCGAGCCCAACATCCTCGGCTGGGACATCCTGCGCAACCACGTCCGCGCCTTCGTCTCCTGCCCTGACTGGGTGACCGCCCGCGGCATGCGCGTCCTCGGTGCCCCCGAGAAGGGCGACCCGCGCGTCATCTCCGGCGAGTCCGGCGCCGTCACGAGCGGCCTCGTCATGACGCTCATGCAGGACCCGGAGTACGCCGAGCTCAAGGAGGCCATCGGCCTCGACGAGAACAGCTCCGTCCTGTGCTTCTCCACCGAGGGCGACACTGATCCCGAGCAGTATCGTAGGATCGTCTGGGAGGGCGAGTATCCCACCTTCTAGGGCGCTCTGCTCGAACCGGCCTCGCCGCGAGAGCTTCTTTCGCGCAGGCCCGGTCTTGCCGCGAGGACTTCCTTACTAACTGCGGGAGCCCCAGGGGCGGCGCCAAGTGATTCCAGGTAAAAGGGCCATCCAACAGAAAGGTTGCAGACATGGCTAAGCAGCTCGATTACGACCTCATCAAGAAGACCGCTGAGGACTACGGCAAGGACATGACGGCGTTCCTTCGCGCCATGATCAGCCACCCGTCCGAGTCCTGCGAGGAGGGCGAGGTCGTCGCCTGCATCAAGGCCGAGATGGAGAAGCTCGGCTTCGACGAGGTCAAGGTCGACGGCCTTGGCAACGTCATGGGCTTCATGGGCGACGGCGACAAGATCATCGCCATCGACTCCCACATCGACACCGTTGGTATCGGCAACATCGAGAACTGGGACTTCGACCCGTACAAGGGCTTCGAGGATGACGAGCTGATCGGTGGCCGCGGCGGCTCCGACCAGGAGGGCGGCATGGCCTCCGCCACCTACGCTGCCAAGATGATGAAGGACCTCGACCTCATCCCCGAGGGCTACAAGGTCATGGTCGTCGGCACCGTCCAGGAAGAGGACTGCGACGGTATGTGCTGGCAGTACATCTACAACGTTGACGGCATCAAGCCCGAGTTCGTCATCTCCACCGAGCCCACCGACGGCGGCATCTACCGTGGTCACCGCGGCCGCATGGAGATCCGCGTCGACGTTCACGGCACCTCCTGCCACGGCTCCGCTCCCGACCGCGGCGACAACGCCATCTACAAGATGGCCGACATCATCGCCGACGTCCGCAAGCTCAACAACAACGGCTGCGACGAGTCGACCGACGTCAAGGGCCTCGTGAAGATGCTCGACCCGAAGTATAACCCGGATCACTACGAGGACGCCCGCTTCCTCGGTCGCGGCACCTGCACCGTCTCCCAGATCTTCTACACCTCTCCGTCCCGCTGCGCCGTCGCTGACTCCTGCGCCATCTCCATCGACCGCCGCATGACCGCCGGCGAGACCTACAAGTCCTGCCTGGAGGAGGTTGAGAATCTCCCGGCCGTCAAGAAGTACGGCGAGGGCGTCAAGGTCTCCATGTACATGTATGACCGTCCGTCCTGGACCGGCGAGGTCTACGAGACCGAGGCCTACTTCCCGACGTGGATCAACAAGGAGACCGCTCCGCACGTCAAGGCCCTCGTCGACGCCCACAAGGCCCTCTTCGGCGATGAGCGCATCGGCTGCGAGAAGTCCATGGACAAGCGCGCCGGTCGCCCGCTGTGCGACAAGTGGACCTTCTCCACGAACTGCGTCTCCATCCAGGGCCGCTACGGCATCCCCTGCGTCGGCTTTGGCCCCGGCGCCGAGTCCCAGGCCCACGCTCCCAACGAGGTCACCTACAAGCAGGACCTCCCGACCTGCGCCGCCCTCTACGTCGCCGCTCTGAACCTCTACGAGCCCAGCGCCGAGATGGACAACGCCACCACCTACCGCGCCGAGCTCACCGACAACGACATCAAGTAGCTCGACTCCGGCGGAAACCTGAAAAAGGGACAGTCCCTTTTTCAGGTCCCCCGTCACACGACAGTTGACAAAGGGACAGTCCCTTTGTCAACTTCCCCGTCATACGCACGCAATTCGATCCGAGAGGACATAACATGAGCGAGATCAGCCAGTACACCGATATGCTTTCCGGCCTCGACTTCAAGGGCATGTACCAGAGCGACTTCCTGCACACCTGGGACAAGACCACCGACGAGCTCCGCGCCCTCTACACGGTCGCCGCTGCCCTCCGCAACCTCCGCGAGCGCAACATCTCGTCCAAGATCTTCGACTCCGGCCTCGCCGTCTCCCTCTTCCGCGACAACTCCACGCGCACCCGCTTCTCCTTCTCCAAGGCCACGAACCTCCTTGGCCTTGAGCTCCAGGACCTCGACGAGAAGAAGTCCCAGATCGCCCACGGCGAGACCGTCCGCGAGACCGCCACGATGATCTCCTTCATGGCTGACGTCATCGGCATCCGCGACGACATGTACATCGGCAAGGGCGACGCCTACATGCAGGAGGTCTCCGACTCCGTCGCGCAGGCCTACGAGGATGACGTCCTCGACCACCGTCCGACGCTCATCTCCCTCCAGTCCGACTCCGACCACCCGACGCAGTCCTCCGCCGACATGCTCTACCTCATCGAGGAGTTCGGCGGCCTTGAGAACCTCCGTGGCAAGAAGGTTGCCGTGACCTGGGCCTACTCGCCCTCCTACGGCAAGCCGCTGTCCTGCCCGCAGTCCCTCATCAGCCTGCTCCCGCGCTTCGGCATGGACGTCACCCTGGCTCACCCCGAGGGCTACGACCTCATGGGCGACCGCGTCGAGGCCGCCAAGAAGTACGCCTCCGAGAACGGCTGCACCTTCAACCAGGTCAACACCATGGAGGAGGCCTTCGAGGGCGCCGATATCGTGATCCCGAAGTCCTGGGCTCCCTACGCCGCCATGGAGCGCCGCACCAACCTCTACGCCGAGGGTGACGACGCCGGTATCGCTGCGCTCGAGAAGGAACTCCTCGCCCAGAACGCCACGCACAAGGATTGGTGCTCCACGACTGACCTCATGGCTAAGACCGCCAACGGCCAGGACACCATCTTCATGCACCCGCTGCCCGCCGACATCTCCGGCGTCTCCTGCGAGCACGGCGAGGTCATGGCTGACGTCTTCGACATGCACCGCGTTGGCATGTACAAGGAGGCCTCCTACAAGCCCTACGCGATCGCCGCGATGATCTTCCTGCAGAAGGTCGCCAACCCGATCGAGACCCTCCAGGCTCTCGAGGCTGCCGCCACTCCCCGCTGGTACCAGGCCTAATGCCCCCGTCGCCTGCGTCCACGTTCTGAGCGCGGACGCAGGACCGAGGCCTGCTACCTAGACAGAGCCGGCAGGGCCGGCCCATCCGCCGCCAATACCCCTGGCAGGCGAAGGTCCGGGGTCGCGCGTTTCGTTTCGGGCGAACGCACGACCCTAGGGACAGCTTTATCAATTTTCTGGGCTGCGCGCAGTCGTGCGCCCATATCTTGCAGGGCCGAGGCGCCCTCAAGGATCGGAGTCGATATGTCCAAGCGAATCGTCGTCGCCCTTGGCGGCAACGCTCTCGGCAACAATCTTCCTGAGCAGGCCGTCGCCGTCCGTGTGACCAGCCAGGCGATCGTGGATCTCATCGAGCAGGGCAACGAGGTCGTCGTCGTCCATGGCAACGGTCCTCAGGTCGGTATGATCGCCAACGCCATGACCGAGCTTACGCGCTCTAATCCGGAGAAGTACATTCCGTGCCCGCTTTCCGTCTGCGGTGCCATGAGCCAGGGCTATATCGGCTATGACCTGCAGAACGCCCTGCGCGAGGAGATGGAGCGCCGCGGCATTGCCAAGGGCGTCGCCACCGTCCTCACCCAGGTCGAGGTCGACCCGGAGGATCCCGCGTTCTCCAACCCGACCAAGCCCATCGGCTCCTTCATGACGAAGGAGGAGGCCGAGGTTCTTCACCGCGACCGCGACTATGACTTCATGGAGGACTCCGGCAGGGGTTACCGCCGAGTCGTCGCTTCTCCGAAGCCCCAACGCATCGTCGAGCTCGACACGATCTCCTCACTCGTCCAGGCGAACCATATCGTCATCGCCTGCGGTGGCGGCGGCATCCCGGTGCTTCCCACCGGTGACCACCACCTCAAGGGAGCCGCGGCCGTCATCGACAAGGACTTCGCCGCCGAGCTTCTCGCCGAGTCCCTCGATGCGGACTACCTCGTGATCCTCACAGCGGTCGAGAAGGTGGCCGTGCGCTTCGGCAAGCCCGACGAGCGCTGGCTCGACGAGCTCACGCCCGCCGAGGCCCACGAGCTTGCCGAGGCAGGCGAGTTTGGCAAGGGTTCGATGGAGCCCAAGGTCCTCGCGTGCGCGAAGTTCGCCGAGAGCAAGCCTGGCCGCTCCGCCCTCATCACCCTGCTCGAGAAGGCCAAGGATGGTCTTGCCGGCAGCACCGGAACCACCATCCGCGCCTAAGAGCGAATGCCGCGTGCGTGGCCTCGGGGGAGGTCACGCACGTTTGCTTTTGCGGGGGGTGCGAGCGCGGGCCGTGGTTGTCCGTTTGCGAAAACAACGCATGAACGCTGGATAATTGTCAGCTTCGTTTGGGATAATGGGTGGCATGAGACCAAGCGTAAGAACATACCTAGTTAATGACGAGGGCGAGCGCGTCTTCGGTCCCGGTCCCGCGGAGCTGCTGCGTCGTATCCGCGAGTGCGGGAGCCTCCGCGCTGCCTCGATATCCATGGGCATGGCCTACACCAAGGCCCTGGCCCTCGTCCGTACGGCGGAGAAGGGCCTGGGCTCCCCGCTGACCACCCGCGTTGTGGGTGGCGCCGGTGGTGGCGGGTCTACGCCCACGCCGGAGGCGGATGCCCTCCTCGCTGCGTACGAACGCTGGACCGCTTCGGTGAACTCCGCCGCTGGCGCGCAGTTTGACGCGGCGTTTCCGCATGGGGCGGTGGCCGTTTCGTCTGCGGGCGCGGATTCTGTTTCGGGCGATGATCGTGTCGTCGGTGCCGCCGTGCTCGCCGCCGGCCACTCGGTGCGCTATGGCAAGAACAAGCTCGTAGAGCCCCTTCTTGGCGAGCCCGTGGTTGCCCGCGCCATCGATTGTGTGCCCGCCGGCATGCCCATCGTTGTGGTCTCCGCCACTCCTGAGGTCGATGCCATCGCGGACGCCCGCGGCATAGAGCGTGTTCGTCCGGATGGCTTTGACGAGGGAGTCGCCGCTACGCTCGGGCAATCCGCTTCCGTTCGCGCCGCGGCCGCCTTTGCCCGTGACGCTGGGTGGGACGCATGCCTGTTCCTACCGGGAGACCAGCCCCTCATCGAGCACGGGAGCGTCACTCGCATGCTTGGGGTCTCCGCGCTGCGGCCGGATGTCCTCGTGCGCCTTTCCTGGCGCGGCCGCCCCGCTTCCCCGGCGTTGTTCCCCAGCAACTTCTATGAAGCACTTTCGCATGTCGAGGGCGATGTTGGCGGGAGCTCGGTCGTGGGGGATGGTGACGTCTGCGTGAGCGTCGAAGCGTCGCTCCCGTGGGAGCTTTGGGATATCGACACGCCCGATGACCTCAGGCGTGCCCGTGAGATTCTGGAAAGTGGACTTGGACGTGGAGGGAGTTGCCAATGATCATCATCAAGGGCGGAACCCTGGTTTGCCCCGACGGGCTGCGCGTGGGTGATGTGGCTCTGGAGGGTGACAAGATCGTCCGCATTGCGGCCTCCATCGAGGCTGGCGATGGCGATGAGGTCGCTGACGCTACGGGCTGCTGGGTCTTCCCGGGCTTCATCGACGCCCACACGCACATGCAGTGCTGGACGGGTATCGACTGGACGGCGGATAGCTTCGAGACGGGCACCCGCGCCGCTGCCTGCGGTGGCACCACCACCATCGTCGACTACGCCACGGCCGATCGCGGTGTGACCATGCCCGATGCCCTGGCGGAGTGGCATAAGCGCGCGGATGGCACCTGTACGTCAAACTATGCTTTCCATATGGCGATCGCGGAGTGGAACGAGCGCAATCGCGAGGACCTTGCCGCGATGCGCGCGGGTGGCGTCAGCTCCTTCAAGACCTACTTCGCCTATGATCACCTGCGCCTTGATGACGCGGAGACCCTTGAGGTGCTCGAGGCCCTGAAGCCGTTTGGCGGCACGCTCTGCGTCCACTGCGAGAACGGCACCCTCGTCGACGCCCTCCAGAAGCGCGTGTACGAGGCTGGCATTCACGGGCCGGAAGGCCATCCCCCGAGCCGTCCCGCCGAGTGCGAGGCCGAGGCGGTGAGCCGCCTACTCTACCTCGCCCACCTCGCCGGTGACGCGCGCGTGAACGTGGTGCACCTCTCCACGAAGCTTGGCCTCGAGGCCATTCGCGCCGCCAAGGCGCGCGGCCAGAAGAACATCTTCGTTGAGACCTGCCCTCAGTACCTGCTGCTTGATGACACGTGCTTCACGCGTAGGGGAGAGGAGGGCCTCGAAGGCCTCGAGTTCGTCATGAGCCCGCCTCCGCGCAAGCCGTCTGACCGCGCGGCTCTCCGCCAGGCCCTCCTCGACGGCGAGATTGACACCATCGCCACGGATCACTGCAGCTTCAACCTCCATGGGCAGAAGGATCGTGGCGTGGATGACTTCCGCGCCGTTCCCAACGGCGGCGCGGGCGTCGAGCACAGGCCAGCGCTTATCGCGACGACGTTCGAAGATCAGCTTGGCCCCACGGAGCTCTGCCGCCTCATGAGCGAGAACCCTGCCCGCGTCTTTGGCATGTGGCCTCGCAAGGGTTGTCTGGCGGAGGGTTCGGACGCGGATGTCTGCGTCTGGGATCCGTCCGTCGAGTGGACCATCTCGGCGAAGACCCAGCACCAGAACGTCGACCACACCCCGTACGAGGGCTTCGTCTGCCACGGCAGGGCGCGTCTCACCTACGTGAACGGCGTGCTCGCGGCGCGTGACGGCGAGCCGACGGGGGCGACGCCGGGCACATACGTCCCGCGCTAGCCGCGAGTCGGCGACGGGCGCGTGCGCCTCGCGTTGGCCGTGAGCCGGCTGCGGGCGCGGGCATCCCGCGCTGGCGACGAGCGCGGTGGCGGGTACATGCGTCTCGCGCTGGCAACGTGCCGGTTGCGGGCGCGGTGCCAACCTGAGCACTAAAAGCTGGTCCTTTCGCCGCTCGAGTCATTGACAAGGGGCCTTCTTTATCGTTAAGCTTCTAAACAACGATAGGCAATATCGTCAAACAAAAGGAGAATCACATGTCCATCGAAGCCGTCGTCACTGACAAGGCCCCCGCCGCTGTGGGTCCGTATTCCGCCGCCACCAAGTCCGGCAACTGCATCCACGTTTCCGGCCAGCTCCCCGTTGACCCCGCCACCGGCGAGTTCGCCGGCGACGACATCCAGGCCCAGACCCGTCAGAGCCTGACCAACGTCAAGAACGTCCTCGAGGCTGCCGGTGCCACCATGGCCGACGTCGCCGAGACCGTCGTTCTCCTCGACTCCATCGCCGATTTCGGCGCCATGAACGAGGTCTACGCCGAGTTCTTCGCCGCTCCGTATCCGGCTCGCGCCGCCTTCGAGGTTGCCGCCCTCCCCAAGGGTGCCAAGGTCGAGATCAAGGCTGTTGCCTACCTGTAATGGGTTGTTGTCCAGCTGAATGGGCCGCTGCCCTCTAGTGTCGTTATCTCTTGTCAGCGATGACACTCAGCCGGCGTTCGGATTCACCTCCGAGCGCCGGCTTTTTGTTTTTCGGGTCCGCTACTCCTCAAAACCTGAAAAAGGGCCAGTCCCTTTTTCGGGTTTTAAGTGTGATGATCGACGGTGATGCACGGTTAAGTTTCATCGAGACATGCAATTTTTAGAGTTATGAACGAGAATTAGGCTCCATAACTCGAAGAAACGCATGTCTCGGCGTCGGTGCGGCGGAGCTGCCGGGCGTCGCGTTGCGTGCCCCTGCCGTGTGCCTCCGCCGCGTGCTGCGTGCAGCCGACGCGCGTCGCGTGCCGCGTGCTGCGCCGTGGCCACGAGCGCTAATGCTACTGCTAGCGTCGCATGCCGTTCGCCGGAGGCGTGACAGGCGTTGCGTTGCGTCCGCGGGTGCTTTTATACCGTTCGCGAGAGCTCTACGCATTTTCGGTTTCTCGTCCGTAGCGGCTGGTTGCTGGGGTAGACTATTCCCTGTTGACCATCTGGTCGCAAGTTATGTTCAGCGCGCAAGCGCAGTGTTGCCCTCGGAGGGGCAAACGAAAGAAAGGCACGTCATGGCTCAGGGTACTGTTAAGTGGTTCAATCCGGACAAGGGCTACGGCTTCATCTCTCGCGAGGACGGCGACGACCTGTTCGTCCACTACTCCGAGATTCAGATGGACGGCTTCAAGACCCTCGACGAGGGCCAGGCTGTCGAGTTTGACATCACCACTGGTCAGAATGGCAAGCTCCAGGCCTCCAACGTCCGTAAGAGCGCTTAATTAACGTCTTACATACGCTTGGGTGAGGGGACGTCCGAAAGGACGCCCCCTCTTTTTTGTGCGGGCTGGTAGTGCGTCCCGGCCGCTGACGGCGGAAGGCGCGCAGGTGTAACCCCGCTACTGCACGTGCTCGGCGAAGCGGTGGTACTGCACACGGGCGAGCTTGAGGTAGGCGTCTCGGGCACGAGCGGCTGGATCGCCGTTGGGGTCGGCGCCGGCGAGCGTCTTGAGGCCGCCTGTTGCATGGTGACGGTCCTCGACATCCGTGTACGAGAGCGCGCTGATTGTCGGCATCGACAGGCGCGCGCCCAGCTGCGCCTCCTGATAGCCCGAGAGGGGAGCTCCGACGGCGTCGAGGGCGAGCGCCCCCAGCGTGCTCGAGGAGGCCTCCTCGACGCGCATGCTTCCAGCGCCCGCCACGTCATAGTTCGCCCAGACGAGGTAGTTGGTGAGGTACATGCGCGTTCCGTGGGTCTGGTCGGCCTCGTCCGGGAACATGGCGTCGTTGACGGCGGCGGAAACGCTTGCCTGATGGTCTCCGAAAAAGACGAGGAGCACCGGTCGGTCGAGCTTGCGAAGCTCGCCGATAAACCATTCGAGGTCACGATCCGAGGCGTCGATGCACGCGAGGTATTCGTTGAGTTCCGCCGCCTGTGACTCGTTCAGGTAGTCAGGCTCGTAGCCGCGCAGCAGGCCCGGATCGATGTTGCCCTGGTCGTAGCTGCTGTGATTCTGCATTGTCACGTCGAAGATGAACTGCGGTTTGCTCGAGCCGCGCAAGCGCTCGAGGACCTCCTCGTACGTGGCTGCGTCGGTGACGCCGCTGTGGAACTGCGGCGCATCCTCGAACCTGTCGATGGTGAGGAACTCGTCAAACCCAAAGCCGGCGTAGATGCCCTCGCGGTTCCAGTTGGTGCCAAGGTTTGGGTGAATCGCGCACGTGTCATAGCCTAGGCTCGACAGCTGAGAGGCGAGGTTGTCCGTCGTCGAGAGGTCGTAGAGCGTATACGGATACGCGCCTTTTCCGAGGTATCCCAGGGTGTTGCCGGTGAGGAACTCGAACTCCGTGTTGCAGGTCCCACCTGCGTAGGTGGAAACGGCGAGCTGCCCGCGCACGAGCGCGTCGTCGATCGAGTTGAAGTACGCGGGCCCCTCGTAGCCCACGCCAAGCCCGTCGTAGAGCGACATGTCGCTGAAGCTCTCGTTCATCACGCACACGATGCTCGGGCGCGTCTCCGCGAACTGGGCCTGCGCAGCGGCGCGAGCGTCTGGCTCGGCACTCGCTGCGTGGTCGTCCGCCAGCTCCTGTTCGTCTGCGACGGCCTGCGCGGAGGAGTAACCGGCGGGGCGAGGAATCTCGAGGTCCTGCGCCGCGGCGACGAAGCTCGTGATGGCTCCGTAGCGCTCGTAGCTGCGAGCGGTGTCCCATCCGTCGACGTGTACGCCGAGCGCGACGCCAAAGTCCACAAGCGTGATAAGCACGACGAATGAGCCCACGCATGCTGCCGCGACGCCGAGGTTGCCGGCGACGGCGAGCTTGCGCCGGCGGCGCGCGCGGCCCTTCTCGGAATCCGCCTCCTTGCATCGGCGGCACGCGCGGCCCTTCTCGGAAGCCGCCTCGCGTCCGTGCATGAGCGAGCAGAGGCACCAGCCAACTGCGGCGATGGCGATGCCGAGAATAACCGTGCCGTCGACCTTGTAGACGTAGCCGCCCGCGACGGACATCGCCGTGGCCATACCGAGGACGTCCGACGGCAGAATCGCGGTGCCCTTGTGGACGCGCACGAAGTACTGGGCGAGGCCCATCGCGCAGAAGACGCCGATACCGATGCCGGCACCGATGCCCCTGCGTTGGAAGACGAGATAAAGGGCGAGGAGTGCGAGTAGGGCAAACCCGGCTTCGAGCGCGAGGAACTTCGGCTCGACGGCGAGGTTGCCACGGCACCAGCTGACCTCGAGCGCGAACGCTGCGGCGACGCTGGCAGCGACGAGAAGCCCGGCGTCTGCCAGGTAGGATCCGCGAATCCTGCCGCGGGAGAGCGTGACCAGCGCGCACACACCAACGACTGCGGCGGCGGCAACGGAGCAGCCGACGACCGTCGCGGCGTCTCCCTCGACCAGGCCGAGTGCGAGCCAGATGACGAGCGCGAGAGCCAGCACGGGATACGGCAGCGCCCAGGCGAGGGTGGCGCGAGACGGACGCTCGCGCATCGAACGATCCTTGTCCGCGCTGCTGCTCATTGTGCCTAAGACACCCGCTTCGCAAACTCGAGATACTGAACGTTCTGGAGGAGACGGCAAGACTCAGCGGCGGAGGCCCAGGACTCGTTATCCGGCGTTGGCGCATCGTCTCCGCTGCCGCCATCTCCGCCGTCGCCGCTGGAAGCCTTCTGGCTAGGCGTGGCGTCCGCGACGGAGTGCCAGCCGCCCTCGTTGTCCTTGTAGGCAAACATGTTAATCATCGGCATGTGCATGCGGGCGCCAAGTTGCGCCTTCTGGAAGTTCGTGAGGGGAGCACCGATGGCGTCGAGCGCGAGCGTGCCCAGCGTCGACGAGGAGGCGTCCTCCCAGCGCATGTCGCCAGCGCCAGCCACCTCGTAGTTCGTCCAGACGAAGTAGTTCGTGCGATAGGCGCGGGCGCCGTGGGCGGTGCCAACGTCCTCGGTGAAGAGCGCATCGTTCACGTATCCGGAGACGCCCGGCTGGTGGTCGCCAAAGAACACGAGCATGACGGGGCGGTCGAGGTTGCGGAGCTCTTCCATGAACCACTGGAGGTCGCGGTCCGAGGCGTTGATGCAGGCGAGGTATTCGTTGAGTTGACTCGTGAGCGCGGCGTCATCCTCCGCGAACGGGAAGGTGTAGCCCGGAAGAAGCGACTCGTCGATGTTGTTCTGGTCGTAACCGCTGTGGTTCTGGATGGTGACGTCGAGGATGAACTGCGGGGCCTCGTTGCTGCGGAGGCGGTCGAGCACGCTCTCGTAGGTCGCGGCGTCCGTGACGCCGGAGTGGAATCCGGGTGCGCCCGCGAAGTCCTCCGCGGAGAGGAAACGGTCGAACCCGAAGGCCCTGTAGACGATGTTGCGCTTCCAGTTCGTGGGGGCGCAGGGGTGGATTGCCGTCGTGTCATATCCCATGTCGGCGAACTGGGTGGCGAGGTTGTCGACGTCGCTGAGGTCATAGAGCGTGTATGGGTACTTGGCGTTGCCGATGTAGCCCAGGGTGGCTCCGGTCATGAACTCGAACTCGGAGTTGCAGGTGCCTCCGCCGTAGGCGGAAACCTCGAGCTCGCCACGCACGAGCGCGTCGTCGATCGAGTTGAAGTAGGTGGGGCCCGTATAGCCGATCCCGAGGCCGTCGAGCATCGAGAGGTCTGAGAAGGTCTCGTTCATGACGCAGACGACGCTGGGTTTCGTGTCCGCGAACTGCGCCTGGGTGTAGGGATACGAGTCGCTCTTGGCGTTCTGGTACAGCGAGGCGAGGGTCTGCTCGTCCTCGAGGGCGACCTCGTCAGAATAGCCTGCGGGCATGTCGATCGCCATGTGCTGCACCATGCTGAGGAAGTGGGGAACCAGGCCGTCCGCGTGGTAGCTCGTGATGGGGCTCCATACGTCGGTGTTGATTCCGTAGCCCTTGGTGAGGTCGATGTCCGAGAACGCGTTCTGGAGCGTGACCAGGCACAGGATGCCGAGGGCGATGTTTGCGATGGGGCGAATGATGCGCACGCGGCTCGGCGCCGGCGTAGCGGGGCGGATGAGGCAACAGGCGATGAGGCCGACGCCGAGGGCGCTCGCGGCGGTGAGCATGGGATCCGTCACAGTATAGGTGTATCCGGCGGAGACCTCTGCGGCGGTGCTCAGGGCGAGAAGGTCCGTCGGGAGGAGGGCGGCGCCCCTGAACTCGGCGACGAACGCCTGCCCGATGCCGAGGGCGAAGAGGGCGACGAGCCATATCGCGGGCATCACGCCGCGGCGCTGGCCGAGGAAGTAGGCGATGAGCATGACCGAGCCGATGAAGGTGACGTCAATGAGGATGTGCTCGACCGATACGCTGGGGGCACCCTCGTTCCAGGGCGTCTCGATGGCGATGACGGCGCAGATGGTACAGATGGCGAGGGCCACGATGGCGCGAAGCAGCTCGATGACGAGGCCAGCCAAGTGCGTGCGGGCATCCTTCGAGCGGCCGAGGCCGTCGAGCGCGTTGAGGATCGGCTCGCGAAAGAGCGCGACCAAGATGCCGGCGCAGATGACCTTTACGACCTGGTCGAGCGCCTCAGTGCTGCAGATGAGCAGGTTTTGACGTGCGAGGAAGATGAAGAGGGCGGCAAGGGCGACGAACGGGACGAGCCACAGGATGGTGCTCACGTGACAGATTGCCGCGGCGAGCCAAGCGGTCGCACGCGTGACGGGGGCGGGGACGAACCCGAACAGGTGGGCGAGGGCATCGTCGAAGCGCTCGAGTTGAGCCGCAGCAGCCTTGCGGGTGGTCATGGCCCTTTCCCTCGCAGCTAGTGCCTTCTCGCGGATGCTCATCAAATGGTCATGGTTGTTGCTCATGCGTCCCCATGGCTCGTCTGGCTAACTACAGTCATAACTTCCCTACTTTACCGATTCTTGACATGGCCGGCAATGCGCTTGGGTTGGAAAGGTGCAGGAAAAACGGGAAAAGTGTTGGGACGGCTGTGCGATTGGGTTCGTTGGCACACGCCGGTCCCGGCGTCCTAGCGTTCGCTTACGGTGCCGACGCCGTAGCCCTCGCTGCGTACCACGTGGCGAAGATCATCTGGGTTGGCCGCCTGCTTGGTCCGCACGTGGGCAACGCCCTCCGCGAGGGAGACCTTGGCCATGGTGTCGGGCCGCGAGTTGAACGCGTTCGCAATGCGCTTCGCGCAGTTCTCGCAGCTCATACCTTTGACCACGACGTCATAGGCGAAAGGGTAGTGGGAGGCGTCCTTGTCCCTGGGGCCACGCGAGCGCACGACGTCCGTGCCTCCGCAGCAGTCCCCTTTACCGCCTCGCGCGATGTAGTTGCGAATAACGAGCAGCGCCGCCACGAAAACGACGGTGACGATCGCGACGTTGATGATGTTTGCGCTCATGGCTCCTCCAAGGCAGGCTCGGTCGAGCTCTTAATGTTCGAGTTGGCTAACTTGCACGTCATTGTACGTCATCTCGCCGGGCCAGGGAGGGATTCGGCTTTTCACCGCCGCCGGCAATGTGCGGTGCCGTCAGAGCGCGGTGCCGCCTGCGCGCGTGAACCGCCAACGCACACTCACCATGCGCAACCTGCGGCCTCGGACGCACACGGGCGATCACTCGTCGCCGCTTGTCGCCACATACCGACCATCACGCCGATTCGTCGCCCGCAAATTGCATACCCCCCGTTTCAGCTATCTTTCAGCCTGTTAGGCTGGTAGCAGGCGGCCATCCGAGGCCGCACAACAAGAATGGGAGAATCGCAATGAAGCTACGTCCGCTCGCCCGCAAGGCTCTTACGCTCCTCGCCACTGCGGCCCTCGCCACCGTCTCCGTCGCAGGTCTTTCCGCCTGCGGAGAGTCTCAGGAAGATGCCATCAAGAGCATGATCAAGGAGCAGTTTGGCCAGCTCGAACAGGTCACTGACGCCAATATTGAGGAGGTCTTCGGTGACGATGAGATTGCCGAGCTCCAGAAGTACGGCATCGACGCGACCGAGCTCTACAACGCCTGCGTTAAGCGCTTCGACTATGAGATTGAGGACATCTCCGTCTCCGACGATACCGCCACGGTGACGCTGTCCGTCACGAACCTCGACTTCGCCACCGTCGCCGCGAGCTGGACGGATGACATGACCGCCTATCTAACGTCCGACGAGGCGGTCAATGACTACACGAACCTCGGCGAGGACGGCATGGTCGCCAAGGTCATGGGCCAGTTCGTCGAGAGGCTCGCGGCTGACGACGCTCCCACCAAGACCGCCAGCGTCACGCTCGACCTCGAGAAGAACGGCAAGACCTGGGAGTTCGCGGACGAGGACCAGGTGGTCAGCGCGATCTTCGCCGGCGCCGATCCCTCGACGCTCATGGAGTAGGCTCCCGCAGCCACCGCATTTTGGGCGCGTCGCTTTCGGGCGGCGCGCCTTTTACATGGCGGCGGCATCCCTCTTCGCGAGCCGCGGCTCGCACGCGCCTGGCGGCTACTCGTGCGTATAGGTAACGAATTCGAAGGGAATCCCCTCTGGCGTGACGAGGGGGTTCCCTTCGTCGTCTTGCGACGCGGAAGACGCGACGTGCCAGGTGGGGTCCTCGTCTAAGTTGGGGAAGAACGTGTCCGCCGGGCGCACGCAGTGGTTCTTCGTGATCTCCGCGCGCGTGCAGAGGGGGAGGAGCTCGCGGTAGATCATGCCGCCGCCGATGAGCCAGACCTCGGGATTGTCCGTGACCATGGCGAGGGCCTCGTCGATGCTATGGGCGACATCGACGCCTTCGCGCGCAAATTCGGGGTCGCGCGTGATGACGACGTTGCGGCGGCCCTTGAGCGGTTGTCCTCCCGGGAAGCTCTCGAGGGTCTTGCGGCCCATGAGGACGGTGTGACCCTTCGTGTGGCGCACGAAGTGGCGCATGTCTGCGCGGTTGTCCACGAGCATGCCGCCGCCGATGCCGATGCCCCAGTCATCGCAGACGGCGACGATCACGTTGAGGTTGGGCAGGGGAGCGGGAGCGCCTGCGTGCATGGTGCCGACGGCCTCATCCGGGTTGCCTGCGACGGCGTCCTCGGCAAGGCCCGCCACCTGCATGTTCTTCTCGGTATCCATGGGCTACACCGCGATGGGGATGTTCTTGACCTGCGGGCCGTGCTCGTATCCCTCGACGATGAGGTCCGCCGTCGTGAAGTCATAGAAGTTCGTGACCTCGGGGTTGAGCGAGACGCGCGGCGCGGGATACTGCGGCCTCGAGATGAGCTCGCGGATGATGTCGACGTGGCGGTCGTAGATGTGGGCGTCCGCGATGACATGGACGAGCTCGCCGGGAATCATGCCCACGGACTGCGCGACCATCATGAGGAGGATCGCGTACTGGCAGACGTTCCAGTTGTTGGCGGCGAGGATGTCCTGACTGCGCTGGTTGAGCAGCATATTGAGGGTGAGGCGGTCGTCGCCGGGCGTTTGGGTGACGTTGTAGGTCACGCTGTAGGCGCACGGATAGAGGTGCATCTCGGAGAGGTCCGCGAAGACGTAGGTGTTCGTCATGATGCGGCGCGAGAAGGGCGTGTGCTCGAGGTCGTAGAGCACGCGGTCCATCTGGTCGAAGTCGCCCTCGGGGTAGTGGCTCTTCTGGCCAATCTGGTAGCCGTAGGCCTTACCGATGGAACCCGTCTCGTCTGCCCACTCGTCCCAGATATGGGAGTTGAGGTCGTTGATGTTGTTGGATTTGCGCTGGTAGATCCAGAGGACCTCGTCCATGGCGCTCTTGAGGGCGGTGCGGCGGAGGGTGAGGGCGGGGAACTCGCGGCGCAGGTCATAGCGGTTTACCACGCCAAACTGCTTGATGGTATAGGCGGGGGTGCCGTCCTCCCAGCGCGGGCGGACCTTCTGGCCCTCGGTGGTGGTGCCGTTCTCGATGATGTCTTCGCACATGGCGCAGAAGAGCTTATCTGCCTGGCTCATGGTTTCTCCTGATGGTTGAGTGCGGGACGTGCGGCGGGGTGTGGCGAGCGGGCGTTCCCGTGCGTTCCGCGCGTGGCGGGGTGTGGCGAGCGGGCGTTCCCGTGCGTTCCGTGTGCGGCGCGCGGCCTGGGTGCTCCGCTACTTGTACGAGGCCGAATCGGTGAGGGCCGTCGTGAGGCGAATGGCGATGTCGACGATGTTAGACGCTTCCTCATCCAGCTCGGCGAGCTCGTCTGTGGTGTGGCCGTCGGGCGACCTGAGGATGTCGACCAGCTTGGCGATCGCGCTCCAGCGCTCGACGCAGTCCTCCTTGGCGTCCCCGAGGGCGTCGATGACCGAATCTGCCTTGACGCCGCTCACGCGGTTCGTGTCGGGCACCTCGATCGCCTGAATCGAGGCCTGGGCATCGGCGACCACCTGTGCGGCGGCGTCGAGCTCCTCGGTACGGGTGGCGGCGTCCGTGGCGCCCATCGCGGCGCGAAGGTGCATGGAGAGGAGGTTGGTGCTGTCGCCGTCCGCCTTGGCGAGAGCGGATACGAACTCGCTGACGGCCTGCTGCGAGCCGTCGTAATCACTCGCGTAGACGTAGGAGTTGACGGACTCGTCCGCGCAGCCGATGCGGGTCTCGAAGATGTTGTCAGCCGTGAGGTCGGCGCCGGTGCTGTGAGTGTCGTCGTCGAAGTAGTGGTCGAGGTCGTCGAAGTCCCACTCCTCGTCCGGGTACTTCTCCGCGACGATGTCTGCCACCTCGGAGAGGACCTCGCCAAACGTGTTCGCGAGGACGAGGGAGGCGGTGACGATGAGCGCCAGGCCGATGGCGAGGATGATGTAGACGCCGGGACCGGAGTGGTTGTCCGGGGAGGTCGTGGCACTCGCGCTCTCGATGACGGGGACCTGCGGAGTGGGCGCCGGCTGCGGCTGGGGCTGCGGTTGCGCGGCAGGCGCCGGCTGCGGCTGGGGCGTGGGCTGCGGTTGTGCGGCAGGCTGCGGCTGCGGCGTCGGCGCGGGCTGGCCGGGCACGCCGTTGCCACCCTGCGGGGTCTGGGGCTGGTAGCCTTCGCTCATGTCTGGTCCTCTTCGCGGCTGTTGGATGGTCGTCGTGCGCGTAGCCCTGCGCGCGGTGCGAGGCCTCGCGCGTTTGCCGTGCGGGCGCTCACCTGCGGGCAGTTACGTGCTTGCCTAGGCCATGTCCTCGAGACGGCCGTGGCGCTCGTAGCGGGTGATGCGGGCGGGCGCGTTGTTCTCGTCGACGAAGACGACGTGCGGTGCGTGCTCGGAGGCCTCCTCCGGGGTCATCTGGCAGTAGCACATGATGATGACCTTGTCGCCGACGTTCACGAGGTGGGCGGCGGCACCGTTCAGGCAGATGACGCCGCTGCCTGCCTCGCCGGCGATGGCGTAGGTCTCGAGGCGGCTGCCGTTGTCGACATCCGCGACCTGGACCTTCTCGTACTCGCGGATGCCGGAGGCGTCCAGGAGGTCCTGGTCGATGGTGATGGAACCGACGTAGTCGAGCTCGGCCTGGGTGACCGTGGCGCGGTGAATTTTGCCCTTGAGCATGTTGAGCTGCATTGTTCTCGCTCTCTTTAGCGCTTTGCGCGCGATGTCGCGCGTCTAACGGATATACGGTACACCTCAGGGGAGCGAAGCGCGAGATGCTGCGCCCGAAGCCCATCGGAATTGCGCGACGCGCGCGTGCCCGCGGCATTCGCGACATCCGTGACAGGTGCGATGCGCACGGTGCCCGCGGCGAAAAAAAGAGCCCCGTCGGCGTGTGAACTGCCTCCCATTTCTTGGACACAAGAAATGGGAGGCTTTTTATGGCTGGAAACGTTCTGTACGACGTCGGGGTGAGGCTGCGAGCGGCGGAGCTGCACGACGAGGGGCACGGACGCGCGTCGATCGCGACCCTTCTCGGGGTGCCGGAGGAAACCGTGAGAAAATGGCTGTGCACCTACAGATCCGCGGGCATCGAGGTTCTGGCCATGATGGGAAAGAGGCACACCGCCTATTCGTTCGAGACGAAGCTGGCCGCCGTCAGGGCGGTCGTTGACGAGGGCATGACAAAGCCCGAGGCCATGGCGAAGTTCGGGATAGCCTCGCCAAGCCCCCTCAGGAAGTGGCTGAAGGCGTACCGGGAGGGAGGCCCGGGGGCGCTCAGGCCAAAGCCCAGGGGGAGGCCGCGGGGGTCCGCCTCCCCGTCCGGGGAGGCGACGCGCGAGCAAGAGCTCGAGCGCAGGATCGAGAAGCTCGAGGCGGAGAACGCCTACCTAAAAAAATCGATCGCC
>NZ_JBCLNF010000007.1:0-70724 GCF_039062465.1 Collinsella sp. 1033st1_E11_1033SCRN_220408
CACAGCGCGTGCGGGGGCCTGCCTCCGATGTCACGCATACTCGGTGTAAACAACGTCATGGCACATAACAGCTAGCGCGCTCCTGAACCGGCCGGATATAACGTTCGTCCTGTGGGGCGGTCGCGTTGAGCGGCCGCCCCTCTGCTTACGTGCCTTTCGTGACGTGCCGCTACAAGAAGGGCCCCTCGGACTCTGTTCGCCACGAGTTTTTCGGCGCAACGCGCCGAAACTGTCTGAGTGGAGAACAGAGCCCGAGGGGCCCAAACCTTTCAGGTGGCTACATCACCGTAATCGTGAAGGTCCGCCTGACGGTCTCGCCCGGCGCAGCCATCAGGAGCCCCTGCTTGAGTTCGAAGGTGTCGTCTTCGTCGGTACGAGTTGCGGTTCCGCACCAGGGTTCGAGCGCGACGAAGGGCGTCGGCGTGCCGTCCGCCGCGGGAAGCGCGCTCCAGATGCCGATGTAGGGGAAGTCCGGGAAATCGACGCGAACTCCGTGACCGGAGGGGCCCACCATCGTGATCATGTCGTCGGGGACATCGGTGAACATGAAGGAGTCGTCGTCGAAGAGCGAGTGGCGGAGCGGCAGCGTGTCTGAGTCCTCGAACAGCGTGGTCATGTGCGCGTAGTCCTGAAGGCCATCCGAGGTAAGGCCTGGCGTGGTGCCCGTCCAGGGGCGCGTGAACTTGAGGGAATAGTCCTCGAACGCCTCACCCTCGACCACGGGAATGTTGAATGCCGGGTGTCCGCCCAGGAAGAAGGGCATGTCGACCTTGCCCGTGTTCGTTACCGAGAAGGTCTGGCGCAGCGTGCCCTCGCCTTCGAGGGCGTAGGTCATCTCAAGGCGGAAATCATACGGATAGCTCGCGTGCATCTCAGGCGTGCTGTCGAGACGGAACGTCACGGAGCTGCCGGTGTTCTCGATGACCTCGTGCTCATAGTTACGGGCGATGCCATGGCGACCCATGTGGCACTCTCCCTCGGCGGACATGGCGAATCCGTCGCGAAGGTTTCCCACGATGGGGAAGAGGATGGGGGCGCTGCGAGGCCACCACTTGGCGTCCGCCTGCCACAGGTACTCGATATCGTTGCGGACGAGGCTTGTGAGCTGGGCGCCCTTGCTAGCGATTGCAGCGGAGAACTCTCCGAGGGAGATCTTGACGACTGACATGGCGGCTCCTTGCGTTTATCGGGCAGGCACGGTTGCCTGCTATGTCTGCTGTTTCAGATTGTAGTATCTGGCCGGAGAGAACGAGACGCGTTAGCTGTCCCCTCATTCGAAATGCCTCATCGCCAATGAGGACGTTACGTATGCGGCAATCTCCGCGCGAAACCCTGCTAGGATTTCTTCCGGGCAAACCCTCGCCAGGCGGCCTTGGCCGTCGATGGGCTCGCGCGCAAGTAGGAAGACTGCAGGGGAGCTTGCGCGAGGTGCGGCATGCGACACATTTAGGCTCTCGCATGAATCGCTGCCTCGAGCGGCATGCATGATGTGGAAGGATGGAACAAGTATGAACATCACTGTCACCAGGAAGGGTTTCGTCGTGGGTTCCGTTGCGGCCTCTCTGTCGCTTGCGGCCTGTGGCTCGAGGGCCACGGCTCCCGCCGCCACCTCGTCCGACCCCGTCGAGGTCCGCGTCGCGTCGCTTAAGGGCCCCACGTCCATCGGCCTCGTCGCCTTCATGGATAAGGCCTCCCTTGAGCAGACCGGTCTTACGAACACCTATGATTTCCAGGTCTACGGTACGGCGGACGAGGTCCTTCCCAAGGTCATCTCGGGAGACGTCGACATCGCCCTCGTTCCCGCCAACGTCTCGAGCGTTCTCTACAACAAGACGCAGGGTGCCATTCAGGCTCTCGACATCAACACGCTGGGAGTTCTGAGCATCGTCACCGGAGACGCCTCCGTGGCCGAGTTCGCTGATCTCGCCGGACGCACCGTCTATCTCACGGGCAAGGGGACGACGCCGGAGTACGTCATGGGCTATCTCCTCGATCGCGCCGGCATCACGGACGCCGTGACGCTCGAGTTCAAGAGCGAGGCTGCTGAGGTCGTGAGCGCCCTCGCCGCGGATCCGTCCGCCGTCGGCGTCCTGCCTGAGCCCTACAAGACCGCCGCGCTCGCAAAGAACGACAGCCTCTCCGCGCCCGTCGCGCTTTCGGATGTCTGGGACTCCCTGGCGACCGACGGTTCCCGCATGGTCACGGGTGTCACCATCGTCCGTCGCGAGTTTGCCGAGAACAATGCCCAGGCTGTCGAGGAGTTCCTCGCCCAGCAGGAGAGCTCGGTCGAGGTCGTGAAGGCGGACCCTGCCACCTACGCCCAGTCCGTCGTCGACCATGGCATCATCGACGCGGCGCCCGTTGCCGAGAAGGCCATTCCGGGTTGCAACCTCGTTTGCCTCGCAGGTGACGACATGAAGGCCGCCCTTTCGGGATACCTTGACGTCCTCTCGCAGTTCGACGCTTCCTCGGTGGGCGGCTCGCTCCCTGGGGATGACTTCTACTACGGCGCCTAGGGTCGTGCCGCAGTGCCTGCATCCAGCTCATCCTCGGATTCCAAGGTCAACGCCCGCGCGCGGAACGCATCCGTGCTCCTGTGGCTTCTCGTGTGGGAGGTCGCGACGCTCCTTATCGACCAGCCGCTGATCCTCCCTGGCCCCGTCGAGGCTGTCTCGTGCCTTGGCGAGCTGATGTGTGACGTGGGCGTGTGGTCTAAGCTGCTCGTTTCCGGAGCTCGCATTATGGGAGGGCTTCTCGCCGCTTATGTCGTGGCGCTTGCGTTGGCGGGCATGTCGCACCGCTACGTCATCGCGCGGGAGCTCGTCCGGCCGCCGCTTTTGGTCTTCAAGGCGACGCCGGTCGTCTGCGTCGTGGTCCTGCTCCTCATGTGGCTGGGCGCTGCCAACGTGAGCGTCGCCGCCGTGTTCCTCATGGCCTTGCCGGCAATCTACTTCTCCGCTCTCGAGGGATTTGACCACGCGAGCGCGTCTATGGCGGAGCTTATGGAGGTCCACGGGGTTTCCGGCATGAGGCGTGTCCTCGCGTACTCCTGGCCCGGGCTTCTGCCGTATCTCTGTGCCACGAGCGAGGCCATCGTAGGCATGAGCTGGAAGGCGGGCGTTGCCGCCGAGCTCATCGGTATGCCCGCGGGTACCATCGGCGAGCGCATATATCAGGCGAAGCTCCTGCTTGAGACGGGAGACCTCTTTGCTTGGACCTTTCTCGTGATCGCCTGCGCGAGCCTCTGCGAGAGGGTCGCGCTCTGGCTCCTGGGGCTAAGCGGCTCGGCGTCGCTTCGCCTGGCGTGCCGCCTCCGTGCGCATGAAACCATGGGTGAGGCTGGCGAGCCCGCTCGCGGTGCGATGGCGACCGACGGCCTCATCCTCCCTCATGGTGCCGCCGCGGGACGCCCCGTGTCCTTGAGCCTCGCTTCGGGTGGCCGCCTCTGCGTGATGGCGCCATCCGGTGCCGGCAAGACCACCCTGCTGCGCGTGCTCGCCGGCCTTGACTCGGCAGACGCGGGCCGGGCCGACCTCGCGCCTCGGGTGTCAGCGGAGTTCCAAGACGCGCGCCTGTTCGAGGACGCCTCCGCGCTTGCGAACGTCCTCCTCTTCGCGTCTCCCCGTCATTCCGAGAAGGGCCTCGAGCAGATGCTCGCTCTCGTTCTTCCCGACGTCGATGCGCGTACGCCCGTGCGCGAGCTCTCTGGCGGGCAGCGCCGGCGCGTGGAGCTCGTCCGAGCCCTTGCCGCCCCGGGCGATGTCGTCCTTCTCGACGAGCCCTTCGCAGGGCTTGACGCCGCCTCCCGCGATGCTGCATGCGCTTTCGTCGTGAGCGAACTTCGTGGACGCTCCCTCGTAGTGGCCACGCATGACGAGGACGACGCGGCAAGGCTCGGTGCTCGTGTGCTTGTCTTGCCCTTTTAGGGTCTCGGGTTTTTCGGGTTACACTAAACGGGTTAACTCACGATTCCTTGGGAGGCCCCATGTCTCGCTCTATCAGCCGTCGTACGTTCGTCTCCGCCACCCTTGGCGTCGCCGTCCTGGGCCTCTCTGCATGCGGCGGCGACACGAAGCCCGCGACAACCTCTGCCGCCTCCGGCGCCTCCGCGGCCTCCACGCCAACGGGTGAGTTCGCAAGCGGTAAGCATGCCGCCACGATCGAGATCGAGGGCTTTGGCACCATCACGCTCGAGCTTGACGCGGATTCCGCGCCCATCACGGTCTCCAACTTCGCGAAGCTCGCCAACGAGGGCTTCTACGATGGCCTCACGTTTCACCGCATCATCCAGGGCTTCATGATGCAGGGCGGTGACCCCAAGGGCAACGGTACGGGCGGTTCGGGCGAGACCATCGTCGGCGAGTTCAGCGACAACGGGATCGACAACCCCATCAAGCACGTGCGCGGCACCATCTCCATGGCGAGGTCTTCGGCTATGGACTCTGCGAGCTCGCAGTTCTTCATCATGCAGGAGGATGCGGACTACCTCGATGGCCAGTACGCGGCGTTTGGCCATGTGACGGACGGCCTGGATGTCGTCGACGCCGTCTGCGACTCCGCCAAGCCAAGCGACAACAACGGCACCATTGCCCCCGCTGACCAGCCCAAGATCGTCTCCATCCGCGTGGAGGCCTAGCGCCCCTGCGGCCGCCTTTTCCGCCTGGCTCAAGCAAGCCTGGCGTCAGTCTCCAAATCCCGTTGACGGCACGATGAACGCCGCCTGCCGTTGGGGGCGCTTTCGCTCTCATGTCATTGGGTATCAAAGCGCCAATGACGTCTCGCGCCGCGCGAGCCTGGGCAAAGGCTCGTTTTTCGCGAGGCAGAGGCACATCACCTCGCTTTGCGAGGCAGGGGGTATTGGAGGCAACCATCATGAAGCAGACTCTTACGGGGCGTCTTCTCAAGCGTGAGCAAACGGTTCCTGGCAGCGCCAGGGTGAACGAGGATCTTGCGCCCGCGAGGCTCGTCGAGGCGGCCCTTGCCAATGGCGAGGGCGTGCTCGCATCGAATGGCTCTCTCGTCGTCGACACGGGGGAGCGCACGGGGCGCTCTCCGCTCGATCGCTTCGTGGTCGATGACCCGGCGATCCATGACAAGGTGTGCTGGGGTAAGGTCAACGCCCCCATTTCGCGCGAGAGCTACGAGCGCATCTGTTCGGGCGTCGCTGGCTACCTTTACGGGCGCGAACTCTACGTTGTCCGCGGCTTTGCCGGGTCTGACCGCAACCACTCCCGCAAGGTTTGCGTCATCTGCGAGCGCGCGAGCCAGGCGCTGTTCATCCACCAGATGCTCGTTCGCCCGTCGGCACGCGAGCTCGCGAGCTTCGGTGAGCCGGACATCTACGTCCTCGCCGCCCCGGGCTATCACTGCGACCCGGAGTCCGATGGCGTCAATTCCTCCGCGGCCGTCATCCTTGACCTCGCCCACGGCGGTATCGTTGTCGCCGGCACCGGCTATTCCGGAGAGATCAAGAAGGCGATCTTCTCCTACATGAACTACCTGCTCCCGGTCGAGGATGGCGTTCTGTCCATGCACTGCTCGGCCAACATCGACCCGCAGACCGGCCAGACCGCCGTCCTCTTTGGCCTTTCCGGCACCGGCAAGACGACGCTCTCCGCAGACCCCAACCGCCTGCTCATCGGTGATGACGAGCATGGTTGGTCAGAGCACGGCATCTTCAACATCGAGGGCGGCTGCTACGCCAAGGCCATCGACCTGAGTCCCATCGCCGAGCCTGATATCTATCAGGCTATTCGCTTTGGTGCCGTGTGCGAGAACGTCATTCTCGACCCTGAGAGCCGCGAGCCGGACTACACGGACGTCTCGCGCACCCAGAATACGCGCGTCGCGTATCCCGTGGAGCACATCAAGAGCGTCAAGCTTGACGGGCGTGGCGGCGTTCCGAGCGTGGTCCTGTTCCTCACGTGTGACGCCTTTGGCGTTCTTCCCCCAATCTCGAAGCTCTCCCGTGAGGCCGCCATGTACCACTTCATGGCCGGCTTCACCTCGAAGGTCGCCGGTACTGAGGAGGGCGTCGTCGAGCCCCAGCCCACGTTCTCCGCGCTTTTCGGTGAGCCGTTCATGCCGCTCGCGCCCAGCGTCTACGCAGACATGCTGGGATCGCGCATCGACAAGACCCGTGCTCGCGTGTACCTCGTGAACACGGGCTGGCAGGGTGGCGCCTATGGCACGGGTTATCGCATCAGCCTCGCCGTGACGCGTTCGCTCGTGGCGGCGGCACTCTCGGGCGACCTCGACAACGCAGGCTACGAGCACGACGATCGCCTCAACCTCGACATCCCGGTCGAGTGCCCGGGCGTGAGCCCTGTGGTGCTCAACCCGCGCAATACCTGGGCGACGGGCGAGGCCTATGACGAGGCAGCGGAGAAGCTCGCGTCGATGTTCGAGATCCACATGGGCAAGCGCTATCCGGAGCTTGATGAGGCCGTCCTCAACGCGGGCCCGCACCATATCGCCTAGACGCGGGTTGCGAATATAAGCCTTCCTTTGACCCCGGTCGCTCGCGGCCGGGGTTTTCGTTTGCTGCGTATCGGTGCTTTTCGCGCCCCTTGCGAAGGCGCGGGTAGGCTCTCCCTGGGCGACCCTTCGCGATTGCCTTATGCTCGCTGGCTGTTTGTCGCGCGGTATCGTTCGGCTTTTCTGTTCGACAAGGACGCGCCGGCTAGGATGCGAGGCCAAAAAAGCGGGGCGCCCGCAGGTGAATGCGAGCGCCCCGTTGGCGTGCGATATGTGACGCCCTGTTACTCGGCCATCTGGGCCTGGACGGCGGTGATGGCGACGACGCCCACGATGTCGTCAGCGGAGCAGCCGCGGGACAGGTCGTTCACCGGCTTGGCGATGCCCTGGAGAACCGGGCCGTAGGCCTCGGCGCCACCGAAGCGCTGGACGAGCTTGTAGCCGATGTTACCAGCCTCGAGGTCCGGGAAGACGAGGATGTTGGCGTTGCCGGCGACGGTGGAGTTCGGGGCCTTGAGATCAGCGACGCTCTGAACGAGAGCGGCGTCGAGCTGCAGGTCGCCATCGAGGGCGAGCTCGGGGTTCTTCTCGTTGGCGAGCTTGACGGCCTCCTGGACCTTGGTGGGAACATCGCCCTTGGCGGAGCCCATCGTGGAGAAGGAGAGCATGGCGACCTTGGGCTCGACGCCGGGCATGAAGGCCTTCCAGGACTCGGCGGAGGCAAGGGCGATCTCGGAGAGCTCGTCGGCGTTGGGGTTGATGTTCAGGCCGCAGTCGGCGAACAGGAGGGTGCCGTCGGCGCCATACTGCTCGGTCTTGGTGCACATGATGAAGAAGGCGGAGACGAGCTTGGTGCCCGGGGCGGTCTTCAGAATCTGCAGGGCAGGACGCAGGGTGTTGGCGGTGGAGTGGCAGGCGCCGGAGACCAGGCCGTCAGCGTCGCCCATCTTGACCATCATGGTGCCGAAGTAGGTGGCGTCGTTCATCTGCTCGAGGGCCTCGGGAAGGGTGACGCCCTTCTTGGCGCGGAGCTCGGCGAACTTCTCGGCGTAGGCCTGCTTGCGCTCGGCGGTGCGGGGGTCGATGACGGTGACACCCTCAACCTGGATCTCGTCCGGGTTGCCGAGGATGACGAGGTTGGCGAGGCCCTCCTCGACGATCTTCTTGGCGGCCTCGATGGTGCGCGGGTCCTCGCCCTCGGGAAGGACGATGGTCTTCTTCTCAGCCTTTGCAGCAGTCTTCATACGATCTAGGAAATCGCTCACGTTCGCTCCTTTTTTGGCGTTTTGCTGGCAATGGATGACACGATAGTCATTATAAGGTTGTCTGCTATAGAATGACATGCAGATTGGACGCACGTTATCGCTCTAGAACGATGGCGTGCGTCACGTTTGAACCGCAAGTTTGTCGAGAGGACATGAATGGGTATCGCAAACGGGCTTCCCGCTGGTTTTTCTGCCGACAGCTACGACATGATCGTTGTCGGAGCTGGCTATGCGGGTTCGGTCTGTGCTCGCCGTCTCGCGGAGGCCTGTGGCTTCCGCGTCGCCGTCATCGAGCGCCGCGACCACATCGCTGGTAACGCGTATGACTACGAGGACGAGGCTGGCATTCTTGTTCACAAGTATGGTCCGCACATCTATCACACGCAGGACGAGCGTGTCCACCAGTTCCTTTCTCGCTTCACCGAGTGGACGGACTACCAGCACAAGGTGCTCGCCAACATCCACGGCACGCTCATGCCGGTCCCCTTCAACCACAAGAGCCTGAAGCTCGCCTTTGGCGAGGAGCGCGGCGAGGCCCTCTACCAGAAGCTCGTCGAGACCTTTGGCGAGAACAAGAAGGTCCCCATCCTCGAGCTTCGCGAGAAGAACGATCCGGATCTCCAGGAGGTCGCGGATTACGTTTACAAGAACGTGTTCCTCTACTACACGATGAAGCAGTGGGGCACCACGCCCGACCAGGTCGACCCCTCCGTTACCGGCCGCGTTCCGGTCTTCGTCGGCGATGACGAGCGCTACTTCCCGCGCGTCGCGCACCAGGGCATGCCGGCGGAGGGCTACACCAAGCTCTTCGAGCGCCTGCTCGACCATGACCTCATCGACGTCTTCCTCGGTGTCGACGTCCGTGACATCCTTACGATCGACGAGGACTATGCGAAGGTCTGCGGCAAGCCCTACGGCGGCGAGATCGTCTACACCGGCCCGCTCGACGAGCTCTTTGGCCTCGATCTCGGTGCCCTTCCGTATCGTACGCTCGACATGGTGTTCGAGACTCTCGATGAGGACCAGTTCCAGCCCGTGGGCACCGTTAACTACACCACGACGGAGGATTTCACCCGCATCACCGAGTTCAAGAACATGACGGGTCAGGTCGTTCCGGGCAAGACGACGATCATGAAGGAGTACTCGAAGGCCTATACGCCCGAGAGTGGCGAGACTCCTTACTACGCCATTCTCGAGGACGAGAACAAGGCGCTTTACCAGCGCTATCTCGACCGCGTGAGCCGTCTCACGAACTTCCACCCGGTGGGTCGACTCGCTGAGTACCGCTACTATGACATGGACGGTGTCGTCGCCAGCGCACTCGACCTGTCCGACGAGCTCGTCGCGGCTCACAACTAGTTCGTTCTTTTAGGGAGTTGCCGGCGTCCATGCGGCGCCGGCGCTCTTATCCGTGTAGACAATGCCTTGCTAAGGCAGAGGGCAACCAGGAGATTTCTCGTATGGCAAAGGGCAAGACCATAACCTTCGGCATCCCGTGCTATAACTCGGCCGAGTATATGGATCACTGCATCACCTCGATTCTCGAGGGCAGCGACTACGCCGATGACGTGCAGATTGTCGTCGTTGACGATGGCTCCACCAAGGACAACACGTACGAGAAAGCCCTTGAGTGGCAGAACCGCTATCCCAACATCGTCAAGGCCGTTCATCAGGAGAACGGTGGGCACGGCATGGCCGTCCTTGCCGCGCTCGAGAACGCCGAGGGCCTCTATTTCAAGGTCGTTGACTCGGATGACTGGCTTGACGAGGATGCTCTCTCGAAGCTCCTTTCGACGCTTCGTGATTTCGAGTGGCGCGATATGCGCGTGGATCTCGTCATTACCAACTACGTCTACGAGCACGTTGAGGACAACACGCACAACGTTGTTGACTTCAGGTATGCGCTTAAGCGCGGCAAGGTGATTACCTGGGATAAGATCGGCCACTTCAACATGGCCCAGAACCTGCTCATGCACTCGTTGTGCTATCGCACCGACGTCCTTCGTGACGGCGGCGTCCCGATGCCCGCCCACACCTTCTATGTGGACAACATCTATGCCTATGTGCCGCTGCCGCGTTGCAAGACGCTCTATTACCTCGACGTCGACCTCTATCGCTACTTCATTGGCCGCGATGACCAGTCCGTCAACGAGAAGGTCATGGTCAGCCGCATCGACCAGCAGCTGCGCGTCACACGCATCATGATGGACGCGTATCACCTCTACGACATCGAGAGCACGAAGCTCCGCAACTACATGATCGGCTACTTCACCCTGATGATGGCCGTCTGCTCGATCTTCTCCCGCCTGAGCGATGCTCCGGATGCCATGGAGAACTGCGACAAGCTTTGGGTGCACCTTAAGCACTATGACAAGCGCATGTACCGCCGCGCACGCATGGGCGTCGTAGGCATCGCGACGAACCTCCCCACGAAGGCCGGAGAGAAGTTCACGCTTGGCATCTATCGCATTGCCTCGAAGCTGATGAAGTTCAACTAGAGCAACGTTTGCCCTGCGCACCGCTTGCGCTTGCGGCGCGTGCCGACCTGAAAAAGGGACAGTCCCTTTTTCAGGTGATTTGACGTTTGCGGGACCCGTCCGTGTGGGCGGGTCCCGTTTTTTAAGCGACCTCAGTCTGTTGGGGCGCGTGCCATTGTTTATCTGCAGAGGTCCCAGAACGCGACGGCCGTCGCAGCGGCGACGTTCAGGGAGTCCACGCCGTGCTGCATGGGGATGCGGACGGTGAGGTCGCACGCCTCGATCGTCTCGGATGCCAGGCCGTCGCCTTCGGTCCCGAAGAGCATCGCGAGCTTCTCTATGCCGTAAAGCTCTGGGTCACCAAGTGAATAGGAATCGTCGCGAAGGGCGAGCGCCGCGGTCTTGAAGCCGAGCTTGCGGAGGAGCGCCATGCCGTCCGCATCTGCAGCGCCTGCGCTGGGCCAGACGCCAAAGCGCGCCCAGGGCACCTGGAACACGGTTCCCATGCTCACGCGGACGGCGCGCCTCACGAGGGGGTCGCAGCAGGTGGGGGTGAGGAGCACCGCGTCTACGCCAAGAGCCGCTGCGCTCCTCATGGCGGCGCCGACGTTCGTGGCGTCGGTCACGCCTTCAAGAATGGCAACTCGGCGAGCTTCTGGCATGGAGGCGAGGAGCTCGGCTGCACTCAGCTCAGAGGGGCGGCGCATGGCGCAGAGGACGCCGCGCGTCACGTTGTAGCCCACGAGCTTCGATATCTCCTCATGGGGGAGCACGTAGACGGGGAGGTCGTCGACCGGTTTTATCTCGAGATGGCCGGCGTGCTCGAGGACCTCGGCGCCCGCCATGCTCTCGACGAGCCTCACGAGGTCCGCCTGCCTTTCGACCTGTCTCTCTTCGAGCAAGAGGGAGAAGGGCTCGAGCCCCTGTGCGATAGCGAGACGAACGACCTTCTCGCTCTCGGCGACGAGCACGCCAGAGGTTGACTCGAGTCGGCTCCTGAGCTGGCGATCCGTAAGGCGCGCGTAGACGTCAAGGCGCGGATCGTTTGCGGAATCGATGCGAATGATGCCCATGCTCTTATCCCCTTGCTATGGTCCCGCGGACGGAGGCGAGGCGGCTTGATGCCCGTCCTTGTTGGGACAAATGTCGCTATCTGTTAAACCGATGCCATGGAAGCCGAATGGCGGGAGTCATTGTCTTCTCCATGCGCTACGATACAGCATACTGTGTGTCGGGAAACAAGCGGCTGCGTAGGCCGGGGAAGACAGATAGCCTCAATGCGGAAAGAATCGAAGCCCAGTATGGGAAAGCACACCGCTGCCCCTGAGAAGCCGGAAGGTCGCAAGGGCAAGGTCGCGCTCATCGTTCTCGCGGTGATCGCCGGCGTCGTCCTCGCAGCCTACCTTGCCGGCGTTCTTGCGTTTTCATTTCTGTTCATGCCCAGCACGACGCTTGACGGTACCGACGTCTCACTCAGGCTTGCAAGTGACGTAAGCGCCGAGTTCGCCACCAAGGCGTCTACCTATAAGACGAAGGTCAAGGGAGACGGCATCGACCTTGACCTTTCCGGGAGTGACGTTAACCTGACATTTGACCAGGGCGCCTATACCAGGGATATCGTTTCGCAGCAGCATGCCTGGGAATGGCCCCTGCGCATCCTTGCCTCTCGTGACATCAAGCCTACGACGGGTGCTTCCATTGATGAGGATCAGCTCGATGCCTTGTTGTCACCCCTCGTCGATGAGATTAACAAGACGGCGACCCAGCCAACGGATGCCACGATTGGCTTCTCGGAGCAAACGCAGCAGTACGAGGTCGTGCCCGAGACTGTTGGCACCGCCATCGACATGGACGCTACCGTCAAGAAGATCTCGACGGATGTCATGAGCCTGCCTGCGAGCATCACGCTTGATGATTCCTGCCTCGTTCAGGCCAAGGTCACGCAGGATGAGCCGAGCCTGGCCACCTCCGCCCAGAACGCGAATCGCTTCATGAAGGCGGACATCCCGCTTACGCTCAACGGCATGCAGGCCGGCGAGGTCACCCGCGCCCAGATCTCGAATTGGATCGCGCTGGATGACCAGCTCAATGCCACGATTGACGCCAACAAGCTGAACGAGTGGCTTAAGACCGATTTCTGCGCCCTGTATGACACCCGCGGCGCGGAGCGTACCTACACGCGCCCTGACGGCAAGCAGGTCACCGTTCCTGCCGGCACGGGTCACTGGGATAACCTCTACGGTTGGACCATTGACGAGGAGGCTCTGGCGCCCATGCTCCAGCAGGCCGTCGAGGCTGGTTCTACGGATCCCATCGCGGTCCCCACGAAGCACGAGGCCAACGCCGCTCCTGATGCGGGCCGCAGGGATTGGGGCAATCGCTACATCGATGTTGACCTTACCGAGCAGCATGTTCGCATGTACGACGACTCGGGTGCGGTCATCTGGGAGTCTGACTGCGTCACCGGTGACCACTCCAAGGGCCATGATACGCCCACGGGAGTCTTCGCGCTCAACGGCAATCGCGCATCCGGAGACGTCGAGCTCCGCGGTGCTATCGATCCCGCGACGAAGCAGCCGTCCTACATCAGCCACGTGAAGTACTGGATGCCCTTCATCGATAACCTCTGGGCTTTCCATGACGCGAGCTGGCGTGGAAGCTTCGGCGGCACCATCTATCAGTACGCCGGCAGCCATGGGTGCATCAACCTGCCATCCGATAAGGCCGCTGACCTCTATTCCGCAACTCAGGTCGGTGACGTGGTGGTCGTTCACTACTAGGCCTCGCTCATTTCCTATAGTAAGTTGACCAGTAAATCGTGGTCAATCTATGGGCATCCTGGAACAGTGCGTTAAAAACGGCGCGTGCGTCATACCATGGCAGGACGTCCATCGACCACGGGGGTGCGCCGTGCCGCAGTGCTTTGCCACAGAGCAGCAGATCAAGTACCTGACGCTTCTCTCTGAGAAGTTCCCTACCTGTCAAGCCGTTTTCACCGAGGTTATCAACCTCGAGGCAATCCTCAACCTGCCCAAGGCGACGGAGCATTTCATCTCTGACGTCCATGGTGACTTCGAACAGTTCGACCACATCATCAACAACTGCTCCGGCGTTATTCGCGAGCGCGTTCGCGCGGTATTTCGTCATCGCCTCACCCCGAGCGAGCAGGCAGAGCTCTGCACGCTCGTCTACTATCCCGACGAGAAGCTCAGGCGCATCAAAGAGACGAAGCAGGACACGCCTTCCTGGTATAGAGCCTCTCTCGGCATGCTTATCGAGCTCGCCCGTTACCTGTCTGATGCCTACACTCGCTCAAAGGTGCGTAAGGCAATGCCGGTGGCGTACGCCTATATAATCGACGAGCTCCTCCACGCGAGCCCCGGCGAGCAGGCCGATCGCGCCGCCTATCACGGGCGCATCATCGAGTCGATCATCGAGACGGGAAGCGCCGGTCACTTCATTCGCAGCCTGGCGTCGCTGATTAAACGCCTCGCCGTCGATCACGTGCACGTTGTGGGAGACATCTATGACCGCGGTGCCCACGGCGACGCCATCGTAGACCGCCTCTTGCGCTACCACTCGCTCGATATCCAGTGGGGCAACCACGATATCTGCTGGATGGGTGCCGCAGCTGGTTCCGCCGTGTGCGTGGCAACCGTCGTGCGCAACAACGTCCACTATGACACCCTCGACATTCTCGAGGGCTCTTACGGCATCCAGCTCCGCGAGCTTGCACTCTTTGCTGAGAAGACCTACCGCGACGGCGAGTCACTGAGCCCTACCGAGAAGGCCATCTCCGTCATCATGTTCAAGCTCATGGGGCAGGTGATTGCTCGTCGTCCCGAGTTTGACATGGGGGACAGGCTTCTTCTCGAGCATGTGAACGCCGAGAGGGGCACGGTCCGTATCGGCGGGCACGAGTACGAGCTCACCACGAAGGACTTCCCAACGCTCGACCTGAAGCATCCTTACGAGCTGACGGAGGACGAGCGACGCGTTGTCACGAGTCTCGTGGACAGCTTCACGAACAGTCGTCGCCTCCGCCGCCACGTTGACTTCCTTTATGAGCATGGCTCTGTTTACCTTGCCTACAACGGCAACCTCCTCTTCCATGGCTGTGTTCCCATGCGCAAGGACGGCAGCTTCCGTCCGATCAGGGTGGGGGACCGCCACATCGCCGGCCGCGCGTACCTCGACGCGTGCGACCGCATCGCTCGCCGTGCCTGGCACGACCACTCCGAGGAGACGCTCGACTGGATGTGGTACATGTGGTGCGGCCTCTCGAGCCCGCTCGCCGGTCGCAAGGTGAAGACTTTCGAGCGCACCTTCGTGAAGGACCGCTCGACTTGGGTCGAGGACCAGGATCCCTACTTCGAGCTCGCCTGCAGGCCCGATGTCTGTCAGCACGTGCTCGAGGAGTTTGGCCTTTATGGCGAGGGCGGCCACATCATCAACGGCCACACGCCCGTGTCGAAGGCCTCCGGAGAGACCCCAATCCGTGGCGCCGGCAAACGTCTCGTCATCGATGGCGGCTTCTGCCGCGCCTACCACTCGAAGACGGGCATCGCTGGCTACACGCTCATCGTTGACGCGAATGGTATGAGGATAAAGGCGCACCGCCCTTATGATGAGATAGGCGATGTCGTGGCTGACCGTGGCGACATCTACTCCGATGATGACCAGCTCGAGGTGAATCCTCGTCCGCTGAAGGTCGCGGACACGGATACGGGTGCTCACATTCGCGCCCAGATCGATGACCTGACGGCCCTTCTCGACGCCTACCGAAACGGCGATCTGCCTGAACGCGGTGACGCTGCCTAGCTTTTCAGTAATCGTTCGGATGTCTGTTTCAGGAACGTCCGCTTGGGTATCCTTGACTCCATCTAAAGCCGAAGCCAAGGACGGACAATGAACGACAAGAAAAAGCGCCAATCGATGATCTTGTACGTGATCATCGCCATCGCGGCAATCGTCGCGTTGCAATCAGTGGTGTATCCAAGCCTCGAGCGCGCCCAGGTGCGTGAGGTCTCGTACAGCGAGTTCATTGATATGGTTGACGATGATGAAGTTGCCGACGTCCAGCTCGACACCGGCAGCGGCAAGATCACCTTTACGAGTAAGGACGAGGAGAACGTCACCTATCGAGCCACCATGTGGCCCAATGACGACACGCTCTCTGAGCGCCTGAACAAGCACAACGTCACCTATTCGGCCCAGATCGCGGATCAGAACTCCGGGCTGTGGATGTACATGCTGCTCGTCTACGGCCTGCCCGTGCTTCTGGCGATCGTTGGCGGTATCTGGCTTAACCGTCGCATGAAGAAGATGATGGGTGATGACGGCCCGTCTATGAACTTCGGCGGTGGCGGCTTTGGCATGGGCGGTGGCCTCGGCAAGAGCCACGCCAAGGAGGTCAAGGGCACCGAGACGGGCGTCAAGTTCGCGGACGTCGCTGGCCAGGACGAGGCCAAGGAGTCGCTCCAGGAGATCGTCAGCTTCCTCAAGAATCCCGGCAAGTACACCGAGATTGGTGCTCGCTGCCCGCGTGGCGCGCTTCTCGTCGGCCCTCCGGGCACGGGCAAGACGCTGCTCGCGAAGGCCGTCGCTGGTGAGGCTGGCGTTCCGTTCTTCCAGATCGCCGGTTCTGAGTTCGTCGAGATGTTCGTCGGTCGTGGCGCCGCGAAGGTCCGCGACCTGTTCAAGCAGGCCAAGGAGAAGGCTCCCTGCATCATCTTCATCGACGAGATTGACGCCGTGGGCAAGAAGCGCGATGGCTCCCTCAACTCCAACGACGAGCGCGAGCAGACCCTGAACCAGCTCCTTTCCGAGATGGACGGTTTCGATAACCAGAAGGGCATCGTGGTCCTTGCCGCGACGAACCGCCCCGAGTCCCTCGACCAGGCACTTCTGCGTCCCGGCCGCTTCGACCGCCGCATCCCCGTCGAGCTCCCTGACCTTGCCGGTCGCGAGGCCATCCTTCGCATCCACGCGAATGACGTGAAGATGGAGAATGGCATCGACCTTGGCGTCATCGCTCGTTCGACGCCTGGCGCCTCTGGTGCTGACCTCGCAAACATCATCAACGAGTCCGCCCTGCGCGCCGTTCGCTTTGGTCGCAAGCGTGTGACCCAGGAGGACCTCGTCGAGTCGGTCGACGTCGTCATCGCTGGTGAGAAGAAGAAGTCGACCGTTCTCTCCGAGCACGAGAAGGAGGTCGTCGCCTACCACGAGACGGGCCACGCCATTGTCGCCGCGGCTCAGAAGGGCTCCGCCCCCGTCTCCAAGATCACCATCGTTCCGCGTACCTCCGGCGCCCTCGGCTTTACCATGCAGGTCGAGGAGGACGAGCACTTCCTCACGACTCGCCAGGAGGCGAAGAACAAGATCGCCGTCCTGTGTGGTGGCCGCGCCGCCGAGGAGATCATCTTCGGCGAGATGACGAGTGGTGCCAGCAACGATATCGAGAAGGCAACCTCCATCGCCCGAGCCATGGTCACCCAGCTTGGCATGAGCGACAAGTTTGGCATGGTTGCTCTCGGCCAGCAGCGTAACCGTTACCTGGGCGGCGGCGCCGAGCTCACCTGCTCAGAGGGAACCGCGCAGCAGATCGACGCGGAGGTACAGCGTCTGGTCGAGGAAGGCCATCAGACCGCCCTTAACACGCTTAAGGCCCATCGCTTCAAGCTTCATGAGATTGCCCACTACCTCCAGAAGAAGGAGACAATCACGGGCGAGGAGTTTATGAACATCTTCACTCGTGACGACGGCTTCGCGCCTACGCTTCCTAAGACTCAGGAATAGACGATGGGGCTCCCCGGGCCATGTGCCGGGGAGCCCCTGCGCTATTAACGTCCGGGACGTCATCTATGATGGTATCCGGGCGTTATTTGGTTGGATCGATCGAGAGGCATGAGGGAGGCGACGTGGGAGCAGGCGCAAGTGAGAGGGACGTGCGGCTCGACCTTCTTAGGTCCATGGCGATGTTTGCCGTCGTCGCGGTTCACGCTGTCCCGTATCTCGGAGTCGTGTGCGGCGCCGATGTTACCGAGGGCCTCGCGAAGCTCTTCCTTCTCTGTGACCCTGTGTTCTTCGCCCTCTCGGGCTATTTCGCAATCCGGCCGCTCAAGGGAACGTTGCGCGACTATTACCTTGGTAAGTTCGTGAGCGTTGTCGTGCCGATCATCGTCTATTCCGTCGTGGCCTATGCCTTTGCGGCGAGGTTTGGCTATCTGGGTGCTCTGGGGCTTGACGGGGGCGCTTCCTCCGCCGTTTCCCCCGCGGGCTATCTCGCCTTCGCTTCGAGCATCATCTCTGGCGCGTGGTGGTTCGTCCCCGTTCTCATACCGATGCTCCTGGGTGCCCCGTTCCTGTTCGTCATGCTTGAGGCCCTAAGCGACTCTCAGCTCAGGCTGCTCGTCAAGGTCGTTATTGCGCTCTCCCTCTGGGGCGTCGCCTGCGATCTCGTCGCCTCGCTTTCTGCGTTTGGCGTGACCTGGGCGGCTGATCTCTCCTCGACCCTGCTTCACCTCATCCCGGCGCGCATGGAGCCGCTCTTTGGATACCCGCTCTTCTTCTGCATGGGCTATGCGCTCCGTCGCCTCGGGTCGGTCACGTCGGGCGAAGCCCGCAACCACGCCCTTCTTCTCGGTCTTCTCTTCTGGGTTGGCGACGCCCTCCTCGCGCAGTTCGGCTTCGAACGCTCCAATCCCAGCCATCTTTGGGTTTTCTCCACGGTGGGGGCGTTCGTGCTTGCGGCAGGGGTCCGCGTGAGGGGCTCTCGCGCAACGCGTTTTATAGAGTGGACGAGCCGCCGCAGCTATTCGATTTATCTCTTTCAAGCCGCTGCCATCGTGCTCGTTTTTGGGCATGTCGACCTTGCGGCTTTTGATGGCGCCACGCGCGTTTTCCTCTGGCTGGTGGCGACCTTTGCCTCGTACGCGCTCTCATGGTGCGCGGCATCCGTTCTTGACATCGTTCTCCTCGCTCCCATCCAGCGTTGCCTCAAACAAGCCTTTGGGATAGCTGGCACTCGGCAGGTATCAACTAAGGCTAACTAAATAGTAGAAAATACTTATTGATATCTAGTCGCAATTGGATATACTACTAATTAGCTCACATAAGGAAGGAGGGGACATGGCAGCAAGAAACACGGTACAGAAGGCAATCATCCATCACGCGCTTGTCGGGCTTGCTAATCATCCCACGGCGGATGAGGTCTATGAGGCCGTTCATGCCACGCATCCCTCCATCAGCAGGGCAACGGTCTTTCGCACGCTTTCGAGGCTCTCGGATGAGGGAGTGGCATTGCGCGTCAGGATCAACAACGGCGCGGATCACTTCGATCACCAGACCTTCCCGCATTATCACGTTCACTGCGTCGAATGCGGCAGGGTGGATGACGTGATCATGCCCGCCGTTGACGATCCGGCACTTCTCGACGAGAGGGCGTCTGCCGTGTCTGGGTACGCTGTGAGTGGATACGAGCTTCAGTTCGACGGCGTGTGTCCGGCTTGCCAGAAGGCGCATGAGAATGCGTCGTCCCAGGTGAGCGAGGCTTAGACATCTCGGTCAGCAATGGCCGTCATGCATAGGAGAGGATGGCGGTGCCTGGGAGCGCCGCCACTACAAAGGAGGATTTTATGGATAAGTGGGTTTGCAAGGTCTGCGGTTACATCTACGAGGGCGCCGAGCCGCCCGCGGAGTGCCCGGTCTGCCACGCTCCGGCCAGCGCTTTCGAGAAGGTCGAGGGTGAGCTCACCCTCGCCGCCGAGCACGAGTACGGCATCTATGACAAGACCGTCAAGGACAACCCTGAGATCTCTGACGAGGACAAGGCCTACATCCTCGAGCAGCTGAAGGCTAACTTCACCGGCGAGTGCTCTGAGGTCGGCATGTACCTCTGCATGGCTCGCATCGCTCACCGCGAGGGCTACCCTGAGGTCGGTCTCTACTGGGAGAAGGCCGCTTACGAGGAGGCCGAGCACGCCGCCAAGTTCGCGGAGCTCCTTGGTACCGAGCTTGAGCCGAACATGAAGGCCACCACGAAGGACAACCTCGCTTGGCGCGTTGACTGCGAGTTCGGCGCCACCCAGGGCAAGTTCGAGCTTGCCTCCTGCGCCAAGAAGAACGGTCTCGACGCCATCCACGACACCGTCCACGAGATGGCTCGTGACGAGGCCCGTCACGGCAAGGCCCTCAAGGGCCTGCTCGAGCGCTACTTCGGCTAATGCCGGGCAAGAGCAAAAAGAGCTCATCCAAGTCCAAGCCCTCGGGGCCGGTGCCTTGCGCCGTGCTCTGGGGGCTTGGCCCTGATTCGGAGCGTGGCGCGGCCGTGCGCGCCGTGCTTCGCGAGATGGGCCTCGTCTGTCGAACGGCCATACCCGAGCGTCTCGGTGACCCTGCGGGAGCCTTCGCTCGCCTCCCGGCGATGAGGCCGCGCCTCGTGCCCTATGCGGGCCCGATGCCGGCGGGGGAGTTCGTTCTCCTTTGTGGCCTCACCCAGCCCCAGGTGGAGGAGTTCTGCGCGCGCTGCCGCGAGGAGGATTGCGTCGTGGGTGCCAAGGCCGCCCTCACGCGTGAGAACCGCACCTGGCCCCTCGTCCGCCTCATCGAGGCCGTCAAGGCCGAGCATGCGGCCATGACGGGAGAAGGTTCCGCGACTTCCTAAAGCGAGCCTCATCGCCCGTCGAATACGTGTTAAGATATCCCCTCGAAAAGCTGTGATGGGGAAGAGTAGCCTGGTCACTGTGGCATAGAGCGAGCGGGGACGGTGGGAGCCCGCAGTCACACTCAAGCGAAAATCACCCCGGAGCTGCGGCCCAAACAGGCGCGTGAAAGCGTTGTCCCCAGTAGGCGTCGCCGGAATGGTCCCCGTGACGGGCCAGCCGAGTAAGGCGAGTTCCTCGCCCGCTGGGTGGTTAAGCGAAACGTCACGGCGCAAGCCGTATCCAGGCGCTTCGTCCCGGCGGTCGGGGCGGGCGCTTTTTTCGTGCGCGTGTAACGCGCGCGGGCGCTTGGCTGATGTGGGCAGATGCCCGCGAAAGGAGTTTTTGCAGGTGGCAAACGAGTACAAGCAGACGATGAACCTCCCGAGCACGAGCTTCCCGATGAGGGCGAGCCTCGCTGTCCGCGAGCCCGAGCGCCTCAAGGCTTGGAACGACAACAAGGTCTATGAGCTGGCGCGCAAGAAGAACGAGGGTCATGACAAGTTCGTCCTGCATGATGGCCCTCCGTACGCCAACGGCCCGATCCACATCGGCCACGCCATGAACAAGATCTCGAAGGACATCATCAACCGCTACTGGTCGATGATGGGCCGCGACGTTCCCTACGTTCCCGGCTGGGACTGCCACGGCCAGCCCATCGAGCACAAGGTCGAGGAGAAGGTCGGCACCGCAAAGTTCAACGAGATGCCCACCTCTGAGATCCGCGAGATGTGCAACGAGTTCGCCGTCGAAAACATTGAGCTCCAGAAGGCCGGCTTCCGTCGCCTTGGCGTCCTCGGTGACTGGGACAATCCCTACCTCACGCTCTACCACCAGCACGATGCCGCTGACATCGAGGTCTTCAAGAAGATGTTCGACAAGGGCATGGTCTATCGCGGCCACAAGCCCGTCCACTGGTGCTCTCACTGCCACACGGCCCTCGCCGAGGCTGAGATCGAGTACGGCGACGAGGTCAGCCCGGCCATCTTCGTGCGCTTCGAGATGACGACCGTCCCCGCCGGCCTCGAGGCCTGGGCGGGCAAGCTGTTCGTCGACATCTGGACCACCACCCCGTGGACCCTGCCCGCGGATGACGCCGTCATCCTGCACCCGGAGGCCTCCTACGTCGCCGTCATCCACGACGGCCACGCCGAGCTCATGGCCCAGTCCCTGGTCGAGCGCGACTGCGCCAAGTTTGGCTATGGCGACGTCGAGCTCGTCCTCGGCGAGGACGGCGAGCCCTGGAGCATGACGGGTACCGAGCTCTGCCACAACAAGTACAAGCAGCCGATCTTTGGCGACCAGGGTGTCGAGGGCGAGTTCATCTACGCTGACTACGTCACGCTCGACGACGGCACCGGCATCGTCCACGCCGCTCCCGGCCACGGCGTTGACGACTATCTCGCCGGCCAGAAGTTCGGCATCCCCGTGGTCATGCCCGTCGACGACGACGGCCGCTTCTACGTTGGCGACACCATGGGCACCGGCGGCCCGTGGTCTGGTCTCGAGGTCAACGAAGCCAACCCGAAGATCATCGCCTGGCTCGACGAGCGCGGCATGCTGATCCTCCACGAGGACATCAACCACAGCTATCCGCACTGCTGGCGTTGCCACCAGCCCGTGCTCTTCCGCGCTACTGACCAGTGGTTCATCTCCATGGACAAGACCGGCCTTCGCGAGGAGGCTCTCGACACCATCGAGAACAAGGTCGCCTGGTACCCCGAGCACGCCAAGAACCGCATCGGCGCGATGGTCGAGGGCAGGCCTGACTGGTGCATCTCCCGCCAGCGCAACTGGGGCGTGCCCATTCCGAGCTTTACTTGCGAGGACTGTGGCGAGACCGTCATGAACGACGCCACGCTCGACGCGGTCATCAAGCTCTTCCACGAGAAGGGCTCCGACGCCTGGTTCACGGACGCTCCCGAGTCCTACCTCGGCGATGCCTGCGTCTGCCCCAAGTGCGGCGGTCACCACCTCAAGCCCGGCAAGGACATCCTCGACGTTTGGTGGGACTCCGGCGTTTCCTGGAAGGCCGTCTGCGAGTTCCGTGACGAGCTCCAGTATCCGGCGGACATGTACCTCGAGGGTTCTGACCAGCACCGCGGCTGGTTCCAGAGCTCGCTTTTGACCTCGCTCGGCGCGAATGACATCGCCCCGTTCAAGTCCGTCGTCTCCCAGGGCTTCACGCTTGATGGCCAGGGTCGCAAGATGAGCAAGTCGCTCGGTAACGTCATCGACCCGAACAAGGTTTGTGACGAGATGGGAGCCGACATCCTGCGCCTCTGGGTCGCCTCCACCGACACGAGCCACGACGTCGCCGTCGACCACGAGATCCTCGCGCGCACCTCTGACGCCTACCGCCGCTTCCGCAACACCTTCCGCTTCCTCCTCGGCGAGCTCGAGGGCCAGTTCGATCCCGAGTGCGACCTCGTGCCGGTCTCCGAGATGGAGGAGTATGACCGCCTCGTGTTGGCTCGCGCCTGCGAGATGCACGAGAAGGTCAGCGAGGCCTACGCCGGCTACCGCTTCTACCAGGTCTATCGTGCGCTCTATGACTTCGTCGTCACCGAGCTCTCCAACGGCTACCTGAATGCCACGAAGGATCGCATGTACTGTGACGCTCCTTCCGCCAAGACCCGCCGCAGCGCCCAGACCTGCTGGTACTACCTGCTCGAGATGCTCCTTCGCGATCTCCAGCCGATTCTGTCGTTCACCTGCGACGAGGTCATGGAGCACCTCCCGGCCTCCGCTCGCGATGGCCAGAAGTTTGCCGCCCTTCTCGATTGGTGGACGGCTCCTCTCGCCCACGACGAGGTCGAGGCCCTGCTGCCCGCCTACAACGCCATGCTTGAGGCTCGTGGTGCCTACACCAAGGCCAACGAGGCCGCCCTCGCCTCTGGCGTCGTCACTGAGAAGACCAGCCAGGCCACGCGTTGCGTCCTGACGCTCCCGGCGGAGTCCTACGAGCTCCTCAAGGGCTCTGAGGCTCTCCTCGCCGAGGCCTTCGTCTGCTCTGAGGTCGAGCTCGCCTCTGGCGACGAGCTCGCTTGCGAGGTCCTTCCCGCCCACGGCGAGAAGTGCCCGCGTTGCTGGAACTGGCGTCCGCTTGGTGCCGACGGTCTGTGCTGCCGCTGCAGCGAGGCCGTTGCCGAGGCCGCCACGAAGGCTGAGTAGCCTTGACGGGCTCTCGTCGCATAGCTGCGTTTGCAGGGGTCGCCGCCTGCGCCGTCGCGCTTGACCAGGTCAGCAAGGCCTGGGCGCGCGAGGCGCTGGCCGGCGGCCCCGTGCCCTTCATTCCCGGCGTGCTTGATTTCTCCCTCGTCATGAACACGGGCGCGGCATTCTCGATCGGCTCTGGCTCAACCTGGGTCTTCGTCGTGCTCGCCGTCGCCATCTGCCTGGGTCTTGCCATCTTGGTCGCTCGCGAGCGCGAGATGCCCGCCTCGCTTGTCTGCGCGCTTGGCGCCGTTGCGGGCGGGGGAGTGGGCAATCTCATCGACCGCGTGGCGGCTGGCCGCGTGACTGACTTCTTCTGCACGACCTTCATCGACTTCCCGGTCTTTAACGTCGCCGATATCTTTGTCACTTGCGGTGTAGTCATCGCGTTCGCGCTCGCCTGGCGTTGGGATGTCGCTCGCGAGGCGGGGGATGACTCGGGTGCCGCCAACGCCGCGTCGAATGCCGAGAACACGCGCGAGGAGAATTAGCATGGCGCAGCGCATAGTCGACCTTCTCGTGGGGCCGGAGTCCGATGGCTGCCGCCTCGACGCGTTCCTTGCGACGGGCGAGGGCATGCCGTCTCGCTCCGCTTGCTCAAAACTCGTGGAGCAGGGCTTCGTCACGATCAATGACACGCCAGCGACCTCGAAGAGCGAGAAGGTCCTTCTCGGAGACAGGGTGCGCGCCACGGTTGACGACCCCGAGCCCCTCGTGCCCGAGGGAGGCCTCGCGCCCAACCCCTACATCGACCTCGACATTCGGTATGAGGACGAGCACCTCATCGTGCTCTCCAAGCAGCCGGGCCTCGTCTGCCACCCGAGCCCCGGTCACGTTGATGACACCCTCGCGAACGCCCTCGTCGCCCACTGCGGGCTCGCTCACCTGGGGACGCTTCAGGGTGATGACCGTCCGGGCATCGTCCATCGCCTCGACATGGACACTTCCGGTCTCATGCTTGCCGCCAAGGACGATTCAACTCAGAAGGCGCTCCAGGACCTCATCCGCCTGAGGACTCTCGACCGCCGTTATGTCACGCTGGTCTGGGGCTATGTCGCCGCGGATTCGGGCACCATCGACACGGGCATCGCGCGCTCCACGCGTGACCGCATCCGCATGGCCGTCTCTGACGAGCCGGGTGCGCGTGAGGCGATCACGACCTTCCGTGTTCTCGAGCGTTTCGAGGCGGCGCGTCGCGACGAGGGCTACACGCTGCTCGAGTGCCATCTCTACACCGGCCGCACACACCAGATTCGCGTTCACATGCGTCACATCAACCACCAGGTTATTGGAGATCCGCTCTACGGGCGCGGCGACCTTGCCCAGAATCTTGGTCTCACGAGGCAGTTCCTGCACTCGTGGAGCGTCTCTTTTGCGCACCCCGTGTCCGGAGAGACCGTAGAGCTTCGCGACACACTCCCTAATGACCTCGCAGCTGTACTAGAATCGCTCGAAGGTCGTTCGATGGGCCGCACCGAGGCGGGGGAGGGTATCTGCCCCATGCTCCTTGGGCGCGCCTAGCACTCGTTTGGCCATGGTCGCATAAGCATTCGATTCGAGCGAGAGGCCGTTTTGGAACTCAATCGTCTGGGTATCACGCCCATTGTGGTCTTCAACTTCATCATTTGGTGCTTCTTCACCTTCGCGTACTTCTACCAGTTCGTCTACATCCTTGTGACGTGGAAGCGCGGAGAGGTCAAGCTCCCGGAGGCAAAGAAGAATCATCGCTATGCCTTCTTCATCGCCGCGCACAACGAGGAGAGCGTGATCGCAAACCTCGTGCGTTCGATCAAGGCTCAAGACTATCCCTCCGAGCTCATTGACACCTTCGTGGTGGCGGACGCCTGCACCGACAACACCGCGGAGGAGGCGAGGCGAGCCGGCGCCATCGTCTATGAGCGCAATGACCTCGCCCGCAAGGGTAAGAGCTGGGTTCTCGATTACGGCTTCGCCCGCATCCTTGAGGAGTATCCCGGCAAGTACGAGGCCTTCTTCGTCTTCGACGCGGACAACCTCCTGTCGCCCACCTACGTGACGGAGATGAACAAGGTTTTTGACCAGGGCTACCTCGTGGCTACGAGCTACCGCAACTCCAAGAACTTCGACTCGAGCTGGATTAGCTCTGCCTATGCGCTGTGGTTCCTTCGCGAGGCCAAGTTCCTCAATAACTCACGCATGCTCTGCGGTACGGGCTGCGCCATCTCCGGCTCCGGCTGGATGGTCTCGTCGCGCATCATCCAGGGTATGAACGGCTGGGACTTCCACACCCTCACGGAGGACATCCAGTTCTCGACGTTCTGTGCCGCCAACGGCATCCGCATCGCGTACGCCCCGGCCGAGTTCTATGACGAGCAGCCTATCGACCTTAAGAGTTCCTGGACCCAGCGCATGCGCTGGACTAAGGGCTTCTACCAGGTGTTCTTCTCGTATGTGGGAGACCTGATCCATGGTGTCGGCAAGAAGCGCTTCGGCTCCTATGACATGCTGATGACCATCGCGCCGGGCAACATCCTGACGCTCGTCTCCGCCTTCGTGAACACGGTCTATCTCGTCATCGGCGGCCTAAGCCACGGATTTCTCGCTACACAAAATGAGCTCTCCATGGCGGTGGGCTCGCTCATGATGACGTTCGGCTCGATGTACGTGACGTTCTTCGTCCTCGCCGTCATCACGACGATTTCTGAGCGCAAGCACATCATCTGCCGCAAGGAGCGTCGCTGGCGCATCTTTACGAACCTCTTCACCTTCCCGCTGTTCATGATGACCTACATCCCCATCTGCATCGCGGCCCTCTTCAAGAAGGTCGAGTGGGTTCCCACCAAGCACACGGTTTCCATCTCCATGGATCAGATCAACGCCGCCGAGAACTCATAGAACCCCTGCTACTTTGGTTCATTGCGTGGCCATGTGTTCGCTCTAGCCGGACGTTAGCATGGTCACGCTTTCTTTATGCGTTGCATCCTTGCGCTTGCGGCGTGTGCCGACCTGAAAAAGGGACAGTCCCTTTTTCAGGTTATGCCTCGCGTGTTTACGTTTCCGGCGCTTGCCCGTGCATTCATCCGTGCGTGCGGCGCGTGCCAATTCGCGCGTCGGGTGGCGACTTTCGTTCGCGCATTGTGCGACCTGCCAAAAGGTTAGGTCCCCTGAATTAGATAGTGGTAGCAAGCCATCGGTATCAGACGTTACAATTGTCAAGATTGAGTCGGCATACGGCCAGCGGGCCCCCGTCCGCGGCAATAGACAGATTGGGAGAGCATACATGGCAACGTTCTTCGAAGGCGAATCGCACACTTTCTCTGAGTACCTGCTCGTACCTGGCTATTCTTCTTCCGAGAACATCCCGGCGAACGTCTCCCTTAAGACGCCCCTGTGCCGCTACAAGGCCGGTGAGGAGCCGAGGGTCACGCTGAACATCCCCATGGTCTCCTCCATCATGCAGGCCGTTTCTGGCGAGCGCATGGGCATCGCCCTCGCCACCGAGGGTGGCATGAGCTTCATCTACGGCTCCCAGACCCCCGAGGCCGAGGCTGCCATGGTCAAGGCCGTCAAGGACTACAAGGCCGGCGTCGTCGTGTCCGACTCCACGCTCACGCCCGAGATGACGATGGAACAGGTCATGCGCCTCAAGGAGCAGACCGGCCACTCCACCATGCCCGTGACCGAGGACGGCTCGCCCCATGGCAAGCTCCTCGGTATCGTCACGAGCCGCGACTACCGTCCCTCCCGCGATGACCATCAGGCCAAGGTCGCCACGTTCATGACCCCGCGCGAGCAGCTCATCGTGGGCACCGAGGAGACGACCCTCAAGGTCGCCAACGACATTATTTGGGACAACAAGCTCAACGCCCTTCCCATCGTCAACGCCGATGATTGCCTCGTTGGCATCGTCTTCCGTAAGGACTATGACTCCCACAAGTCCAACCCTGACGAGCTGCTTGATGCCCACAAGCGCTACATGGTCGGCGCCGGCATCAACACCCGTGACTACGCCACCCGCGTGCCCCTGCTTCTCGAGGCTGGCGCCGATGCCCTCTGTATCGACTCTTCTGAGGGCTTCTCCGAGTGGCAGAAGCTCACGATCGACTGGATTCGCGAGAACTACGGCGAGGACGTCATCGTCGGCGCCGGTAACGTCGTTGACGCCGAGGGCTTCCGCTACCTCGCCGAGTGCGGCGCTGACTTCGTCAAGGTCGGCATCGGCGGCGGCTCCATCTGCATCACCCGCGAGACCAAGGGCATCGGCCGTGGCCAGGCCACTGCCCTTATCGACGTCTGTCGCGCCCGTGACGAGTACTTCGAGGAGACCGGCATCTACGTTCCCGTCTGCTCCGACGGCGGCATCGTCTATGACTATCACATGACCCTCGCCCTCGCTATGGGTGCGGACTTCATGATGCTCGGCCGCTACTTTGCCCGCTTCGACGAGAGCCCGACCAACCGCGTGAACGTCAACGGCCAGTACATGAAGGAGTACTGGGGCGAGGGCTCCGCTCGTGCCCGCAACTGGCAGCGCTATGACCTCGGTGGCGCCGCGAAGCTTTCCTTCGAGGAGGGCGTCGACTCCTACGTGCCGTACGCCGGCTCGCTGAAGGATGGCGTCAACATGACCATCTACAAGATTAAGTCCACGATGTGCAACTGCGGTGCCAACAGCATCAAGGAGCTCCAGGAGAAGGCTCGACTAACGCTAGTCAGCTCGACTTCCATCGTCGAGGGTGGCGCTCACGACGTCGTCCTTAAGGATCGCACCCAGTCTGTGTCCTTTAACTAGGACAACGTAGAATCGTTCCTGTGGCGCCGTCCTTCGAGGTAGAGGGGCGGCGCCTTTTTGTTGGGGGAGACGTGGTGGCGCTAGGATTGCGAGCGATCTGTTCGCCGTGGTAACCATTTGGATAACCGGGCGTTTTCCGCGATCTCCTTATTGTCAGTAAAGCTGCTACTATTTAGCAGTTATCCGCTTGTATCCATGGAGGGCACGTACGATGTGCGACGAGAAGACTAACGATAGGCACGAGTTCCCCGCCTATGACGCTCAGGCCATTGAGGAGAAGTGGCAGCGCGTCTGGGCCGAAGAAGGCACCTACAAGACCGACGAGGATCCCAGCAAGCCCAAGAAGTACGTGCTGGAGATGTTCCCGTACCCTTCCGGTGACCTTCACATGGGTCACGCCCGCAACTACACCATCGGCGATGCCATGGCTCGCCAGGCTCGCATGCGCGGCTTCGACGTGCTTCACCCCATTGGATTCGACGCCTTTGGCCTCCCCGCGGAGAACGCGGCCATCAAGCACAACACCCAGGCCGGCAAGTGGACGTACCAGAACATGGATAACGCCCTCGCCACCATGCGTCGCATGGGCTTCTCCTATGACTATGACCGTCTCGTCCGCACCTGTGATCCCGAGTATTACAAGTGGGGTCAGTGGATGTTCCTCAAGATGTGGGAGAAGGGCCTTGCCTATCGCGCCACGTCTCCGGTGAACTGGTGCCCCAAGTGCCAGACGGTCCTCGCTAACGAGCAGGTCGTCGACGGCAAGTGCTGGCGTTGCGGCTCCGTGCCCGAGAAGCGCGAGCTCTCCCAGTGGTACCTCAAGATCACTGACTACGCGCAGGAGCTCCTCGACGACCTCGACAAGCTTGAAGGCTGGCCTGAGAACGTCAAGGCCCAGCAGCGCAACTGGATCGGCCGTTCCGAGGGCGCGGAGATTGACTTTACCCTCGCCGCCGAGGACGGCGTGACGCCCACCGATCGCAAGATCACTGTCTTCACCACCCGTGCCGACACCCTTTTCGGCGTCTCGTTCTTCCTGCTTCCGCCCGAGAGCCCGCTTGCCGCGGAGCTTGTCGCCGGCACCGAGCACGAGGCTGCCTTCAAGGAGCTCAAGGCCGCCACGGAGAAGGTCTCCAACGTCGACCGCCAGGGCTCTGAGCGCGAGAAGCACGGCATCTTCACCGGCCGCTACGTCATCAATCCGATCAACGGCCGCCCGGCCCCCATCTGGGTCGCAGACTACGTCCTCATGGACTATGGCACCGGTGCCGTCATGGGTGTTCCCTGCGGTGACCAGCGCGACTTCGACTTCGCCAAGAAGTACGGCCTCGAGATCGCTCCGATCATCTGCGAGAAGGATGACCCCCTCTACGATGAGCTCAAGGACGAGCGTGAGCTTCGCGTCACGTCCGTCGACTGGGACCACGCCATGGTCGCCGAGGGTTACCTCGTCCAGTCCGGCGAGTTCACCGGCCTTAAGGGCGGCAAGCACTCTGAGGCAGTGGACGCCATTCTCGGCTGGCTCTCCGAGCGTGGCCTTGGCCGCGCGAAGGTCCAGTTCCGTCTCCGCGACTGGCTCATCAGCCGCCAGCGCTACTGGGGCAACCCCATCCCGATGATCCACTGTGACTGCTGCGGCGACGTCCCCGTGCCGTATGACCAGCTGCCGGTCACCCTGCCCGAGAACCTTGACCTTGGTGCCGGCGAGACCCTCGCCGAGTACGCCCCCTTCTATGAGACGACGTGCCCCAAGTGCGGTAAGCCCGCGAAGCGCATCACGGACACGATGGACACTTTCACGTGCTCCAGCTGGTACTACCTGCGCTATTGCGATCCGCACAATACCGAGCTCCCGTTCTCCAAGGAGGCGGTTGATCGCTGGATGCCTGTCGACAACTACATCGGCGGCATCGAGCACGCGATTCTCCACCTGCTCTATAGCCGCTTCTGGACCAAGGTCCTTCGCGACCTCGGCATGATCGACGCCGACGAACCCTTCACCAACCTGCTCTGCCAGGGCATGGTCAAGGACGAGAACGGCGAGACCATGTCCAAGTCCAAGGGCAACGTCGTGCCGCCCTCCAGCGTCATCGGGCCCTTCGGCGCGGACACCATGCGTCTTGTCATCCTCTTCATCGCCCCGCCCGAGAAGGACTTCGACTGGGACGAGAAGGCCGTCGCCGGTGCAAACCGCTTCATCAAGCGCGCCTGGTCGATCGTATGGCAGCTTTCCGAGGGCGCCCAGGCTGGTGACTTCGATTACACGAAGCTCGATGGTCAGGCGGCCGAGCTCTTCCGCACGCTTAACGGCCTTGGTGCCCGTTGTACGGCCGACTACGATCGTGGTCAGTTCAACACCGCTATCTCCGCAGTCATGGAGATCGTGAACGCCGCGAGCAAGTACCTCATCGAGACCCCGGCCGATGAACGCAACCACGAGCTCGACTATCGCGTCGCCCACGACATCGTGGCGATTCTCGCGCCCATCTGCCCGCACTGGGCCGAGGAGCTTTACCACGAGGCCCTGCACCTCACCGGTTCTGTCTATAACGAGCCGTGGCCGGAGTTCGACGTCGAGCTCTCTCGTGCCGACACCGTCGAGATCGCCGTCCAGGTAATGGGCAAGGTCCGTGCACGCGTGAACGTCGCCGTCGATGCCAGCCGCGAGGACCTCGAGAAGGCCGCCCTTGAGGCCGTCGCCTCCCAGATCGAGGGCAAGACCGTTCGCAAGGTCGTCGTCGTTCCCGGCAAGCTCGTCAACGTCGTAGCCAATTAGTCCGTCTATGCGGGGCGCTTCTTGCGCCCCGCCGTCATGTTATGAGGTGAGGTCGGCCATGAAGTGTCCGCATTGCGGTCGTGACCTTGGGGAGGGTCTGCTTCCCACTCGCTGTCCCGGTTGCGGGAGCGCCTTGTCTGGCGCCAAGAGGGGGCATAGGGCCAATCGTCACGAGCAGCGTGCATCTGCCGACCTCGCCGCCGCCTCTCGCAGGAGCGTCGAGGGCCTTTCCGGCATGGGCGCGGGCCGTCGCTCTCGCGGGGAGACCGGCAAGCGCGTCGCTCGTCTTTTCCTTGGCTTTCTGCTGGTCGCGGTGTTCTGCTGCCTGGTCTTCTTCATGGCCTATCGCGCCGAGCTCATTGGCGGCAGGACAATCCCCAACGTTGTCGGCTCTGGCACCGAGCAGGCGACTTCTCGCCTCTCTGACAAGGGCTTTAACGTCGGGGTGAACGAGGTGGAGTCGACCGAGCAGCTAACCGGTCGTGTCATCTCGACCAACCCGCCCGCCGGCACGCGTGCCGACAAGGGCTCGACCGTGACCATCGACGTTGCGAAGAACCCCGAGACAGCGGCTGCGAACGATGCTCCGGAAACAGCCGGAGAGGCCGTCGCGGAGGCGGGGGAGTAGCGGCTCTTTTGGGAGCGGCGTCTCTTTTGCCTGACGAGGACACTCCGGTGACTGGCTGCGCGCCTTTCCGCCGATCCTAACCGGAGCTAGGCTTCGCAAGGAGGATGCGAGTTGTGTGCTCGACTTGTGACATATCTGCACACACAAAATGCATCTTGACGTGTTACCTGCTTGTTTATTAAACTGTCTCCGATAAGAGTGTTTGATTGAGGGATGTGGGGTGGAGTTTTCGCCCCGCATCTCTTTGTGTGTAAGCGGGGGTTATACGCCTCGCGCTGGGAAGGAGGGTCACATGGCAGAGGACAAGGCCGCTGCAATCCTCGAGGTCCTCGAGGTAGCGGGCGCTCAGCATGGCATCGACGTCGTTGACGTGGAGGTCGTTGGCGCCACCAAGGCCCCTACGGTTCGCGTCCGCATCGACTGGGCCTATGACCCGGAGAACGCGGAGAGGGGCACCATCTCGCTCGATGACGTCGCCGCTCAGACCGAGTGGGTTTCCGAGGTTCTCGACGCGTTCGACCCGTTCTCCGGCTCCTACACCCTCGAGGTGAGCTCGCCGGGTCTCGATCGCCCGCTTCGCCGCGAGACCGACTTCGAGCGCTTCGCTGGCGAGACCGTCGCCCTCACGACGACTGCGGTTGAGGGTCGTCGCCGTTACTCCGGCAAGCTTGTCGGCATGCGTGATGGCTCCGTCGTCATCGTCGATGACGAGGGCGAGGTCGAGATTCCCCTCTCCGAGGTACGTCGCTGCACCATCAAGCCTACCTTTGAGAAGGGCGAGAAGAAGTCCTTCGACAAGCCCAAGAAGGGCAAGGCGCAGAAGGCCTAACGGCTTTCGTTCGCGGGTCTGCCCATTTCGCACTCAGTTTGGAAACGAATGGCCTAGAGCCATATGACAGATAACCAGGAAGGAACGCACATGGCATCTGAGATGATGGAAGCCCTGATGATGCTCTGCCAGGAGAAGCACATCGACGAGCTCTACCTGCTCGACCGCCTCGAGCAGTCGCTCGCCGCGAGCTACGCCAACGTCATGCGCCTCGACTTCGGCGCCAAGGTCACCATCGACCGTACCACCGGCAAGATCTACGTCTACAAGCTCATCCCGAAGGATGACTCGATGGACGAGGAGGGCAACTACACCGAGTTCGACGAGGTCGACGTCACGCCCAAGGACACGAGCCGCATCGCCGCGCAGCACGCCAAGGCCGAGATCAATGCAATCGTCCGCAACGCCGCTCGCGAGCAGATCTACGAGGAGTTCTCCGCTCGCGTCGGTGACATCATCACCGGCACCGTCCTCCAGTCCACGCCTGACTTCACGATCGTCAAGATTCGCGAGGGCGTCGAGGCCGAGCTCCCGCACTTCGATCGCAAGCGTCACCCGGAGGAGCGCAACGAGCGTCCGGCCGGCGAGCGCTATAGCCACAACCAGCGCATCAAGGCCGTCATCATCGACGTCCGCGACCCGAACGCCACCGTGCAGCCCGTTCGCGGCGAGCACTCCCGCCCGTCCATCGTGGTGAGCCGCACCCACCCGGAGCTCCTCCGTCGCCTCTTCGAGCTCGAGGTCCCCGAGATTTACGACGGCGTCGTCGAGGTCCGCTCCATCGCTCGTGAGGCCGGCGTCCGCTCCAAGGTCGCCGTCTCCTCCCTCGATGACCGCCTCGATCCGGTCGGCGCCTGCGTCGGCCCCAAGGGCAGCCGCGTGCGCACCGTCGTTGGCGAGCTCCGTGGCGAGCGCGTCGACGTCGTCCTGTGGAGCGATGACCCGGCTCGCTGCGTCGCCAACGCGCTCTCCCCGGCGAAGGTCTCCCGCGTCCTGTTTGATGAGGACACCAACTACGCCACCGTCATCGTCCCGGACGATCAGCTCTCCCTTGCCATCGGCAAGGAGGGCCAGAACGCCCGTCTCGCCGCTCGCCTGACCGGCATGCACATCGACATCAAGAACGAGTCGCTCGCCGCCGGTATGCTCGAGGGCATCTCCGCGCCTTCCGCCGAGCCCGAGGACCTCATCGACGTCGACGAGGCTCATCGCTGCGAGTACGTCGGCGCCAACGGCGTCCGCTGTCGCAACATGGCTCGCCCCAACTCCCGCTACTGCGGCGTCCACGAGGCCATTGCCCTTGCCGGCGACGACGTCGAGGTCTCCGACGACCCGGACTCCCTGATCTAGGATGCTCGAGCCCAGACGGCTCATTTGACTTGAAACCCTGCGGGCAAGACCCGCAATGATTGCCCGCACAGGAAGGTAGGTCACATGGCAAAGACCCGCGTACATGACCTTGCCAAGGAATTTGGCATGACGAGCAAGGAGATGCTCGGCCACCTCGCCGACATGAAGATCCCGGCGAAGTCCGCCTCGAGCACCCTCGAGGATGCCTACGTCTCGATGATTCGTAAGAAGATGGCTCCGATCCTCGAGGCCCACGCCGCGGAGATCGAGGCTGCCAAGCAGGCCGAGGCCGAGGAGAAGGCCAAGGCCGAGGCCGAGGAGCGCGCCCGCGCCGAGGAGGAGCGTCTCGAGGCCGAGAAGCGCCGCGAGGCCGAGCGCGCCAAGGAGGCCGAGGAGCGTGCTCGCCTCGAGGCCGAGCGCAAGCGCAAGGAAGAGGAGCGCGCCGAGGCCGAGCGCAAGCGCAAGGAAGAGGAGGAGCGTAACCGCGTCCGCGACAACGCCCCCAAGTCCGTGCCTTCCATGACCAGCCTGCTTGACCAGATCGCCCAGCAGGAGCAGATCCTCAAGGCGCAGCGCGAGGAGCAGGCCGCCAAGAAGGCCGAGGCCGCCCCGAGTCGTTCCCGTCGTGGTAACCAGCACGCTACCGCGAAGAGCGCCCCCAAGGACGAGGGTCCCGCCACGCCCGAGAAGGCCGCCACTGCGCGCGGTCGCGGCAAGCGCAAGGGCCACACCGAGGATGACGGCGAGGATCGCTACAGCCGCATGGCCAAGGCCGCCGAGGAGTACAACCGCGAGCGCGTCCTCGAGGAGGCCCGCGCCAGCGTCGAGGAGGCGTCCCGCGAGTCGACCGGCCGCCGCAAGAAGCGCAAGGAGCGCCGCCAGAAGCAGGCCGAGCAGGCCGCCAAGGAGCAGGCAATCGAGGAGGCCATCGCGAACGACCAGAACGTCGCCGAGATTGGCATGGTCAAGGTCCCGACCGGCTCCACCGTCGCCGAGCTCGCCGAGCTGCTCGACGTTCCCGCCTCTGACATCGTCAAGCGCCTGTTCCTCCTGGGCAGCCCGCTCACGATGACGCAGTCCATGTCCGACGACCTCATCGAGCTCGTCGCCGATGACCTCGGTCGCGAGGTCAAGGTCATGAGCAAGGAGGAGGAGAACTCCTTCACGTTCTACGACGATCCGGCTGACCTTCTCCCGCGCGCTCCCGTCGTGACCGTCATGGGTCACGTCGACCATGGCAAGACGTCCCTGCTCGACGCCATCCGCCACACCGGCGTTGCCAGCGGCGAGGCCGGCGGCATCACGCAGGCCATCGGTGCGTCTCAGGTCAAGATCGGCGACCGCACGATCACCTTCATCGATACCCCTGGTCACGAGACCTTCACCGCCATGCGTGCCCGTGGCGCCAAGGTGACGGACATCGTCATCCTGATCGTCGCCGCGGACGACGGTGTCATGCCCCAGACCGTCGAGTCGATCAACCACGCGAAGGCCGCCGGCGTGCCCATCATCGTGGCCGTCAACAAGATCGACAAGCCCGGCGCCAACCCCGACAGGGTCCGTCAGGAGCTCACCGAGTACGGCATCATCCCGGAGGAGTGGGGCGGACAGAACATGTTCGTCAATATCTCCGCGAAGAAGAAGATCGGCATCGACGAGCTGCTCGAGACTGTCCTTCTCCAGGCTGACGTCCTCGAGCTCAAGGCCAACCCGAATACCTTCGCGTCCGGCAACGTCCTCGAGGCCAAGCTCGATCGCGGTCGCGGCTCCGTCGCTACGGTCCTCGTGACCCGCGGTACGCTCCACATTGGCGATTCCCTGGTCGCCGGCATGGCCTACGGATCCGTCCGTGCCATGCTCGACCCGAAGGGCCGTCCGGTCACCGAGGCTGGCCCCTCTGACCCGGTCGAGATCCTCGGTCTCCAGAGCGTTCCCGCCGCCGGCGACGAGTTCCGCGTCTTCACCGAGGCCCGCGAGGCCCGCGCCCTCGCCGAGCAGCGCGCCCTCAAGGCCCGTATCGAGGAGCAGAACCGCGTCAAGCACGTCACGCTCGAGACGCTCTTCTCCACGATGGAGGACGCCGAGGTCAAGGAGCTCAACCTCGTCATCAAGGCCGACGTCCAGGGTTCGATCGAGGCTCTTCAGGACTCCCTCGACAAGATGGATCAGTCCGAGGTTCGCATCAACACGATTCACTCCGCCGTCGGTGCCATCACCGAGACGGACGTCACCCTTGCCGACGCCTCCAACGCCATCATCATCGGCTTCGGCGTGCGTCCGGATGCCAAGGCCCGTTCCGCCGCTGAACACCAGGGCGTCGAGATTCGCTGCTACGACGTCATTTACAAGGCCCTCGAGGACCTCGATGCCGCCCGCATCGGCATGCTCAAGCCCACGGAGGTCGAGGTCTCCACGGGCATGGCGCTCGTCCTCGACACCTTCAAGGTGCCGAAGGTCGGCATTGCCGCCGGCGTCCGCGTCGAGGAGGGCGAGATTGCCGCTACCAACTCCGTGCGCCTCGTCCGTGACGGCATCGTCGTCTACAACGGCAAGATTGCGTCCCTGCGCCACTACAAGGAGGACGTCAAGACCCTCCGCAGCGGCCTCGAGGGCGGCATCGGTCTCGAGAACTTCCAGGACATCAAGCCTGGCGACCAGATCGAGGCCTACCGCATCGACGAGGTCGCGCGCACCGAGTAGCCTCGGGCGGGTATAACGCTAGTAACGTACCTGGGGCGGCCCAACGCGGGTCGCCCCTACTTGACCAAAGAAGGTGGAAACGATGAAGCAGAACTCCTCTTCGCGTAGGAACGGCGAGATCGCGCGTGAGAAGCTCGCCAGCATCCTCCTGTTCGAGATCTCCGACCCCGATCTCGAGCTTGTGACCCTCACTGGTTGCGAGGTGTCCGTCGACCGCTCCTTCGTTCGCGCCTACGTCTCCTGCGAGCCCGAGCGCTACGAGTCCGTCATGGCGGCACTGAATCGCGCCAAGGGTCGCCTTCGTTCGCTGCTCGGCCGTGCCCTCGGTTGGCGCGTGACCCCCGAACTCGCCTTCTCTCTCGACACCACTACCGACGAGGCCGAGCGCATCGCCGTCGCCCTCGAGAACCGTCCTCCCACGATTGACGTCGAGAAGGACGAGTTCGGCTATCCCGTCGTCGATGGCTCCGGGGACGATGAGGACGCCGATGGCGCTGATGATGTCGACGCTCTCGAAGAGGACGCTGAGGCTTAAACCATGAACGTAGGGGACGAGAAGGTCTTCTCAGAACAACGAGAGAAGTTCGCGCAGGTGGCTGCACTCATTGATGCTGCGACCGAGATTGTCATCTGCGCGCACACCAACCCGGACGGCGACGCCCTGGGTTCTGGCCTTGCGCTCGCGCAGCTCATCTCCCAGCACTGGGAGGACAAGCACGTCACGAACCTGCTCGCTGACAACGACCCTATACCGCGCCTGTACCGCTTCCTCCCCGGAGCGGATTCCTTCGTTCGCGCAAGCGCGTATGAGGGCGATCCCGACCTGTTCATCATCGTCGACCTCTCCGTCGCGTCACGCCTGAATCAGGCTCAGCCAGTGCTCGAGCGCAGCGCGCACGTCGCGATCCTCGACCACCATCCGTCCACAACGCCCTTCGGCGACGTCGCGCTCATTCGTCCCGACGCGGCCGCTGCCGGCGTGATCATCGCGGAGTTCGCGCTTGCGATGGGAGCCACGATCACTCCCGACATCGCCAACTGCCTGTTCTGCGCGATTGTGACCGACACGGGCCGCTTCCAGTACCAGAACGCGGATTCCGAGGCGTTCGAGTGCGCCAGCATGCTTGTGGATGCGGGCGCGTCGCCCTCGCTCATCTCACTCAACGTGTACCAGAGCTTCAGGCTCGCCTACCTCCACCTCGAGAGCGTGGTCATGGGCAGGATCGTGACGTTCGAGCACGGGCGTATCGCCTACAGCTACGCCACGAGGAAAGATCTCGAGCGTACGGGCGCCTTGCCTGACGAGTGCGACGGTCTCATTGATGTCGTTCGCAGCGTCGAGGGCTCCGAGCTCGCGCTCTTCCTCAAGGAGACGCCGGACGGCCTGATCCGCGGAAACCTCCGCTCCAAGGGAGACCATGACATCTCCGTCGTCGCCCGCGCCTTCGGGGGAGGTGGCCACAAGGCCGCGTCCGGCTTTACGACGGACATGGGCATCGACGCCACGCTCGCCGCGGTGCTGCCCCTCATGCGCGCCGTCCTCGTCGCGGGTCCCGGCGAGAGTCCCACCCCCATTGCTCGACAGCTATCGTTGAACATCGACCGAGAGGCATAACGACACCTATGCGACGTGGCACATCTGGAATCAACGCCCTTCTCGCGGTTGACAAGCCGTGTGGCATGACCTCGCATGATGTGGTCTCCCGCGTGAGGCGCGCGCTCGGCGAGCGTCGCGTGGGGCATGCCGGCACGCTCGACCCGGACGCATCCGGCGTGCTCGTGGTTGGCGTGGGGCAGGCGACCAAGCTCCTTGGCATGCTCACGCTCGACCGCAAGAGCTATCGCGCACGCATCGAGTTTGGCTCGCAGACCACCACCGATGATGCCGAGGGCGAGGTCATTGCATCTTCTGCGGTGCCCTCTGAGCTTTTCGATGCCGACGTCGCCGCGCGTGCGGTGGCAGGCCTCGTGGGCGAGCTTGATCAGATGCCTCCCGCCTTTAGTGCCATCAGCGTGGGTGGCAAGCGCGCCTATGCGCTCGCGCGCGAGGGCAAGGAGGTTAAGCTGTCGCCTCGCCATGTGACTATCCACGAGGCGAGCCTGCTTTCCGTCACCGGCGAGGGCACGGCGGAATCGCCCCTCGTCTGGGAGTGCGACTTCGACGTGTCGAAGGGCACCTACATTAGGAGCGTCGCGCGTGACCTGGGGCTCGCGCTTGGGACCCACGCTCACCTCTGCGGTCTTAGGCGCACGAGTGCGGGCATGGTGAGAATCGCCGACTGTGTGTCGCTCGACGAGCTCGCCGAGCGTGGCCGCGACTTGATGGCGGACCGCGCGCTTGACCCGGTTGCCTGTCTCGGTATCGCCACGCGCGCGGTCGAGGTCGCCGAGATTGCGGATATCACCTGCGGGCGTCACATTCCCATGGGTCTCGTTTCGCTCGATGGCGCCAGCCGCGAGCCGAGGCCTGGCGAGCCTATTGCGCTCGTGTGGGACCACGCCCTCGTAGGCGTGTGGCAACGCCGCTCGACCGATCTCGTCTGCTCCACCAACTTCCCGCAGGCAATCGAAGGGGTTCGCTGATGGCAAAGGGTTCAATGGGGAAGGCCGCGCCTGCGGGGATGCCCGAGGCCGTGGCTGCCGCAAACTCCACGGAGCTTGGCCGCGAGCTCATGGACCTCGCGCCGGAGATGCCCCTCGCCGCCGCCCGCGCGCGAGAGCTCCTCTCGCTCTCGGGGCGTCTTCTCGACACGCCCGAGCCGGCGGAGCTAGCCTCTCTGGCAGTCGAAGGCTCCGAGGGTTCCGATAAAATTGTCTCGTACATGACGTATGGGCAGAAGCTCCTGAAGTCTGATCGCTACGTCTGCGTAATCGGTGTCTTTGATGGAGTGCATCTCGGCCACCAGGAGCTCCTTCAGTGTGCGGCGCGAGATGCGGCAGAGCGGGGAGACAAGCTTGCCGTTCTCACGTTCACGCCAGACCCGGCGGACGTGCTTTCCGGTCCCACTCCCTCTTCAAAGCTTCTTTCGGACGAGGGGCGCGTGAACGCGATGCTCGCATTCGATGGGGATGAGGATTGCCCGGATGTCAGCTCGGTCGTCTGCGTCGACTTCGACCGCGAGTTCGCGTCGCTCACGTGGGCGGAGTTTGCCGGCGAGGCGCTTGGCCTCATCTTTGGCGACGAGTTCGAGGACTATTTCGAAGCTGCCTTCGTTGGGTCTGACTTCCGTTTTGGTGCCCACGGCGAGGGGGACCTCGAGCTGTTCCAGAGGGTCGGTGATATCCGCGGCTTTGACGTCACGGGCGTTGATCTTCTCGAACAGGGCGGCGCTCCCGTTACGGCGACGCGCATCCGCGGACTGGTGCATGCGGGGCGTGTCGAGGAGGCCGCCGGGCTTCTCGGCCGTCCGCACATGGTGGTTGGCAGGATCAAGCACGGCAGGGGAGAGGGGGCGTCGTTTGGCTTCCCCACGGCAAACATCGTCTGCGACCCCTCTGCATGCGTGCCCGAGCAGGGCGTCTATGCCGGCTTCGTCACGATTGCGGATGATGATGGTGCCCGCAGTGCCTATCCCGCCGCCATCAATGTCGGCCTTCCGCCGAGCTTCAAGGGCGAGGTACCCGAGGGCACGCTTCTCGAGGCGAACCTCATCGGCTTTGACGGGGATCTCTACGGCAGCAAGGCGTGCGTCTCCTTCGTGAGGTGGCTGCGCGACTCCCGCCCGTTCTCCACGCTCGAGGAGCTCGAGCGAACGGTGCTCGGAAACATCGACTGGGCGGGCCGCGCGCTTGGCGGACGGGGCATCAGAATCAACTAACGACGAGGTCAGGGGGGTGTCACATGATTACCGAGGAGGACAAGGAGCGCGTTCGCCAGGCAACCGACATCGTCAACCTCGTCTCAGAGACCGTCGTGCTCAGGCAGCGCGGCGGCGACTTCTGGGGTTGCTGCCCCTTTCACCACGAGAAGAGCCCGTCGTTTCACGTGACGCCGTCGACTGGCCTGTGGCACTGCTTCGGCTGCCACTCAGGTGGCGACGTGTTCGACTACGTCATGAAGCGCGAGGGCCTCGACTTCCTCGATGCCGTTCGCTTCCTCGCGGAGCGAGCCCACATAGACATCGAAGAGGGTCAGGGGACGGCGAGGCGCGGGCCCAAGCGCACGCGCGTGATCGACGCGCTCGAGGCTGCCCAGGCCTCTTTCTCAACCCGCCTCATGCGCGGGAGGGGTGACGGCGCCGCCGCCGCGCGCGCCTACTTCGCGAGCCGTGGCTTTAACTCGGACATCTGCTCTCGCTGGCATCTCGGCTATGCCGACCCGTCCGTGTCCGTCGTGCGCGAGCTCCAGCAGGCGGGCTTCTCGCGAGGCGAACTCGAGGCCGCTGACCTGGGCGTCTCTCGCGGTGGCGGTCTTCGAGACCGCTTCTTCGACCGTGTGATGTTTCCCATCCATGACGAGCAGGGCCGCTGCATCGGCTTTGGCGGCCGCGTGATGGGGGATGCCAAGCCCAAGTACCTCAACACGCGCGAGACGAGCGTGTTCCACAAGTCCAAGCACATGTTCGCCTTCGATTATGCGAAGGAGAGCATCGCCGCGCGTGGGTTCGCCATCGTGACCGAGGGCTATATGGACGTCATCTCGATGCACGAGGCCGGCTTCACCAACACCGTGGCGGCGCTCGGCACCGCGCTCTCCGCAGACCATATCCGCACGCTGTCGCGCTTCGCGAAGACCATTGTCTGCATGTTCGACGGCGACGCCGCCGGTCAGCATGCGGCCGAGGCGGCCGTTCGTTATGTCGAGAGCACGAAGGCGTCGCTTACCTGCGTCGTGCTTCCAGACAACCAGGACCCTGATGAGTTCCTGAAGGCTCACGACCGCGAGGCGATGGAGGAACAGCTGCGCCAGGCGAGGCCCCTCATCGAGTTCGTTGTCGACAAGAAACTCGAGACGCTCGACCTTTCGAGCCCCGGCCTGAGGATCGCCGCGCTCGAGGAGATCGCGAAGGTGCTCGCACCGCTCAAGTCCTCGTATCTCCTCGATGGCTATGCGCAGCAGGTCGCCGGCAGGCTTGGCATCGACGTCGAGGTGACGAAGGAGAAGATTCGCTCCACACCCGTCGAGGGGGAGGAGACGGGGAATGCTCCCGCCGATGACTATGGCTATGAGTACGCGCCCTCGGGTGGCTATGGAGAAGCGTATGCGCCCGCGGATGACTACGGCTATGACTACGTGCCAGAGCCGGAGCCCATGGTGCAACCGCAGCCTTCGGTCTCTCTTGGCGCGCTCTCTGCCGAGGATCGTACGCAGATTCGGGCGGAGAGGAACCTGCTCGCCATGATGGCGGACAATATCGACCTGTTCCGTGGCTACGCGGACCGCATCGCGACCTTTGCCTGGGCTGATTCGCGCCATGAGGCGATTGCCTGGTCGATGCTCGCGACGCCGGTGGGCACCACGCCCGCAGACGTCGTTGCTGCCGCGACGCGCGCCTGTCCGGACGCGCCGAAGATCCTCTCGGCGAGCTCCTTCTCCTCGACAAGTGCGTGGGACACGCAGACTAACGTCGAGTTCGTCGTCAACGAGGCTGAGATTCGCTCCATTGACCGGAGGGTTTCGATGCTCACCGCGTCCCTTGCCGGCGGCGCAGATCCGGCACGCTCCCGCGAGGCGCTTCAGGAATTGGGGCAGCTCCGGGCGCGCCGGGGTGAGTTACGGGCATCACAGCCCCTTGAATAGCGATTCTCTGGAATTCTATGAGTTAAACCCCGATATCAGGGTAAGATAGCAATAACTGTGCATCGACGGCCATGTCGAGAGGAAGTCCGTGGCAACGAGTAAGAAGGCAAAGAAGGAAACCAAGCTCTCCGCCGATCTCGAGGGGGTGTTTGGTCAGCTTGTCGACCGCGCCAAGGGGGTCGGTTCCGTCAGCGAGGATGAGATTCAGGTCGCTCTTCGTGACGTCGACGTGGATGATGACAAGCTCGAGGATCTCTACGGGGCCCTTCGTTCCCGTGGCGTCGAGGTCCTCTCTGATGACGACAGCGACCCGGACTCTGATATCGAGGAGTCTAGCGACGACGATGACAATGACAACGTCGGTATCGGCTCCCTCGGTGACGATGACGACGATATGCCTCGCGAGAAGATCCCCGCGATTCCTGCCGCTCCCAAGCGCTCCAAGAAGGGCTCGAGCCTCAAGGCTCGTCGCCGTCAGGACGCCGCCACGGTGATGCTCACGGGCGACCCCGTCCGCATGTACCTCAAGGAGATCGGCAAGGTGGACCTTCTCACCGCCGCCGAGGAGGTCGACCTCGCCATGAAGATCGAGGCCGGCACCGAGGCTACGGAGAAGCTTGAGGCCCACGAGAGGGGAGAGCTCGAGCTTTCCCGCGTCGAGCTCCGCCGCCTCAATCGTGTCGAGCAGGTGGGTCTCGAGGCCAAGCAGTCGCTCATCTCCGCGAACCTCCGCCTCGTCGTTTCCATCGCCAAGCGTTACGTTGGTCGCGGCATGCTCTTCCTCGACCTCATCCAGGAGGGCAACCTCGGTCTCATCCGTGCTGTCGAGAAGTTCGACTACACGAAGGGCTTCAAGTTCTCCACCTATGCCACGTGGTGGATTCGCCAGGCCATCACCCGCGCCATCGCCGACCAGGCGCGTACGATCCGCATCCCGGTCCACATGGTCGAGACGATCAACAAGCTCGTCCGCGTTCAGCGTCAGCTCCTGCAGGACCTCGGTCGCGACCCAACTCCCGAGGAGATCGGCGAGGAGATGGGCATGAGTGCCGAGCGCATCCGCGAGATCCAGAAGATCAGCCAGGAGCCGGTCTCCCTCGAGACGCCGATTGGCGAGGAAGAGGATTCCCAGCTCGGCGACTTCATCGAGGACTCCCAGGCTGTCGCTCCTCCCGAGGCCGCGAGCGATTCGATGCTTCGCGAGCAGCTCGAGCAGGTGCTCGATGGTCTTGCTGATCGCGAGCGTAAGGTCATCAAGCTCCGCTTTGGCCTTGAGGATGGCCACCCGCGCACCCTCGAAGAGGTCGGCCGCGAGTTTGGCGTCACGCGCGAGCGCATTCGCCAGATCGAGAGCAAGACTCTGGCCAAGCTCCGTCACCCGAGCCGCTCCGGCAAGCTCAAGGACTACATGGAGGAGTAAGCGCGCTTGTGTTTGCCCAGCTATGCCCATATACCTTAGTTGATCTTGGACTAATTTAGACTAACTGGTTTTAAGCTCTTCCCGAAGGAACCCAAAAAGCCTCTTCGTGGCCACGTGCCGCGGAGGGGCTTTTGATGTGTGCGCGGTCTGAACCCTCGCGTCAGACTTCGTCGCCGAGTCTATTCCCATCCCCGAGCTGCTCACGCAGGATAGCAACCCGACGACCGCCGAGGCGGGGATGGCGCTGGACCGCGCTGTACTCAGCGTCACCTACGACAGGGCAACGGTGAGCCGCGTCGCGTACTACCAGGCGGAGAGGCTCGAGGACGGGGTCATTCACGGCTTCGTAGAGATGTGCTCCGAGCTCGTGGCTAATGACGCGGCGAGGAGCCTCAACACGACGATCATGAGGAACGCGGCGCGCGACATGGGAAGGGCGTCAGGTTCGCGCGCGTCGCCAGTGGGAGGAACACCTGCGCGTGGTGCCTGATGCTCGCCGGCAGGGGTCCGTGTACCACACGCTCGAGTCGGCCAGTGCGCTGGGCAAGTTCCACCGGAACTGCGACTGCAAGATTGTGCCGAACTTCGAGGGAGACAGGTACGTCCTTCTCGTCGAGGGGCACGACCTCTGGACACACCACGTCCTGGAGCAGAACGGTATAAAGACCCAGACGCACGGCGCGGCCGACATCGACCTGACCATCAATGTCGAGTGGTGGGAGGGCAAGAGTCCCAAGCCAATCGGCGACTCAGCCAGAGACGGGGGGAGTCTCTCATTCATCGAGAGGAACCTTCGCAGGGCCTCTCACCAATTCAGGGATAGGGGGGCACGGCAGCGCGCGGGTCGTCCTCAACCTTAGGTATAGGCACGCCGCTAGCGACGACGTACTGATAAGGGAGCCGAAGAGGCGTATGGCTATGCACGACGTCGCGGAGGTGCTCTTCATAAAAAGCGACGGAAGTTTGGAGCATCTATACAAGTGAAAGCCCCCAAGTGTCTCTAGCAGACCCATGGAGGCTTTCGCTAACCAAATTCTAGCACGCGCCATTAGCTCAACGGCAGAGCGGCGGTCTCCAAAACCGCTGATGGTTGCTCGACACGCCCATGGGGCGCCATTCGCCGGGGCGTGGCGGAATTGGCAGATGTGCATGCCTCAGGAGCACGCGGGCTTCGCCCGTGCGAGTTCGAGAACGTGCGTCGTGAGAGTGCCTTCGCAACGAATATCTCAGGCGTTAAGTTCATGAACTGAGGAGCGAGGGGGCGCGGAAGCGCAGTGCGCTTAAAGCCTTGATCCTTGATGGGGCGTAGGACTGCCTAAAAGAATGAAGCGACGATACTCTGCCCAGGCTCTTAACCCGGGGGGTGTTCGTCGCTGCATGAAAAGTTAGTCGCAATTCGGGGTGTAGCGGAACGGGCGGGCTCGGACGTGGTTAGAGCTCGCGGGTGAAGTTGATGCTCACGAAGAACTTGGGAGCGTTGCGGCTCCTGCGCTCTTCGAGCTCACGCTCCCTCTCGCGATCTTCTTCGCGCATGACTCGTTCAAGCTCGGATGGGGTCATCATGATGCCGCCGTAGGAAAACTTTCTCTCTAACTTGCTTTTGTGCAGGTAGTCATCAAGGTCGAAGTCATCATCGTAGTCGTCATGCATGGTGGGCCTCCTTAGCCTCGCCAGGTCAAACCCATACCCTATCTCAGATACTACCCGCTATTGCGGACATTAAGTTTCGGCCTCGATCGAGGCCGTAGCGCACCGATTTTGCTGCCGCCAAACAGTATGTACCCCCTATGGTTTGCCTGGCGATAAGCGCGCGGTAAGACCCTGTGCCTTGGCTCGTTATGCTTGACGCGGATGTTTGCAACTACATCGCTCGGGGGCACCCATGAAGAAGCTTGTCAAAGAGTTCCAGGAGTTCATCAGCCGCGGCAACGTCATAGACATGGCCATCGGCGTCATCATCGGCGGTGCGTTCACCGCCATCGTCACCTCGCTCACGGAAGACATCATCAACCCGCTCATCAAGCTCATTGCCGGTGGCAATGTCGGCGAGATCGGCGGGCTCGTCGTTCCGGGTACGGAGATCGATTTCGGAAAGTTCCTCGGAGCCATCATCAACTTCCTCATCGTCGCCGCGATCGTCTTCGCGATCATCAAGGCATTCAACGAGGCACAGAGGCTTGCCCTGAGCCGCGTCCACACCGAGGAGCAGCCGCCCGCCGCGCCGGCTCCTATCTGCCCCTTCTGCCTCGAGGAGCACAAACCCGGCGCGACTCGCTGTCCGCACTGCGGCTCCGAGCTGCCTTCCTCTGATGATGCCTAGCCCTTCGGGTCGGCTCTCGGTTTACAAGTTCCTTACGGCGAACGCTTAGTATGATTGGACGCGTTTAGTTTGCGCGTCCAATCTTCTTTATGCGGGATGTTCCTGCGCGATTCGAAAGGCGCTCACTCGCTATGCTCGATTTCCTCAAGCGATTCTCCGGTCCCTACATGCGCTATTTCGTGCTGGGGCCCCTTTGCAAGCTCATCGAGGTGTTCTTCGACTTGCTCACGCCCCTCGTCATCGCGAGGATGATCGACCGGGGCGTCATTGCCGGCGACGTTCACGCCGTTATCGTCAGCGGGGTTGCTCTCGTTGCCATGGCTGTCGTCGGCCTTGCCTTCACCCTCGTGTGCCAGAAGATGGCGGCGCTTTGCTCACAGGGTATCGGTACCGAGGTTCGCGGCGCGCTCTATGCGCACGTCAACGAGCTCTCCTCCGTCGAGCTCGACCGTTTCGGCACGCCCTCGCTCATCACGCGTATCACCAACGACGTTAATCAAGTCCAGGTCGCGGTCGCTCTCGGCGTGCGTCAGCTTATCCGCTGGCCGCTGCTCGCCGTTGGGTCCATGATCGCGGCATTGCTCATCGACGTCAGGCTCGGCCTCGTCTTTCTGGTGTCCACGCCTTTGATCGGCGTCATCTTCTGGGTGGTTATGGCTCGCTGCGTGCCGTACTTCTCGAATATGCAGAAGGCTCTTGATCGAATCGCCCTGGTGTGCAGGGAGGGCCTGTCTGGCGTCCGCGTCGTGAGGGCCTTTGTGAGGGAGGACCACGAGCGCAAGCGCTTCCGCGAGGCCACGGAAGCGCAGGCGAGTATAGCCACCGCGGTTGGTAGCCTCTCTTCCATCCTCAATCCCGCCACCTTCCTCATCATGAACGTCGCCGTATGTGTGATTCTCGTTCTCGGCGGTCAATCCGTTAACGTCGGTGGCCTCACGCAGGGCCAGGTCATCGCCTTCGTCAACTACATGACCCAGACGCTCCTCTCGATCGTCTACGTCGCGAACCTGGTCGTCGTTTTCACGCGTGCCTCCGCCTCCGCCTCCCGCATCAACGAGGTCTTCGCCGCCGAGCCCTCCGTCCGCGACGTCGCCGGGGAGTCTGGCGAGGAGCCCGCCCTTCCCGAGGGCACGCCCGCACTCGCCTTCGACCACGTCACCTTCTCCTACGGCGGCGGAGCGCCCGCCATGAGCGACGTCACGCTTGCGCTTGACCCCGGCCAGACGCTGGGCGTTATTGGCGGCACGGGTTCAGGCAAGTCCACGCTCGTCTCGCTCATCGCACGCCTCTATGACCCGGGCGAGGGCACCGTCAGCGTTTTGGGAGTCGATGCCCGTGCCTGGCCTCTCGCACGCCTTCGCCACGAGGTAGCGCTCGTGCCCCAGCGCGCCTCTCTCGTCGCCGGCACGATTCGCTCGAACCTCCTCTGGAGGGATTCTGGTGCCTCAGATGACGAACTCTGGGAGGCTCTTGAGGTCGCGCAGGCGGCAGACTTCGTGAAGGCCATGCCTCAGGGCCTCGATAGCGCGGTCGAGGCGGGTGGCAAGAACTTCTCAGGAGGCCAGCGTCAGCGCCTGACCATTGCCCGCGCCCTTGTGGGGTCACCTAGCATTCTCGTGATGGATGACTCAGCCTCGGCGCTCGACATGAGGACGGATGCCGCTCTGCGCCATGCCGTCAGGGAGCTTGGCAAGTGCGATGCCGCTGCTGGCAAGTCACCGCTTACGACGGTCATCGTCTACCAGCGCGTCTCTGCGGTCCGTTCCGCCGACGTTATTTGCGTCCTCGATCATGGTGCCCTCGCCGGCCTTGGCACACACGAGCAGCTCCTTGAAACATGCGGCCTCTACCGCGAGATTTGCGATTCCCAGCTAAAGGGGGAGGCGAACTAGATGAATCCCTATGCTTCGACCGGTTCCGTAGCGACCGTCACCGCGACCGTTGCCGGTAAGGACTCCCTCGGCGGCCCCAATGGTGATACCGGCGGATCTTCCTCCAGCATGTCCACGCTTGAGGTGACGCGAAGGCTCCTCGCCTACGTCGGGCCTTACAGGGGGCTGCTGGTCGCATCCCTCTTGAGCGCGATCGCGGGCGTGACGCTTCAGCTTTACGTACCCATCCTCATCGGTCGCGGAATCGACTGCATGATCGACGTCGGTCGAGTTGACTTTGACGTCCTCGTCCCCCTCGTACGCGAGCTCGCCGTCGTCGTGATCGCTGCCTCGGCGCTCCAGTGGGTCCAGGGCTACTGCGTGAACCGCCTCTCATACGAGACCGTTCGCGATCTTCGTAATGTCGCCTCTGACAAGCTCAATCGCATGCCCCTGTCTTTCATCGACTCGCATCCGCACGGCGACCTCATTAGCCGCGTCGTGAACGACGTCGACCAGATCGGCGACGGCCTTCTGCAGGGAACCAACCAGCTCCTGAGTGGTGTCGTGACCATCGTCGGCACGCTTGGCTTCATGCTCGCGACTTCCGTGCCCATGGCGCTCGTCGTGGTTCTCGTGACGCCGCTGTCCGTGGGCGCTGCCTGGCTCATCACCCGCCTCTCCGACAAGAGCTTCGCGGATCAGCAGCGAATCCAGGGCGAGCTTGGCGCTCACGTCGAGCAGTACGTTGGCGAGCAGCGCCTTGTCGACGCGTTCGCATTTGGGCCAGAGGCATGCAAGCGCTTCGATGAGATTAACAAGCGCCTCTACACGTCCGGCGAGCACGCACAGTTCATGAGTTCGCTCTCGAATCCCGGCACACGTTTCATCAACAACATCATCTACGCGATAGTTGCTGTGGTGGGCTGCTTGAGCGTCATCACGGGTGCCCCCGCACGCCTTACCGTTGGCGAGGTCCAGGCGTTTCTGAGCTACGCCAACCAGTACACGAAGCCCTTCAACGAGATCACGGGCGTCATCGCCCAGATTCAGACCGCCTATGCCTCTGCTCGACGCGTATTCGCCCTTCTGGACGCCACCGAGGAGGAGCCAGATGGTCCGGGGGCCATAGAGCTCGCCCGTCCGCGTGGCGAGGTCAGCTTCGACCACGTGGACTTCTCCTATGTGCCTGACCGTGAGCTCCTCAAGGACATCTGCATCCACGTGACTCCGGGCGAGCGTATTGCCCTCGTCGGCCCCACGGGCTGCGGCAAGACGACGCTCATCAACCTGCTGCTGCGCTTCTATGACGTGAACTCTGGAACCATCGCGGTGGACGGACGCTCTTCGGACGAGTACACGCGGGCGAGCCTGCGCCGATCGTTCGGCATGGTCTTGCAGGATAGCTGGCTCTTCGCCGGCACCGTTCATGACAACATCGCCTATGGGCGCCCTGGTGCGACGCGCGAGCAGGTCGAGGAGGCGGCGCGCCGCGCCCATGCGGACAAGTTCATCCGTCAGCTTCCCCAGGGATATGACACCGTCATCGGCGAGGACGGCGGCTCCTTCTCCCAGGGCCAGCGCCAGCTGCTCTGCATCGCCCGCGTCATGCTGACGGATCCCGCGATTCTCCTTCTCGACGAGGCGACCTCGAGCATCGATACGCGCACGGAGCTCCAAGTGCAGGCGGCGTTCGACGAGCTCATGCGTGGTCGCACGAGCTTCGTCGTTGCCCATAGGTTGAGTACGATCCGCAATGCCGATTGCATCCTTGTCATGCGCGACGGCCGCATCATCGAGCGCGGTACGCATGAGGAGCTTCTGAGCCTTCATGGCTTCTACTCGAGTCTTTACGAGAGCCAGTTTGCCCGAGAAGAGTAGGATAGGGCAAACTTCGATGTTTCGAGTGTCTGTGGGGTGTCGCCATGCGTAAGGATAAGTTCGCTGTTATAGCTGCAATCGTTGGGATCATTTTTGCCATTGGTCTTGTGGGATGCGGCGATTCCGGCGATGCCGAGTCCAAGGCCGCCATTTCCGATGGCGTGACGGACGGGCTCGAGCAGCTCAAGTCCGGCTCTGGAGAAGCCGTGGACCTTGCGAAGGAGACGCTTAACTCCTATGTGGGGAGCCAACTCGAAGACATGGGCATATCCGATGACGAGCTGATCTCCACGTATCTCCAAGATTTTGATTACAAGGTTGGCGACGTGACGATGACGGGGTCCTCGGCGTCGGTGCACGTGACGTTGACCAGCCGTTCGGTCTCTGACATTGTCAAGGACTTCGCCGCGCGTTCGCGTGGGATGAGCGGCTCGGAGGCGGGTGCGGTCCTCATGCAGTGCGTGGAGGATGCCGAGCTCGTGCAGTCCGAGGCGGACGTCTATGTCCAGAAGGCGCCTGACGGCTCGTGGGACACGCTCGACGGGCTCAAGAGTTCCCTCGTAAAGCTCTGCATATAGAAGGTTCGCACCGTCACTCCGGTACGTGAAAAGGGCCACCGACTTCAGCCGGTGGCCCTTGCTTTGCCGCGCCTAATAGCTCACCTGACAGGGGATGCCGAGGGCCTCGACGCGGCGGGCGATGCCGTCGAGCGTCTCTGGAGAGGCCTTCCTGAGGCCCGGAGCCGGCGTCTCCCGCGCGACGGTGTAGATGGTCGCTTCTTGCGGGCGGATGCGGTCGAGCGCCGTCAACCACGGCGTCACATACTCGTCGCCGGTGTTGTCGAGCTTCTTGCCCCCATACTCACCAGCCAGGAACATCGTCTGCACGATGACGTGGCCATTAAAGCTCGCAAAGGTCTCGATCTGGTGCTCGATATCGTAGCTGCCCACGGGCCTGTCGAGAAGCTCGATATAGGCGGGGTCGACCGTGTCGAGCTTGAGGATGTTGTCATCGACGAGCATCAACGCATCATGGACGGCGGGCCTGTCGGCGAAGGTCCCGTTAGAGAGAACCGCGATCTTCGCCATGGGCGCGAGCTCGTTTCTTAGCTTGACTGCGCCTGCGATTGCCTCGGGGAACTCCGGTGCCCCCGTTGGCTCTCCGTTGCCGGCAAACGTGATGACATCCGGCAGCTCGCCCTGGGCAGACATTTCGCGGAGCTTGGCCTCGAGCGCCAGGAGTACCGCAGAGGCGCTATTGTGCCTCCCGTCGCAACGGCGCTCGGAATTAAAGCCATTCTCGCAGTAGAGACAATCGAACGAGCAGATCTTGCCAGAGGCAGGCATCATGTTGACGCCGAGGGAGAGGCCGAGGCGGCGACTCCTGACGGGTCCAAAAACGGGGCTGTCATTCAGAAACGTTGCCATGCGTCGCTCCTCGGGTTGGTTGCGTGGAACCATTATCGCATTGAGGAGGAGGCGAGCGCCCGGATGAGCGGCGTGGGAAGGCTGCCGCGCGAATTCCGTCCAGTGGGGGGTGCGGCGAGGTGCATGTATAACAAAAAAGCCTCGCTGGAATCCAGCGAGGCCATTCAAGTCTGGCTCCTCGAGTAGGACTCGAACCTACAACAACGCGGTTAACAGCCGCGGGCTCTACCATTGAGCTATCGAGGAATTCAGTTGTCAGGAGCGCGTGCTTTGCTCCGTGCGAACGAGGATTAGTATACAGAAGCTGTGGGCGAGTGCAACCATAATTTTTGACAAATTTTGGTGTGCTAGGGTTATTTGTGCCCCCAGAAGTCGTTGACCGTGGCGTTTTCGCGGGTAAACGGCCTATTGGGGTAAATTGAACTTGCAAAAAGTAGTTGCCAGAGATGCCAAGCTGCGAGTCTCGGGGGATTCATGCTCGTCTATTTGCTTACTGCTGCGGTCGCCATGCTGGCGGCGCTATCTGCCGAGGGGCTGCGGGAGGAGAACCCCAAGGTCTCGAACCTTTTGTGGTTCGTCGTGTTCTTGGCCCTCACCATTCCGGCGTCCCTTCGATATGACATAGGCGTCGACTACAGCGCATCGATGGAGTCAGCCGGCTATCTCGGCTATTGGCAGCTGTATCACCTCTACGCCAACCAGCCGCCCGCATCCGGTATGGATCCCGGCTTCTATGCCCTCATCCGCTTCCTCAACCTGTTTACGGACAACCCCCAGTGGATGTTCGCTTTCTTGTCCGCGGCCACGTATGCGCTCCTGATACGAGCCTGCTGCAGGTTGTCACCCGATCCCGTCCTGTCCCTCGCCCTGTTTCTCGTCGCAGGCTTCTACTTCGAGTCTCTCAACATCGCGCGCCAGTGGTTCGCCATTGCGTGTGTGATGAACGGCCTCGAGTGGGTGGGGGAGCGCGACACGAGCGCGCGCCAGGCTTTTGCTCGCTATGCCGTCTGGATCGTCCTGGGAAGCCTCATGCATCTGAGCTGTCTCATGTGGCTTGCCCTTTGGCCGTTGCTCCGCTTCAGAATGACGCCGGAGCGCACGGTGCTTCTTCTCGCAGGTTGCGTCGCGCTTGCCCTCGTGGGGATCTACGTGGCGCGCGTCGTGTTCGCCCAGACGAGGTTCGGCCTCTATCTCGACCCCTCTAGCGACGTCTACGTAGGGCCGCGCCCGCGCGTCAATGCCATGATTACGTTCGGCCTCACGTGGGCATTCCCGTTCGTGGTCGCCTTGCTGGCTCGCGCGAAGGCTGCGGGTTCCGATGGGGCAAGCGGGGCGCCTGGAAGGGGCGACTCTCGAGTTCAGCTTGCCGGCCCCGGTCTCGAGTCTGCGCTTGTCGTGTGCGCGACCCTGGCGTTCGCCCTTTACGTCTCGGCTGCATTTCTCCCATTCATCGTCGACCGCGTCGCGCGCTACTTCGCACCCATGCTCATCCTCCTCATGCCTCATACGATCGTGCGCATCGAGGACAAGCGCCTGCGCTCGGCGGCGATAGCCCTCGTGCTTGTTGCCTGGGCAGCGGCGACGTACGTACAGGTCGTTGTCGGCGGTCAGTATGGGGTCGTGCCCTATGTGTCCGTGTTTGGTGAGCGTGCAGCGGCGGGCCTTCTCTCGTAGGGCTCCCTTGCTATCATTTACTAGTTACGTTGCGCCTTGGTGTTTGCGAGGCGCTGACAAGACGGGCCCGTATGGGCCAAACATCGTCAAGGAGATGGCTTTGTCCCAAGAGCAAACCACTACAGCCACGGCAACCGTTCCGGCATCAGAGGCGTTCGCCAAGTCTGACCGCGCCAAGGAGAAGTTCATCCTCGCGCAGCTCGTCGGCAAGGACTTCAAGCGCAAGTATCGCCGCAGCGTACTCGGAGTCGTGTGGAGCGTCCTCAACCCGCTGCTCATGATGGTCGTCATGTCGCTTGTGTTCTCGTTCTTCCTGCGTTATGACAACATGGAGCACTACCCGCTCTACCTCATCCTCGGCAACGTCATCTGGACGATCTTCGCGGACTCAACCAACCAGGGCGTCACCTCGATCCTCGACGCCGCGCCCCTGCTCAAGAAGGTGCGAATCAACAAGACGGTGTTCCCGGTCGAGCGCGTTCTCTTCTCGCTCGTCAACTTCGCGTTCTCGATGATCGCCGTCTTCATCGTCATGCTGTGGGAGGGCGTGTGGGTCAGCTGGACCATCATCCTGCTCCCGGTGCTTCTCGTTCTGCTCATGGGCTTCTGCGTCGGCATGAGCATGCTGCTCTCCTCGCTTGCGGTCTTCTTCCGTGACGTCATCCACCTGTGGGGTGTCGTCATCCTCGCTTGGAGCTATGTGACGCCGCTGTTCTGGCCCGTCAGCATGATCGCCCAGGTTCCGTATGCGTTCATGCGCGTCATCATGCTCGCGAACCCCATGTATAACTACGTGACGTTCATGCGCATGATCCTTCTCAACGGCCAGCCGCCTGAGCTCATCACCGTCGCCATGTGCGCCATCTGGGCCGTCATTGCGATTGCGCTTGGCTGGGTGGTCTTCCACAAGCTCGAGCGCAAGTTCATCCTCTATATCTAAGTCTCGCACGCGAGAGATTGGCTCATACGTATGGCTTCTAAGACCGACATCACCCCGGGCGAGGATTACGCTATTGAGGTAGACGACGTCACCATGATCTTCAACATGGCGAGCGAGCGCCTTGACAACCTCAAGGAGTACTTCATCAAGCTCGTGAAGCACGAGCTGTTCTTCGAGGAGTTCCACGCCCTCAAGCACATCAGCTTCAAGGTCAAGAAGGGCGAGGTTCTCGGCCTCGTTGGCACCAACGGCTCTGGTAAGTCGACGATGCTCAAGATCATCGCCGGTGTGCTCGAGCCCAGCGAGGGCAAGGTCACCGTTCATGGCAACATCGCCCCGCTCATCGAGCTTGGTGCGGGCTTTGACATCGAGCTCACCGCACGCGAGAACATCTACCTCAACGGGGCACTCCTCGGCTATACCAAGGAGTTCATTGACGCCCACCTCGATGACATCGTCGACTTCGCAGAGCTTCGCGACTTCATGGACATGCCGCTCAAGAACTACTCCAGCGGCATGGTCGCGCGTATCGCGTTCGCAATCGCGACCGTCGTCGAGCCGGATGTCCTCATCGTCGACGAGACCCTCTCCGTCGGCGACGTCTTTTTCCAGGAGAAGTGCGAGAAGCGCATCCGCCAGTTCATCGAGAGCGGCAACGTCACGGTTCTCTTCGTGAGCCATTCCCTCGAGCAGGTCGAGCGACTCTGCACGCGTTGCGTTTGGATCGAGAAGGGCGAGCAGCGCATGATCGGCGACACGGATGAGGTCTGCAAGGCCTACAGGAGGCAGTACAACTAATGGCCTCCGTCTGCGCTAACCCCGGGAACCGCAAGAGCGTCGCCGCCGTCGTTGTGACGTATAACCGCAAGGACCTGCTGCTCGAGTGCCTCGATTGCCTTTGCAAGCAGGACCTTGGCGCACTTGGCGAGCGCTACGGCCTTTCCGTCATCGTCGTTGACAACGCGAGCACGGATGGCACCGAGGAGGCGCTGGCCGCCCTCGCTGAGTCCGGGAAGATCACCTACTTCAACACGGGCGAGAACCTCGGCGGTGCCGGTGGGTTCAACTATGGCATGCGCAAGGCCGTCGAGCTTGGACACGACTACGTCTGGGTCATGGACGACGATTGCATGACCCATCCTGACACCCTGCGTGAGCTCCTCATCGCAGGCGAGGGCCTGAACGGGGAGTACGGCTACCTCACGAGCGTCTGCCTCTGGACCGACGGCACCCCCTGCTCCATGAACCGCCAGAGGCACCCGCTGCATCACACGATCGAGGATTTCACCCCCGAGCTGCAGCCCTGCACGCTCGCGTCCTTCGTCTCGCTGTTTGTGCCTGCGGACGTCATCGCGGAGCTCGGCCTCCCCATCAAGGATTTCTTCATCTGGACTGATGACTGGGAGTTTACGCGTCGCGTGTCGAGGAAGTATCCCTGCTATGTCGTGGGCACGAGCGTGGTCACGCACAAGTGCAAGGTTAACGGAGCTGGCAACGTCGCCATCGACTCCGGCGAGCGCATCGCGCGCTTCCGCCTCGCGTACCGAAACGACATCGTGCTCTATCGCGGCGAGGGCCCTGCCGGCTACGCGTATGTTGCCGCGCGAGACCTCAACCACCTCTGGCGCATCGCAACCGAGGCGAAGGGCCGCAAGCTCGAGCGCGCCAGGGCCGTGCTGGGTGGAACGTTCGAGGGTTTGAGATTCCACCCTGAAATCGAGTACGTGAAGAGGCCGGAGAAGCGCTAGCCTCTCCCTTTGGCTGGTTGCTAGATCGAGCTGGCGGCGTGGAGTCCATCGCCATGTGTCCAGGTGTTCCGGCAGCCTTCGTGTCCCGGTGTTCCAGCGGTCTCGGAGGGTCTGGTCATTTCCCAAATAGATGCGCGCCCCGTCAACAGTCATTGTGACGGGGCGCGCTTTTTTGCACCTGGATGGTCGAAGGACCCCGGGCATCCCTCCGTAGGATGCCGGCGTTCCTACTCTTCCATGCCGAGGTAGTGTCGCCAGAACTCTTGGCTGATCATGGTCGGGAAGGCTGCCTGGTAGTCTGCCGCCACGCGCTCGTGCTCGAGCTGCCAGCGCTGCTTGAGCTCGCGGACGCGCTGCTTGATCTGAGCGTTGCGCGCACGGTCCATGCGACGGACGCAGGCCTTCTCGCCCGTGATGTCGAGGACGACTATGGTCTCGCGAGCAAGGGTGTCGCGGCTGTAGAGGGTGGGTCCGCTGACCATGAGGTGGCCCGGTGCCTTCTTGAGGAGGGCGTCCGGCAGCAGGTGCTTGTCATACGGAATGGTCTTCAAGAGCTTGCCCGCGAGCGTGAGACCATGGTGCTTCTCGAGGGTGACCTCGCGAATATTGCCCTCGGAAAGTATCTCTGGGTCGATTTCGTCGAGAGGCACGAACTTGTCGTTGAGCTTGGCGTTCTCGCGCATGAGGGCGCTACCGTCGGCCTCCATGAGCCACTGCGGGCCGCGCAGGTAGTCTTCCACGCCTTGGAGGAGAAGCTCGGCGGCTCCGTACTCGAGGTCGCGACGGCGAAGCAGAACGTTTCGCCAGACGCGGGCCATGAAGAGCTCGGTGTTGACGTGGCCGTCGCACGCGGCCATGACGAGGAAGTTGCGCACGTACTGATAGCAATCGACGGAGGCGCGTGGACGTCCCTCGAAGCTCTCGTGCCAGACGCAGATGCCGTTCATCGTCATGTACGTTGGGTTGGAACGCAGGCCGTACTCGACGTCGTCGCAGCGCACAAAGACGGGGACGGGCAGTCCCTTCTCGCGGATGTTGGCGACGGGGATGCACGAGAACCACCATGCGCCGTAGGCGTTCTCCACCTCGACGTCGATCCTCTCGTTCTCGACGACCTGGTCGAGGCGGTCGATGAAGAGGTCCGGCTTCACCTTGTGGTAGACCCCGCTGCGCAGGACATGGCTCACGTCCTCGAAGAGCCTCTCGGGCTGCTCGACGGAAAGCATGGCGCCGTTTATGAAGGCGTGGGCGTACTTCTCATTAGCGAGGGCAAGGAGGTTGTAGGTGCGCTTGATGCTCTCGGGGAAGACGTGGACGTCGTCGTCCATGAGGATGACGTGGGTGAACTCGGCGGAGGAGTCCATTGCGGCGATCATGCCGCGGGCAAATCCTCCCGCGCCACCGACGTTGGCGTTGGGGATGACGGTCACGAGGTCATCGGAGAGGGCCTCGGCATCGAGCGTCGAGCCGTTGTCGACCACGAACATGTGGAAGGCGTCGTGGATGGGGCCATCGTCCGAGCGAATGGCGTCGCGCATGAGCTCGATGTTGGGGACGATGTAGTGCTCCTTCTTGAAGGTCGTCGTGGAGAGCGCGATGCGCACCGGGTGGATGCGCTCTTCGTCGACCTCGGCGTAATAGGCGCCGGAGTGGAGGAGGGTCGTGCCGGAGGGGAGAAGCTCGAACGCGACGAGATCCATGCCCGAGCAATCGAACGTGGCGCAGACGCTTGCGACCTTGCCCGCCTCGGGCTCGACGGTGATTCGGTCAAGCTCGACGGTGTTCTCGGAGTCAGCCTTGGCGCCCTCGGGCATGCCCTTGATGATGACCTCACAGGCATCGCCGGAGAGCTCGAGCCTGAGCGTCACGGTGGTAATGTCGCAGTACTTGGCCCACTTCGAGGCGGAGCACGCGTTTAGGAAGGTCATGAAGTCAGCGGGCTCTGCGAGCCTGAGCGCGGCCGTCTCCTCGTCATAGTCGAGGGGGCTCGCGCAGAAGGCGTAGAGCTCGTCGTGCCCCGCGAGGTGCTCCGCGGGCTTGAGAAGGACGTTAGAGAGCTTGTGCTCGATCATGGGCGCTCCTGGTTTCTCAGTCGCTTAGTCGACCGTTTAGCGATTCGGTGAAGGGCGTTTCTCGCCCAGTAGTTAGTAATCAGTAGTATAGTGGTCACAACCTTTAAGACGGTGCGGGACACCGGCAAGGAACAAGCTGGTGAGTTTCCCAGCCTCATGCGAGACCCTTGGATGACGCCCCGTGCCGCAACAGGCATAGGCGTCTTTTTTTGTGAAGGGAGCCACATGGAACAGCAGGGACTGGGACCCAAGGCGACCATCATGGACGCTGCGGCAATGGGCAGAGCCCTTACCCGCATCGCGCATGAGGTCATCGAGAACAATGAGGGGGCGGAGAACCTCGCGATTGTGGGTATCGTCCGCCGCGGTGCCAACATCGCAGATCTCCTCGCGTCTGAGATCGAGTCCATCGAGGGTATCCGCCCGCCGGTGGGCAAGCTCGACATCAGCTTCTATCGAGATGACGTGACCCGTCGCCTCGCACCCGTCATTCACGAAACTCAGATCAACTTTGACGTCGACCACAAGGACATCATCCTCGTCGACGACGTTCTCTTCTCGGGACGTACCGTGCGCTCCGCGCTCGACGCCCTCATGGATCTTGGCAGGCCCAGGACCATTCAGCTCGCCGTCATGGTCGACCGCGGCCATCGCGAGCTTCCCATTCGCGCGGATTACGTCGGCAAGAACGTGCCGAGCTCCCACGAGGAGGACGTCCGCGTCTTCGTCGAGTCGCTTGACGGCCGCGATGCGGTCGAGATTTGGGACATCGAGGCCGAGAAGGCCGCAATCGCCAATAAGGAGGTCGGTGCATAGTGCTTTCCGTTCGCAACCTCATCAATACGACGGACCTCACTGCCGATGACATCACGCAGATCCTCGATACGGCCCGTTCCATGGAGGAGATCAACCACCGCACGATCAAGAAGGTGCCCGCTCTTCGCGGCCGCACGATCGTGAACCTCTTCCTCGAGGCCTCCACCCGTACGCGCTCCTCGTTCGAAATCGCCGAGAAGCGCCTCTCCGCGGACTCCCTGAACGTCCAGGGCTCCAGCTCCTCCGTCTCCAAGGGCGAGTGCCTTGAGGACACCATCAAGACGCTCAACTCCTACGGCATCGACATGTTCGTCTGCCGCGCGCGCAATGCTGGCACCGCCGAGCTCATCACGCACTACACCGACGCTCGCGTCATCAACGCCGGCGACGGCAAGCACGCCCACCCCTCCCAGGCCCTGCTCGACCTCTACACGATGCGCGAGCACTTCGGCAAGCTCGAGGGACTCAAGGTCGCCATCGTCGGCGACCTGCTCCACAGCCGTGTCGTCGGTTCCCTCGCTCCCGCCCTGCGCACCATGGGCGCCAAGGTCACGCTCGTTGGTCCCCCGACGTTCCAGCTTCCCGAGCCCGAGGTCTTCGGTGCCGAGGAGACCTATGACTTCGACTCCGTCATCGAGGACGCCGACGTCGTGTATATGCTCCGCGTTCAGCTCGAGCGTATGGAAGGCGCCACGATCCCCTCGAAGCGCGAGTACAACCGTCTCTGGGGTCTCACTGCCGAGCGCCACGCCCGCATGAAGGAGAACGCCCTCGTCATGCACCCGGGCCCGATGAACCGCGGCATGGAGATCGACTCGATTCCCGCCGATGCCCAGAACTCGTTCGTGACCCGCCAGGTCGCCGCGGGCCTCTACACCCGTATGGCCGAGATGTACCTGCTGCTTGGAGGAGAAGAGAATGCTGCTGATTAAGGGTGCTCACGTCGTCGATCCGCAGGTCGGCCTCGACACCGTTACCGACGTCCTCGTCGAGGGCGCTCGCATCGCCCGCGTGGGCGCGAACATCAAGACCCCCGAGGGCGCCGAGGTCATCGATGGCACGGGCAAGTACCTCGTCCCGGGCCTGACCGATATCCACGTTCACTTCCGTGACCCCGGCTACGAGTACAAGGAGACCATCGAGACGGGCTCCGCTGCCGCTGCCGCCGGTGGCTTCACCGACGTCGCAACCATGCCCAACACCAACCCCGTGACCGACACGGGCGAGGGCGTGCGCTACCAGATCGCCAAGGGCGACGCCGCCGGCCTCGTGCACGTCCGTCCCATCGGTGCCTGCACCCGTGGCGAGAAGGGCGAGGCCCTGGCCGAGATCGGCGATATGGTCGCCGAGGGTGCCTGCATGTTCTCCGATGACGGCCACGGCGTGCAGAGCGCCGGCATGCTCCGCACCGTGATGGACTACGTCCGCCAGTTCGATCGTGCCGTCGCCTGCCACTGCGAGGTCAAGTCCCTGACCGAGCACGGCATGGTCAACGAGGGCCGCGTGAGCACCCGTCTCGGCATCGCTGGCTGGCCTGCCGCCGGCGAGGAGATCGAGATCGCTCGCGACATCGAGCTTTGCCGCCTCACGGGCTGCGCTCTCCACATCTGCCACATCTCCACCGCTCGTGGCGCTGAACTCGTCCGTGCCGCCAAGGCCGAGGGACTGCCCGTCACGGCTGAGGTCTGCCCGCACCACCTCTTCCTCGACGAGGAACTCCTCGACGAGACCTACAACACCAACCTCAAGATGAACCCGCCTCTGCGCACCCCTGCCGACACCGCGGCTCTCCGCGAGGGCATCTGCGACGGTACGCTCGACTGCGTCGTCACGGACCACGCGCCGCACGCCCTCCACGAGAAGGAGTGCGAGTTCGAGATCGCTCCCTTCGGCGTCGTCGGCCTTGAGACGAGCCTTCCGCTCATGCTCACCAACCTTGTCTCCACCGGCAAGATGAGCTGGCAGCGCCTCGTTGAGGTCATGTGCGTGAATCCGCGCAAGGTTGCCCGCCTCGAGGCCGTTAAGGTCGAGGCCGGTTCCCCCGCGGACCTCACCCTTATCGACCCGACCATCGAGCTCGAGGTCACGCCGGAGCTGTTCTGCGGCAAGCAGCACAACTCCGCCTTCATGGGCGCCAAGCTCACCGGTCGCGCGACAGACACCGTCGTTGCCGGCAAGCACGTCCTGAAGAATTGCAAGCTCGCCTAGTTTCATCTCGTGCGCCCCGGGAGGCTTCTCTCGGGGCGCCGTCGCGTATCATTCGGCCGTCTCGTGCGGCCTATTGCCCGAAAGGAGAGACATGGCCTATCCCACTCCGTCGCCGGCTCGCATCCACGACTTCACCGTCGTCTCGAACGAGCCTGTGGCCGAGGGCGTCTATCGCCTCACGATCGAGGCCCCGCGTCTGGCGGCAGCCCTCGAGCCCGGTCAGTTCATGAGCTTCGAGGTCCCCGGCGATACCCGCCAGCTCATCCGCATCCCTCTCTCGTATTCCTCCGCTGATGCCGAGGCCGGCACTGTGACCACGTACTATGCGGTCGTGGGCGATGGCACGCGTAGGCTTTCCGCCATGGGTGCCGGCTCTACCTCGACGGTGCTCGGCCCCGGTGGCCACGGCTGGAAGATGGACAAGGGCGCGAAGAGGGTCCTCGTCGTCGCGGGCGGCATCGGCATCACGCCCGTCATCGCTGCCGCTCGCTTCGCCGCTGACAACGGTGCCGAGGTTGACGCCGTCGTGGGCGCCCTCACTGCCGCCAAGATCTGCGGGACCGACGAGCTCGAGCCGCTGTGCGGTGAGGTCCGCCTCACGACTGACGATGGCACGGCTGGTACGAAGGGGTTCGTGACGGCCGAGGTCGAGCCCATGCTCGCCACGGGTGCGTATGACCTCGTCCTCACTTGCGGACCCGAGCCTATGATGCGCGCCGTCGCGGCTATCGCCGAGGCTGCCGGCGTCAAGTGCGAGGTCTCCGTCGAGCGCATGATGACCTGCGGCTTTGGCGCTTGTAACACGTGCAACGTCGAGACCGTCTACGGCATGGTGGGCGCCTGCATGGCAGGTCCCGTCTTCGACTCGAAGGTGGTGGCATGGTGAGCAACGTCGATATGTCCGTCGATCTCGCCGGCATAAAGCTCAAGAACCCGATCAACACCGCGAGCGGCACCTATGGCTACGGCTGGCAGTTCGAGAGCTTCTATGACGTGAGCCAGCTCGGTGCGATTACCACTAAGGGCTGCGCCGCCGAGGCCTGGCCCGGCAACCCCGCCCCGCGTATGACCGAGGTTACGAGCGGCATGATGAACTCCGTGGGTCTCCAGAACCCCGGCGTCCGCGGCCTCATCGAGGGCTCTGGCGAGTACCTCCAGGAGCTTTCCGACAAGGGCACCGCGGTCATCTGCCAGGTTGCGGGCCACTCCGTCGAGGAGTACATCGCAGCCGTCGAGCTCTTCGAGGAGCTCGCCCCGTTTGCTGCCGGCCTCGAGATTAACATCTCTTGCCCCAACATCGCCGCAGGTGGCTGCTCCATGGGCTCCACGCCCGAGGGCGCCGCGGGAGTCATCCGTGCCGTTCGTCCGCATACGAAGAAGCCTCTTCTCGTCAAGATGGCCCCCGCTCGCGTCGTCGACGTTGCGAAGGCACTCGAGGCCGAGGGTGCGGATGCCCTTACGGTCATCAACTCCATCCCCGGCATGGCCATTGACGTCAACACGCGCAGGAGCAAGCTCAGCCGTCCTACTGGCGGCATGAGCGGCCCCGCTCTTCACCCCATCGCGGTGCGCATGGTGTGGGAGGTTCACAATGCCGTCAGCCTTCCCATCGTGGGCGTTGGTGGCGTCATGACCGGTGCCGATGCCGCCGAGTTCATCCTCGCCGGCGCCACGAGCGTGTCCGTCGGCATGGCTAACCTCGTCGACCCGATGGCGGCTCCTCGCATCCTCGGCGAGCTCACCGAGTGGGCCGAGTCGCAGGGCGTTTCCAGTATCTCCGAGCTTATCGGCGCCTTCGAGGGCTAGTCGGTCTTTGTTTCTTTGGGGCGACCTCTATGGTCGCCCCTTTTTCGATGGGCGACTCGCCCGAAAGGAGGCCTCATGGGCCGCTTTGACGATCTTTCCGCTCGCGACCGCGTGATGGTTGCGCTCGATTGCGGGCCTGAGGAGGCTCGTGCCCTCGCTGACAAGCTCGAGGGCCATGCCACCTGGCTCAAGGTTGGCATCACGCTCATCTATGATGGTGGCCTGCCGCTTGTCAAGGAGCTCCGCGACCGCGGCTTCAAGATCTTCGTCGACTCCAAGTTTCATGACATCCCGCATCAGGTCCGCGGTGCCGTGATGAGCGCTGCCCACTCTGGCGCGGACTTGGTCACGGTTCACGGCTCCGGCTCCGAGAAGATGCTCGTTGCCTGTCACGAGGCCGCCGAGCAGTCCCTTGTCGAGTTTGGCCACAAGCCCTATGTGATCGCCATCACCGTGCTTACCAGCATGGATGCCGAGGAGCTGGCTAAGGTTGGCGTGACGCGCCCGATTCCCGAGCAGGCCGCGGCCCTCGCGAAGCTCGCCGTTGACTCTGGCCTCGACGGCATCGTGTGCTCGCCCATGGAGGCGCGCGAGATGCGCGAGCTCCTTGGCACGGACGCACTTATCGTGACCCCGGGCGTTCGTCCGGCTGGAGCCGCTCTGGGAGACCAGAGCCGCGTCGCGACCCCAGCCGCCGCCATCAATGCCGGCGCGAGCCACATTGTCGTCGGCAGGCCGATTACCCAGGCAGATGATCCGGTCGCCGCCTTCGAGTCCATCGTCGCGGAGATTGAGGCACGCTAAAACCCGCTGAGTCCTGACACTAATCGGCGTATTTGTATCCAAGGTGCCGTTTTTGTGGGGCAGTGAGGTATAAAACGCGGGTAAATGCGTGAAAGTTCTTGCAAAGTGGCTGCTACATTGCCATAGTGTCATACAGCCGATTTGCGGGGCACCCGAAGCCCCTTCGGAACTTGTGTTGAGAAGTACTTACATTTGGAGGAAATATGGCTCTCCCTACGCTTTCCGACGAGCAGCGCGCTCAGAACCTTAAGAAGGCCGCCGAGGCCCGCCACGCTCGCGCCGAGCTCCGCGAGAAGATCAAGAACGGCGAGGTCACCCTCGAGTCTGTCCTGAACTCCGAGGACGAGGCCGCCAAGCGCATGCCCGTCCGCGCTCTCATTGAGTCCCTTCCGGGCTACGGCAAGGCCAAGGCCGCCAAGATCATGGACGAGATCGCTGTCGCTGACAACCGTCGCGTTCAGGGCCTTGGTGCCCGTCAGCGTGAGGCCCTCCTCGAGATTCTCTCCAAGTAGTGTCGCGCACACCTAAGCTGTTCGTAGTTTCCGGACCGTCAGGCGTAGGGAAGGGCACGCTGGTTTCTCTTGTGAGGGAACAGCGCCCGGACCTGGGCCTGACGGTCTCGGCCACAACGAGACAGCCACGTCCAGGTGAGGTCGACGGGGTTTCCTACCACTTCCTCACCAACGATGACTTCGACCGTCGCGTCGAGGCCGGGGAGTTCCTCGAGTGGGCTAACGTCCACGGGAACCGTTATGGCACGCTTGCCTCCGAGGTTGACCGCAACCTGAGCGCCGGTAAGTCCGTCATCCTCGAGATCGACGTTCAGGGCGCACTCAACGTTCGCAAGGTCTTTCCCGATGCCGTCCTCGTCTTCATCGAGCCTCCTTCCATGGAGGTCCTCGAACAGCGTCTCCGCGGTCGCGAGACGGAGAGCGAAGAGTCCCTTCGCCTGCGTCTTGCGGATGCGGCCGGCGAGCTTGAGCTTGCCCCGCGCTATGACGAGCGAATCGTCAACGATGACCTTGAGAGAGCCACTTCGGAGTTGCTCCAAGTGCTCGAATCGCACGAGATGAATTGAGGAAGTTCAGCAATGTCTGTGATCAAGCCTGAAATCGACACCCTGCTCGAGAAGACCGAGCACAACCCGTTCCTGCTTTGCTCCGTCGCGTCGAAGCGCGCTTGCGACATCAACAACATGCTTCGCGGCCAGCACCTTCGCGTCGTTGCCATCCAGGACGTTGACGACATCACCACCATGGTCTCCGGTGAGGACACCACCTCCATCGCCATGAATGAGCTCGCTGACGGTAAGCTCGGTTACGTCCAGGACGACTTCGACGAGGCCATCAAGGACACGAACGTCACGATTGCCGAGTAGCGCCGTGGCTGATCGCGTCTGCCTCGTTCATTATCACGAGATTGGTCTCAAGGGTAAGAATCGTTCTATCTTTGAGCGCCAGCTCATCACCAACCTCAAGCGTGCCCTTAAGGGGCGTTCGGCTCATGTCGAGCGCCTTGCGGGGTACGTTCGCGTGAGCTTCGAAGACGGTGGCATGCCCGAGGACATCCCCGGCATGGTTGCCGCCGTGCCTGGTGTCGCTCGCGTTTCCGTCGCGTGGCGCTGCGCTCGTGACCCTGAGGAGTACAACGCCGCGGCTATCGAGAGCCTTCGTGCCTGCAAGGGCTGTGAGTCTTTCAAGGTTCACGGTCGCCGCTCCAACACCGATTACCCAATCCACAGCATCGACCTCAACCGCCAGGTTGGAGCCGCCCTGTGCGAGGCCTTCCCGGACCTCCGCGTTCAGATGCACCAGCCTGATGTCACGGTGAACGTCCACGTTGTTCAGTCTGACGTTTACGTGTATGCGGACGCCGCCTCACAGCGCGGCGCGGGTGGTCTTCCCGTAGGCACCGCGGGCAAGGTCGTTACGCTGCTCTCGAGCGGCTTCGACTCTCCCGTTGCCACGTGGATGGTCGGCCGTCGCGGCGCTATCTGCGTGCCCGTGCACTTCTCCGGCCGTCCGATGACGAGCGATGAGTCCGAGTGGCTCACGCAGGATATCGTCCGTGCGCTTGAGCCCGCTGGTATCATCGGCCGCCTCTATGTGGTGCCCTTTGGCGAGTGCCAGCGCGAGATATCGCTTAAGGCACCGCAGGCGCTCCGTGTCATCATGTATCGCCGTCTCATGTTTGAGGTCGCGCAACGCGTGGCCGAGCTCGAGGGTGCGAAGGCTCTGGTCACGGGCGAGTCTCTTGGCCAGGTCGCCTCTCAGACCCTCGAGAACATCACTGCCACGAATGACGTCGCCACGATTCCGGTCTTCCGCCCGCTGATTGGCACGGACAAGATCGATATCATCGATCGAGCCCAGAAGATCGGCACGTATGACATCAGCGCGCAGACGGTTCCTGATTGCTGCACGCTCTTCATGCCGCGTCGTCCTGAGACTCATGCGAACCTCCGCATGGTTCGCGAGGCGTGGGAGACCTTTGACCACGAGGCGATGGTCGAGTATCTGATGAAGAACATCGAGTACGTGGACTTCAACACCTGTGCTTCGTATCGTCCTCCGCGTGAGCTGAGGGCGAGGCACCGTGAGCTCGCTCCCGCCGAGTGGCCTGGCGAGACTGAGGGTTCAGCCGCAAAGAGCGAAGAGCCTGTGAACGAGTAGCCTCTTCACATTTGGGGACAAAAAAATTTTTGCTCATTTGAAGCGCCGACACTATGAGTGCCGGCGCTTCTTTTACCTCGTGCTTTCTTGTTTGTTTGACGCGGTTTGGCATGTATTTGCGAAATCCTGTTAGGTCTGCGTTTGATTTGGGTTTGAGCGTGCGGGACTTTCTTGCCCTCGCGGCGCTCTTTGGCCCTAGTTGCCTCCACGATTGAGGGGGGAGGCGATTACATGGCTCAACTCATTCGAAAGAAATCCTGGCGGCCTCATGGCCCCCGGGGGAAGATGAAGCTCGCGTTGGCGGCGGGTTTCGTCGCGGTGGCCTCTCTTGCTCTCTTTGTCGTCGCCGCTCTCGGAGGCTCCCGCGGTGGTGTCGTGATCGAGCGCGAGAACGCGCCATCCACTGCTGCTGCGGTAACTACGGAGACTTCTTCTGCCGCTTCGACGCCCGAGACAGTTGCTGCTTCCATTTTCGTCCACATCGACGGGGCAGTTGTGGCCCCGGGGGTCTATGAGCTAACGGGGTCGCTTCCGCGTGTGAACGACGCCGTCATGGCTGCTGGTGGCCTCGCTGGGGATGCGGATACCACTGCGCTCAACCTTGCGGCCGTGCTTTCGGATGGCGAGAAGATCCACGTCCCGAGGCAAGGGGAGGCGGTGGCGACGGAACAGACTTCGTCAGGGGCTGCTTCGAGGCCTGATGCCGGTCCGTCTTCATCCGGAGTGATAAACATCAATACGGCGACGGCGGAAGAGCTTGACTCGCTTCCCGGCGTCGGTCCCTCCACGGCGGCTGCAATCGTAGAGGACCGCGAACGTAACGGTCCCTTCGCGAGCCCCGAGGACCTTATGCGCGTTAACGGTATAGGCGAGGGGAAGTTCTCCAAGCTCAAGGATCAAATCCGTGTTTAGGCGGCTTTTTGAGGCCCCATCGCGCGAGCAGGCGTTTGCGTGGGGTCGTGACGAGAACGTGCCTTTCTCTGTCGACGAAGCCTCTCGCGTTCGGGGGGATGCTCGGTCGGCGTCGACTTGCCCAGTTGAGGAGGATGGCCTTCCGCCCTATCCGGAACGCCCCTATGTGCCTCTCGTCCTTGTCGCCGCCCTTGCGTTTGCGGGCTCGCAGGCGCTGGTCTTGCAAGGCGTTCTGGGTGTGAGGCTTTTGCCCCTATTCGCGTCGATTGCCTCCCTCCTTGCCGTGATGGGCATTCGGTTTGCTCGGGCATCATGGTCCTTGGCTGCGGGAGCATTGGCGCTTTCGGTCGCGGTCGTCGCTGGTGGCCTTGAGGGTGGCTGGGCGTTTGCTCGTGTGGATGATGCTGCTTCTGCGCTTGAGGGCACGAGCGTAAGTGCATGCGAGTTTGTCGTTCGGTCTGATTGCACAAGAGGCCAGAGCGGGTGGTTATGCCGTGCCGAGGTCGTAGTGGGAGACGGCGGTCGTGCCAAAGTCTGGCTCACGCTTCCCGACAGGGTCGAGTTCGGCTCCACGGTGACTGGCGTCGGGCGCTTCTCGGCAAATGATGACGATGATTGGGGGCGCACGAGCCGGTCCCAGGGGCTATGCGGCAAGGTAAAGATGATTCGAGTCTCGGGGGCGGTGCCCGCGACCGGCGTGGAAGGGGTTCTTGCGTCCCTTCGCTCGTGGGCGCTTCGTGCCATTGATCCGTCTTCTGGCGATGGCCGCGCCCTCATGGCTGGCCTGGTGGCGGGTTCGCGGACGGATCTCAAAGAGCGAGGCCTTGATGACGCGTTCGCGTCCGTTGGGTTATCTCATCTCATCGCGGTGTCTGGCGCTCATCTCGCAGTGATGGCCGGTGGTGTTGAGACCCTGCTGGGCCTTGCGGGTGTGGGCCTCCGTGCGCGGAGTCTCTCTGTGCTTGCGTCGAGTGCCGCCTACGTCGTTTTCTGCGCCTGCCCGTCAAGTGCCGTGCGCGCCTGGGTGATGCTGCTTGCGTCTCGGTGTGGGAGGCTGCTAGGCAGGAGGTCTCATTCCCCGTCCGGTGTCGCTGTCGCATGCCTTGCGATGTGCGCTTTGGACCCCTATTGCTCTTGTGACCTTGGGTTCAGGCTGTCGGTCTCGTCCGTCATCGCACTCGCTTTGTTCGGCTCGTACGCGGATGCCCTTCTCGCTCGCTTTTCCTTGGTGCCGTTTCTTCGTATGGGCGGAATCAGAGTTCCTTATCGACTCGGGAGGCGGGGGAGTGCGCTGCTTCGCTCGCTGCGCTCCGCGATTGCCGTCTCTCTCGTCTGCCAACTGGCGACTGCGGGAACTTGTGCGATGACGTTCGGACGCCTTTCACTCGTCTCGACCCTCGCAAATGTGTTGATCGGGCCTTTGTTCACCCCGCTCGTCTCACTTGGCCTTGTGGGAGCTGCGATTTCATGGCTGCCGTTTCTCGGAAGCCCGGTATTGAGTCTGGATGCGACGCTCTGCGAGATCGTCATTTGGTTCGTTCGAGGTTTGGGAAAACTGCCCCTCGCCTGTATCCCCGTTTGCTTTCCGCCGTGGGCCGAGTGTGTACCCCTGGTTGCCATGGCCTTTGTGCTGGTCGTGTGGCCTCGGCCCTCCCGCCGGGCCCTCTTGGGAACGGTATCGGCTGCGACGGTAGTTGTCGGCACCTATATATTGCTCACCTGCGTGCTTGTGGGCCCTAGCGTCACGATTCTCGATGTCGGCCAGGGGGATGCCATCCTCGTTCGCCAAGGTCCCCATGCGATCCTCGTCGATTGCGGCCTTGAGGGGAGCCTTTCCTCGGCCCTCGCGAGGAATCACGTGTATCACCTTGACGCTGTGGTCATCACGCACCTTCATGACGATCATTACGGAGGTGTCGTCGACCTCGTCGGCCTCATAGGGGTTGATGCGGTATATGTGGGCGAGGGAGCTTCCGGAAACCTGCCGGATGGCCTTGAAGGCTCGGTGCGAGACCTTACGGGGGCTGCTCTTGGCGAGATATCGGAGGGGGATGTCCTGCATCTTGGCTCCTATTCGATGAGGTGCGTTTGGCCCCATGGCCCGACAGACGGATCGGAGAACGAGGACTCCCTTTGTTTCGTCCTCTCTTATGATAGCAACGGCCGCTCGCTAGAGATGCTGCTCACGGGTGACGCCGAGCAAGAGCAGCTGGAGGAGTATCAGAACGACGTTGGCGACATCGATGTCCTAAAGGTTGGGCATCATGGCTCTCGAGTCTCAATATCGCTCGACCTGGCCCAGACTTTGAGGCCCGAGTTTGCGGTGGCAAGCGCGGGGGAGGGCAATTCCTATGGGCATCCAACGCCTGAGTGCATAGAGACCCTCGAGTCTGCGGGCGCTACGTTTCTCTGCACGATCGAGCACGGGGACGTTCGGCTCGAGCCCTCGCCCGATGACGCGCCTCCTCGCGTTGTTTGCCAGAGATGACTTTGACGGGCGGCCGCGCGCTACGTGGCGACATCTCGCGTTGCGTTGGGGATGGGCGAATCGCATCAAGCGGCTACAATCAGATGCGGAATACCAAAACGGTTTGGGGGAGAGATGGCTGAAGGGGCAGCGTTGCTTGCCGCATATCTCGTCGTTGGTGCCGACGAGCTCAAGCGTGACACCGCCGTGCGGAGACTTCGCTCACGCGTGCCGTCCGACATGGCGGATTTCAACCTCGACGAGCTCCAGGGCTCGCAGATTGAAGACCCGATGACCCTCGTGTCTTCGCTTGAGACGATGCCCTTCTGCGCGGACTTCCGCCTCGTCATCGTCCACGAGGCGGATAAACTCGTCAAGGCCGTCTCGGAGGCAGTCGTTAGCTATCTCGCTGACCCCAACCCCTCCTGCGTTCTCTGCCTCGATGCCGAGAAGCTCGCCAAGAACACGCGCCTGTACAAGGCGGTCGCCAAGGTGGGCGCGAAGTCGGTTATCGACTGTTCCCCGCTCAAGCGTTGGGAGCTTCCACCCTATGTCGTCAAGCTCGCCGCCAGTCATGGCATGTCCATGGACAACGCCGCTGCGGAGGAGCTCGTCAATCGCGTCGGCGAGGCGACCGTCGCCCTCGATAACCAAGTTGCGACGCTGACTGAGCTCCTCCGTGCCAGCGGTCGTATCACGCTCGCTGACGTCGAGGCGAATGTCGCGCAGACTGCCGAGGTTAGCCCCTGGGCGTTCGCCGACGCGGCCTGCGAGCGCGACGCTGCTCGCGCCCTGCGCATGTATCGCCTTATGGACAACCCGTCCCTTGTGTTTCTCCACTCCGTTCTCGTTGGGCGCATTCGCGAGCTCATATGTGCGAAATCCCTCGCGGCGCGTGGTGCCGGCTCGTCGCTTGCGGGCGAGCTCGGGCGTGCTCCTTGGCAGGTGAAGAACCACTCACGCTGGGCATCTCGATTCGCTCCTGGCGAGTTGGAGGCTCTCCTCTCCGAGGCAGCTTCGTGCGAGCGGGCCCTCAAAGGCAGCGCGGACTCTGACGCCGCCTTCGAGCGCCTCCTGCTTGCAATGACGACGCCGGGGCTCGCGCTTCGCTGATTCGGGTTGGCTCGGCAGTGCCCGAGTTCGCTCGCCGACTGGGTGGAGAAACCCATCGCTGCGGTTGCAGAGCGGCACGGCATTGCCTCCGGCTGGCATCGCGACGGCTTTCTGGCCACTAATTCTCGTCAGAAACTTGTGATTCCTCGTGTTTCGGCCACAAGTCCTTGTAGTTTTGCTATAGTGGCGAGGTTGACCTTGCCGTGTCCGGCTTGTGGAACCCCACTCCACTTGCCAACAGGGGCCTCACATAGAAGAAATTGAAAGGATCTGCACGTGGCTAACATCAAGTCGCAGAAGAAGCGCATCATCACCGCCGAGAAGGCTCGTATGCGCAACAAGGCCGTCCGCTCTGAGCTCAAGACGGCTGTCAAGCGCGTTCGCGCTGCCGTTGAGGCTAAGGACGCCGAGCTCGCTCAGGCTGAGGCCAACAAGGCTGGTCGTCTGCTCGACAAGGCCGCTTCCAAGGGCATCATCCACAAGAACCAGGCTGCCCAGCGTAAGTCTGGCGTCCAGAAGCTCGTGAACACCATCAAGTAGCTTCTGTTCCATTGATTTGTTGAAGCCCCGTCGGCGTGTGAACTGCCTCCCATTTCTTGGACACAAGAAATGGGAGGCTTTTTATGGCTGGAAACGTTCT
>NZ_JBCLNF010000008.1:0-63065 GCF_039062465.1 Collinsella sp. 1033st1_E11_1033SCRN_220408
CGCAGCGCAGGGATGAAATATACGCGCCCCCGGGGCCGCCCGCAAGGGGGCGGGGGCGTCTCCACGGGACGCACACAACTCGGGAGGATTGGGTTTTAGAAGCGGAGCGTCACGAATCCGGTTTGCCGCCTTGTTTTCCCTGATAGCGATGCGATAGCGAGCCGTTTCTCACCTTATTGGCATGAGGCTCAGCAACTCTCTCTCCTCTCGCCACTACATAGCGCGGATAGAGAAGCGGGACATCGGTACATCCGATGCCCCGCTTCTCGCAGATTCTTTCGCCACCCTACTTACTACGGGAGCTTTACTCCTTGCCTAACTCAAGCGGCTCAAGCGCTAGCGCCGCCCCAGCGTCTAAGAGAGCGTCACGATCGGCTTTGGTAGGCGCCTCTGCGCACACAAGCGCGGTGGGCGAAGAAGCGCTCGGCCGAACGAGCACCCATGCGTCGCCTTCGAGCTCCACTCGAAGACTTCCCGCGGAGTGCGAAACGGAAACGGCCTTCATCCCCGCCATTTCCGCTGGATTCAGTCCGGGGAGGTAGTTTCTCAGCATCTGGATGGCTCCTGCGCCCATGCGAACCTCGCGGCGTCCGTAGTACATTCGCCCGAGCTCCTCATCGAGAGCATCAGAAATCACGGAGAGCGGCCTGCCATCGCGGGCAATGCAATCTGCCAGAACGGCAGCCGCAGCAAGAGCGTCGCGCTCGAGTCCAAGTGCGGGTATCCCGACCCCGCCCAGGGCATCACCCGCACACACGACGTTGCCGGCGAGCATCTCCTCGCGCATCCACATATAGCCGGCCGGGGTGACCGTCAATTGAAGACCGAGACGCGCCGCCTGCCTTCGCACGACAGATGAGACGAAAATCGGGACTACCATGCGCCCCGTAATCCCGCGCTCTCGCACGAGGTAGCCCATTATGAGAGCAAGCATTTTATGGGGAGTGACATATCGTCCGCGCTCGTCAATGAGCGCGATGCGCTCACCCGCACCATCAATCGCAACGCCCCACGCGGCGCCCCGATCGCCAACCACCTGTTCGCACTCGTCAATCCACGGTTCCGCTGCGTCCGGATGAAGGCCACCGAAGTCCTCCTCGTCATCCGCATGAATCTCGATGACACGCGCACCGAGCGAGCCCAGAAGACGGGCGGCATGTCCGCACATAGAACCGTACATCGGGTCACACACGACGAGAGGGGCCTGCACGGCAATGGCATCACCGTCGATAAAGCCCGAAGTACGCTCAAGATAGCGCGTCATAAGGTCAACAGGCTCGGCTTCGCCTCGCGCAGAGGGTAGCTCTGGCACGACATGGCTCTCGAGAACATCCGTGTCGCCGGACGTGGCGGGCGACCCGTCTGCCATGCAGACGCGAATCCCAAAGTAGTCCGCAGGCTTATTCCCCGCCGTAAGCATGATTCCGCCAATGGCCTTGGAGTCCAGCCTTACAGCCTCGGCGAGCACACACGAGGGACAGCAGGCGTCTGAGACATAGCACGTAATACCGTGTCCGGCGACAACCTCAGCCATTTCGGGCGCAAGCGAACGAGACAAAGACCGTGAATCAAAGCCAACGTAGACGCGAGCATCGGGATTCAGCTCATGGGCGAGTTCGCCAACAGCGTCCGCGATGCGCAGCGCGTCCTCGTATGGATCTCCGTCACCAACGCGCGCTTCCCACGCATCGCCAGTGAAGTTAATGACGTTCATAGCCGTATATCCTCCAAGATGACGGCAGGACAGTAAGCGACCCCACGGGCGCAAAGCCGCGCGGGGTCGCATCGATACGCGTGCGGCACAAAGGCCTGGACAGCTAGCGGATGAGATCCGCCGCTGCGCCAAGGGCCTCGAGGAACTCCGCACGAGTCGAGGGATCCTCAAGCGCGGCACGAGCGGCAACACCAGCCCAGGCAGCCGGGGTCCCCGTGTCACGGCCTTCGTCGACATCGACCACGATGGCGTACATCTCCTCCTCGTCGAGAAGGCGGAGCATGGCGTCAGTGAGCTGAACCTCGCCACCGGCACCGGGGCCCTGCGTCGCAAGAAGCTCCATTACGCGGGGAGAAAGCAGGTAGCGACCCACGATGAAGAGATGGCTGGGAGCGTCCTCGGGAGCAGGCTTCTCGACCATATTACCCACCAGCCAGACGGCACCCGGGGCCTCGGGGTCACCGCCGGAAACGCACTTCCCCCCGATAATGCCGTAACGCGAGACCTCGTCAGCCGGAACGACGCCCACCGCGATGACCGAGGCGCCGTCATGGGCATCAGAGACCTCCTTCATGCGACGACACATCTCGTGATCGGGCACGAAATAGTCGCCAAGAAGAATCAGGAAAGGATCGTCGTCCATGGCGGGCGCAGCCTGCAACACCGCGTGACCGAGACCCAGTGGCTCATCCTGATAGACGAAAGATACGGGCAGCGAAGCGGCGCGCTCGACACCCGCCGCAAGGTCTTCCTTGTCGCGCGAGCGCAGGAGCTCTTCTAGCTCTTCATTCTTGGCAAAGTGCTCTTCAATGGCAGGTTTATCGTGAGAGTTGACGATGACAACGCCGTCAACCCCTTCAACCGCAAGGGCCTCCTCAACGACATGTTGAATCACGGGCAGGCCCTGAACGGGCAGGAGCTCCTTGGGAACCGCCTTGGTGGCAGGAAGAAAGCGAGTGCCAAAACCAGCGGCAGGGATGATTGCCTTCACGATGCTCCATTCTCCGACGCGCAACCCACACGCGTGGGACCGACACCACGCGCGCAACGGTCCATGATCTGGTGTGTGGGATGGTACCGCCGCCGTGCTGCGGTTGGGCGGTCTTCATACAAAGAGCGGGGTGCGTTCGGCAGACGTGAACGCATCCCGCTCATACGGTTCTAATTTGGGCGTCCGCACACGCCGGCCTCACACAGCCGCCAGACAGCAGCCTATTCGCTATCGATGGCAACGCCCTGACGCTCTAGATAATCCATGAGACGCCGAGTCGTGTCCTCGGACAGGGCGTGCTCCATGAGGCACGCCTCTTCGTCCGCAACGTCCTCCTCCACGCCCAGCTCGTGATTTAGGAAGCTCCTAAGCATGCGGTGACGACGCCAAACGCGCGCGGCATACTCGCGGCCTTCTTCCGTCAGCTCGACACGGCCATAGCGAGTCTGCTCGACGAAACCGCCTTCCTTTAGAGCGGAGAGCGCCTTGTTCACGCTCGCCTTCGAGACGTCAAGTCGCTCCGAAACGTCTACCGAGCGAACGGCATTGTCGCCAGGATGCTCGAGTAGAACGCAATAGATTGCCTCGAGATAGTCCTCACCGGCGTTCGAAAGCTCATGCCCCTCATTCTTAGCCCTCATGCCAATACCTCCAGCTTTTGAAACGCCCCCTGTAAGCCACGGAAGAACGCACGGCTTACTATGCATACAGATTATTTTACCGAGGATCCACCAGCGACAACGATGCCGCATATGACGGCAAGAACCACCCCAAGCGCAACCGCCACCACGATGATCGCGCGCCTCCTGGACGTGCGGCGAACCATGCGCTCGTGGTAAGAGGACCCCGAAGTCGTGCGATCGAAGTCGTAGAAGCCAGTCTTGCCCGGATCCCATTCAGAGTGCGCGGGCATGCGTTAGTCCTCGATCTCGACGTCAGGAACCGTATCGCGCCACACCTTCGCGCCGAGCGCGCCAAGCTTGTCTACGAAGTGCTCATAGCCGCGCTCGATGTGATGGATGGCAGAAACCGTGGTCTCCCCCTCCGCCACAAGGCCGGCGAGCACAAGCGCCGCTCCGCCGCGCAAATCGGGGGACTCAACCTGGGCTCCGGAAAGGCCCTCGACACCACGAACGATGGCATGATGGCCCTCTACGCGGATATCAGCTCCCATGCGGGCAATCTCGCCGGCAAACATGAAGCGATTCTCGAAGATATTCTCGGTGATAACGCACTGACCATCCGAAAGAGCGAGCATGGCCATGGTCTGAGCCTGCATATCCGTTGGGAAGCCAGGGAACGGCAGCGTCTGGATGTCCACGGCCTTAAGGCGTGAATCCGCGGAGGCGACGACGCCATCCTCCTCGCGCTCGATGCGCATGCCCATGGCTTCGTACTTCTTGAGAACAAGACCGAGGTGCTCGGGCTTGAAGCCGGTAACGTGAATGGGGCCGCCGGTCATACCTGCAGCGGCAATGAAGGTACCGGCCTCGATACGATCGCCCACGACGGCATGCGTGACGGGATGGAGCGCAGCGACGCCCTCGATCTGAATGACGGGGGTACCCGCGCCGGTGATCTTCGCGCCCATCTCGTTAAGCATGTTGGCAAGATCGACAATCTCAGGCTCACGAGCAGCGTTATCGATAATCGTGGTGCCGCTCGCGTGGACGGAGGCCATGATCAGGTTCTCCGTTGCGCCAACACTCGCGAATTCAAGGGTGACGTTGGCGCCAACGATGCCATGGGGCGCACTGGCATGCATGTTGCCGTGGGTCGTCTCGAAGTGCACGCCAAGCGCCTCAAGGCCAAGGATATGCATATCGATCTTGCGAGCACCGAGGTTGCATCCGCCGGGCATGGCGATAACGGCCTTGCCAAAACGAGCCAGGAGCGGACCCATAACGGCCGTCGAGGCACGCATCTTGACGACGAGCTCGTAAGGCGCCTCCCACTTGTCCACGTTCGTGGTATCGATGACGAGCGTGTGCTCATCCAGAACGTCTATCTTGGCGCCAAGACGCTTGAGGACCTTACCCATGACATGGACATCGGAGATGTTGGGGACATTCGTGAGCGTGTTCACGCCCGGAGCCATGATGGTCGCCGCCATGAGCTTGAGCGCCGAGTTCTTAGCGCCCTCGACCCTGACCTCACCGGTAATGGGATGCCCACCCTCAACCTTGATGACGTCCATGTTCCTCCTCCGTTGGCCTTCCATGACAAGATGGGCGCCCGCACGCGGACGCCCATCGGGTTACATCCATTGCCTAATTGTAATCGAGTCAAGCCTCAAGGATGCCAATTGGCTAATGCTTAAGCTTGCCAGCCTTCTCTGCCTGGGCGAGAAGCTGATTGCACCAAGCAATCTTATTCTCGTAGTAGGCGCGCTGGTGGTCGTCCTCAGGGAGGGCGTCCCTCGACTCTTCGGCAGCCTTACGAGTGGCCAGAACGACATTCGGCTCGATGTCATCCTCGCGACGAGCGTGATCGGCGATAACGACGACGGTGTTCTTGTGCACCTCGGCATAACCACCAGAAACCACGACACGACGCACGCCGCCGCCATCCTCCGGCAGAAGGTTCATGCGAACCACGCCGTTGCCCAGAGCGCAAATCTCTGAAGCGTGGCCGGGGAGGATGCCGAGCTCGCCCGTGTACGTTGCGAGCACAACCGAGGCAACCTTACCCTCGAAGATCTGCTTGTCAGGCCTCACAAACTTGCAGGTTAGGTAGCCCATCAGATCCGCCCCTACTCAGCCGCGTTCTCGGCAGCAGCCATCTTGGCGGCGCGATCGCGCACGTCATCGATGGTGCTGGCGTAACGGAAGGCCTGCTCGGGGATGTCGTCGCACTCGCCGTCAACGATAGCGGCGAAGGAGCGAACGGTGTCCTCGATGTGGCAGTACACGCCCGGGTTGCCCGTGAACTTCTCGGCGACGTGGAAGGACTGCGAGAGGAACTGCTGGATCTTACGCGCACGGTCAACGACCAGGCGCTGCTCCTCAGAGAGCTCGTCCATACCAAGAATCGCGATGATGTCCTGAAGGTCGGTGTACTCCTGCAGGGTCTCCTGAACGGCGGTGGCCACGCGATAGTGCTCGTCGCCGACGACACTGGGATCGAGGGCGTCAGACGAGCTCGCCAGCGGGTCGACTGCCGGGTAGATGCCGAGCGAGGCGATGTTACGCGACAGAACCGTCGTGGCGTCAAGGTGCGTGAACGTCGTGGCAGGAGCCGGGTCGGTAAGGTCGTCGGCGGGGACGTAGACGGCCTGGACCGAGGTGATCGAGCCTTCCTTGGTCGACGTGATTCGCTCCTGCAGGTCGCCCATCTCCGTGGCCAGCGTGGGCTGGTAACCAACGGCGGACGGCATACGGCCGAGAAGTGCGGAGACCTCAGAGCCTGCCTGGGAGAAGCGGAAGATGTTGTCGATGAACAGAAGGACGTCCTGGCCCTGGTCGCGGAAGTACTCAGCCGTGGTGAGGCCAGCGAGGCCGACACGCAGACGTGCTCCAGGCGGCTCGTTCATCTGACCGTAGACAAGGCAGGTCTTGCTGATAACGCCAGACTCGCTCATCTCAAGGTACAGGTCAGTGCCCTCACGGGTGCGCTCGCCAACGCCGGTGAACACCGAGGTGCCACCGTGCTCCTGGGCGAGGTTGTTGATGAGCTCCTGAATCAGAACCGTCTTGCCGACGCCTGCGCCGCCGAACAGACCGGTCTTACCACCACGGACATAGGGCTCGAGAAGGTCGATGGCCTTGATGCCGGTCTCGAAGATCTCGGTCTGGGTGGTGATGTCCTCGAACTGCGGAGCGGGACGGTGAATCGGGTAAAGCTGCATGTTTTCCGGCATGGGCATGCCATCAACAGGCTTACCAGCGACGTTCCAGACGCGGCCAAGGGTCTGAGGGCCGACGGGCATCATCATCGGGGCACCCGTGTCATGGACACGGAGACCGCGCTGAAGGCCATCGGTGGAGGCCATGGCGACGCAGCGAACGACGTTACCCGGGAGCAGGCTCTCGACCTCAAGCGTGAGGTTGATGGCGCCGATCGGGGTCTCGCCCTTGACGGTAAGGGCGTTGTAGATCGCGGGGACGGCATCGTCGAACTTAACGTCGACGATGGAGCCCACGATGCTGATTATGGTGCCGTCTCCGACACTACGGTGCTTGATATCGAGGGCCGCCTCCTCGAGCACCGACCTCTTCTCAGTGGTTTCTGACATTACTTGTCCTCCAATGCGGCCGCGCCGCCGATGATCTCGTTGAGCTCAGTGGTGATGGAGCCCTGCCTCACACGGTTGTACGTACGGCTGAGGTCATTGACGACCTCTTCCGCATTCTCCGTCGCGGAGTGCATCGCGCGACGGCGCGCGCCGTGCTCTGCCGCAGCCGAATCAAGCATTGCATGAAAGATCACGGTGCGGACATAGGCCGGGATAAGGTAGCCGAGAACCTCGGATGCGGACGGGTCAAAGTCGAACTCGGTGCGATAGTCGTGCTCGACCGTCGTCAGAGCCTCGCGGTTGCGCGGCTCATTGGGCAACTTGAACACATCCGGGTCGATCGGGAGCAGCTGCTCGCTAACAAGCACCTGCTCGAAGCGGTTCTTCGCGTGCCAGTAGTTCAGCTCCACGCGATCGATGGTGCCCTTTGCATAGGCATCCATGACGTACGTGGCAATCTGATCTGCCTGGTCCATCGTGGGCTCGGAGGAGGTACCGACGAAACTAATCACCGGATCCACTCCGCGATGCGCGAAGAAGTCGGTCGGCTTACGGCCACTCGTGATCAGCTGGCTCGTGACACCCTTCGCCTTGAGTCGGTCCATCTTACGAAGAACCTCGCGCTCGGGCTGGATATTGAAGCCGCCGGCAAGTCCACGATCGGACGCGATGACAATGAAGAGAACGTTCTTCTCCGTACCATGCCTCTCGAGCAGCGGCTGCTCACCCTTGACGCCAGCGCCCACGACAGCGGCCAGCATACGACTGATCGCGTCCTTGTACGGCTCAGCCTCCTCGGCGCGATCGAGTGCCTTGCGGATCTTCGCCGTGGAAACCATCTCCATCGTGCGCGTGATCTGCATGGTCGCCTTGACCGAGGAGATGCGCCTCTGAATTTCACGAAGATTCGACATGAGCTGGTGCCCTACGCCTTCTTCTGGTTGGTGTCAGCGGACTGCGCCTCGAGCTCCCTAGCCGCGAGCATCTCCTTGGTGGGGTGCTGGAGCAGGAACTTCTTCTTGAAGCTGGCGATGTGCTCCTTGAGGCGCTCGGACGTATTGTCCGAAATCTTGCTCGTGCGAACCTCGTTGCGGACCGCCTGGTGGCGCTCCTGCATATAGGTAGCGAGACCATCACGGAAGGGGCAGATCTGGTCGACGTCGAGATCGTCCAGGAAGCCCTCCTTGCCCGCGAACAGAACGATGATCTGGTCAGCGACGTCGAGAGCGGAGTAACGCTTCTGCTTGAGGAGCTCGGTCATGCGAGCGCCGTGCGAAAGCTGATAGCGCGTCGAGGCGTCGAGGTCAGAGCCGAACTGGGCGAACGCCTGCTTCTCAGCGTAGCTGGCAAGGTCCAGACGGAGGGTACCGGCGACCTGCTTCATGGCCTTGATCTGCGCGGCGCCGCCAACTCGGGACACGGAAATGCCCACGTCAACAGCCGGGCGCTGGCCCTGGAAGAACAGGTTGGACTGCAGGTAAATCTGACCGTCGGTGATCGAAATCACGTTCGTCGGGATGTAGGCGGAAACGTCGCCCTCCTGCGTCTCAATAATCGGGAGAGCCGTGAGCGAACCGGCGCCGTTTGCGTCAGAAAGCTTACAAGCGCGCTCGAGAAGACGAGAGTGCAGGTAGAAGATGTCACCCGGGTAAGCCTCGCGTCCGGGCGGACGGTGCAGCGTAAGCGACATCTGACGATAGGCGACGGCCTGCTTGGAGAGGTCATCGTAGATGACGAGGGCGTGTCCGCCGGGGTGCTCGGCGTCAGCGGGGTTACCATTGGCGTCGTTGTACATGAAGTACTCACCGATAGCGGCACCGGCCATAGGCGCGATGTACTGCATCGGGGCGGAATCCGCAGCGGTAGCAGCAACGATGATCGTCTTGTTGAGAACGCCGTGAGCCTCGAGCGTGCCCTTAATGGCGGCAACGGTGGACGCCTTCTGACCAATGGCGACATAGACGCAGATCATGCCAGTGTCAGCCTGGTTGATGATGGCGTCGATCGCGATGGCGGTCTTACCCGTCTTACGGTCGCCGATGATGAGCTCTCGCTGGCCACGTCCGATAGGAACCATGGCGTCGACAGCGAGGAGGCCGGTCTGAACCGGCTCGCACACCGGCTGACGCTCCATGATGCCAGGAGCCTTGAACTCGATCGGACGACGGTGCGTCGTGCTGATGGGACCCTTGCCGTCAATGGGCTGGCCAAGCGGGTTAACGACTCGGCCGAGCATTGCGTGACCAACGGGGATATCCATGACGCGACCCGTAGTGCGGACCTCGTCGCCCTCCTTGATGGCGTCAACCTCACCAAAGAGAACGGCGCCGACCTCTTCCTTGTCGAGGTTCTGAGCAAGACCGTAGACGGACTTGCCGGAGACGGAGCTCGTGAACTGGAGAAGCTCGCCAGCCATCGCGGACTTGAGACCCGCGACGTGAGCGATACCGTCGCCCACCTCGGTAACGACAGACGCCTCCTGCTCGTCAACCGCGGCGTTGATCTGCGCAAGGTTTTCGCGCAACGTGCGCAGAATCACCTCGGAGCTGATCTGGTCTGCCATTAATCATCACTTCCAATAGAGGTCGAGGTAAGCGTCTTGCGAATGTTGGCGAGCTGGGCCTTGACAGAAGCATCAAAGCGCTTGCCGTGAGCCTCAAGAATGATGCCGCCAATGATGGACGGATCAACGCGCTCGACCAGGTAAATCGGAGCATCGAGCTCCTTCTCGGCCTTCGCACGAACCTTGGCGCGAAGATCATCGTCCAGGGGGACGGCGGTCGTCACCGTGACGGAGACGGTCTCATCCTCGGACTCGAGAAGCTCGTTATAGGCACGCTCAACGTCGCTGACAAGATCGAGGTCGTCCTCGTTGCGCATCGCAGAGAGGGTCTCGAGGACCTCGAAGGAGAACTTCATCGCGTGCTTCCACTGGACGAGGTCCTTGTTGGCCCTTCCCTCCTGACGTGCGGCTTCGATGAGGGCGCGAGCGTACTTCTCAGACTTCTCGGACCTCGCGTTATCGTTAGGCGTCGCTGTCATGTCCGCCGCCCACTTCCACGAGATACTTCTCGGCCAGCTTGCGCTGATCGCTGTCGCTGAGGCTGTTGCCGATGATCTTTCCGGCAATCTCAACCGAGAGATCAATGACGGAATCAGAGAGCTCAGCCATGGCCTTGCGGCGCTCAGAGCTAACGGCGTCGCGAGCCTTGGCAACCGTAGCCGCGGCCTCTTCCTGAGCCTTGGCGAGAATGCGGGCACGCTCAGCCTCGGCCTGAGCCTTGGCCTCGGCGATGATCTCATCAGCCTCGTTCTGGGCGTTAGCGATCTGAGCCTGATACTCCTGGTGCTCCTTGACAGCACTGGCCTTCTCGGCTGCGGCGGCATCAAGGTCGCCCTGGATCTTCTGCTGACGCTGATCCATCATGCCCAGGACGGACGGCCAAACGAACTTAGCCGCGACGACCCAGATAATGAGAAAAGCGATAAGGGCAGGAATGAACTCCGCCATCTTGGGAAGCAGAATCTCCGGACCACTCGGCGCCTCCGCGAAAGCGGGCGTCGGGATAAGAACGGCGAGAGCGGTGATTACGCCGACGAGCCCGCGCCTCTTGGTGTTGCTGTTCATACTCTTGCCTCCACTTAGCGTACTCGGCGTCGGCTGATTAGGAAATCAGCGTAACGACGAAGCCGATAAGGGCGAGGGCCTCGATGAACGCGGAACCCAGAATGAAGATCGTGAAGAGACGACCCTCAGCTTCAGGCTGGCGAGCAATAGCACGGGTAGCTCCGAAGGCCGTAAGGCCGATGCCAAAAGCGGCGCCAATAACACAGAGACCGTAACCGATGGTTCCCACGATTCCTCCTTTGTTTGTCGCCCGCTCCTTTGCGGACGATCTCGTGAGCTAATTCATACGAAGCAGGTTTTTACCTGCCAGGTACCAGATTTACCGATGAATCGGCTTTGATTGGGTGCCGGTCATGCCGGCGTTGGTTGGGATTTGCCGGCACAGCCGGCGGCGCCATTAGCACATGGCAGGCAAGCTATTAGTGCTCCTGCTCGACCTGCTGAATGTAAACGGCGGAGAGAAGGGTGAAGACGTAGGCCTGGATGACACCGACCAGAATCTCCACGACATAGATGCCAATAAGGAGCAGAACCCAGAAGATCGACGCGCCGGCATTGCCAAGGGCAACGACCGAGAAGCCGTTCAGAAGCGGCTCAACGAACAGAGACGCGAGAATGGCGAACACGCCCATGACGATGTGGCCCGCAAACATGTTGCAGAACAGACGAATGGCAAGCGTGATTGGGCGCAGGAAGTTCGAGAAGCACTCGATGCAGGCAACAAGAAGGTTGATCGGGCACGGAACGCCCTTGGGCGAGAGGCTCTTGATGTAGCCAAGGACACCCATACGCTTGCAGCCAAGGACCACGAAGTAAACGAACGAGCAAACCGCGATAGCAGCCGTTACGCCGATGGTGCCCGTGCCGGGGTGGCAGCCAGGAATCATGCCGACGATCGAGTTGGCAAGAATGAAGAAGAACATGGTGCAGAGGAACGGGAAGTGCTTCTTCCACGTTTCACCGCAAATGCCCTTCACGACATCATCGCGAATGTACTGAACAACGAACTCGACGCCATTCACGAAGGTGCCCTGCGGCACGAGGCTCTCAGCCTGCTTCTTCTTGAAGACAAAGAGGACGACAAGCAGCAGTGCAAGGGCGACGATCAGCCAGAAGGTGTAGGTCGTCAGGCCCACTGTCATGTTGCCGAAAACGGAATGCGACATAAATCCATCGAGGAGCTCGTCAATCTCCTCAGGAAGCGCATCAAGTGGAGACATGCATCATCCTTTCGCTAGCCCCGGAGGAATCGCAGCCAAAGACCACGATTCCGCCCGGAGGTTTGCTCCGCACAGGTTTTAGTGATTATGCCCCCTAGTGGCTTTATAACACGACTTGTCACGACATTTCTCCTCAATGTTGCAGATTGCCGCTTGCCGAAAGAATGGGCCGTCCGGCCTTTTTCTTTTTGTCGAATCGGCATGGTAGCACTTCCAGATTAGAGTGGCGCAACTTTTTTGCACCTCTTTTATCAGGGGATATCCGATAATTTGTAAAGTACATCTACGCTAATATCGGACCAATTTGAGCAAATGTTCTCGCCTACATGATCATTTGAATTCTGCTATAGGAACGGCCCCCTCGAGCCAGATGCTCGAGGGGGCCGTATTTGACAAAAAACGTTTTACCCGCGTCTCTGAGGGACCTAGGGGGAACTAACCGCACTCTAGGACTCATGGGGAATTACCCACGTCCGGGAACCTAAGGCAAGAAACGCCTCGTCTTAAGCACGCACACCGTCGAAATGACGAGCAACTCCGCGACGGCGATAGACGAGCAGCCCACCAGGGAATCGGGCCAGAGACGGCTCGCCGCGCCTATGCCGAGCGTGAGAATCGCAAAAGACGCCATCACGCCAATCAGGCATTGGGCAGCGATGTTTCCATTCGACGGCCCCGTTCCCCGCCTGGCCATACGCACCAGCGGAATGACAAGAGGCAGCACGCCGAGAAGCCCCATGACGACACCGGCTGTGAAGGCACTCGTCGTCATGGCTACAGCGTGCCAAAGATGCGGTCGCCCGCATCGCCGAGACCCGGCAGAATATACGCGTGGTCATTCAGCTCGCGGTCAAGCGCGCACGTATAGAGACGGACGCTAGAATCCGCCTCGAGCACCGCACGAACGCCCTCCGGAGCCGCCACGAGCACGAGCAGGCGGACGTCTGAGACGCCCGAACGTCTCAGGTAGTCGATCGCGGCGATGGCGGAGCCACCGGTCGCGAGCATCGGGTCCACAACGAGACAGGTGCGCTTATCGACGTCCTCGGGAAGCTTGCAGTAGTACTCGTGCGGCTCATGGGTCTCTGGGTCGCGGTACATGCCGATGTGACCCACGCGAGCGGCGGGAACAAGGTCGAGGATGCCATCAACCATGCCAAGGCCGGCACGGAGGATGGGCACGATGGCGACCTTCTTGCCGGCGATCTTGTGGCATGTGCAAGTCTCGAGCGGCGTAGCGACCTCCACCGGCTCGAGCGGGAAGTCGCGCGTGGCCTCATAGCCCTCGAACATCGCCAGTTCGCGAACGAGATCACGGAACTGCTTGGTGCCCGTGGACTCATCACGCAGGATCGCGACCTTGTGCTGGACCATCGGGTGGTCAACAACGGTCACGCGGGCGCGCTGCTCTGGCGTGAGCCCGATCGCGTCGAGCTGTGCCATTAGCGCTCGTCCTCGGCCATGATCTTGGCGACGCGGCCCTCGTGGCGGCCACCACCGAACTCGGTGGTCAGGAAGGTCTCGACGAACTGGCAGTTGTCCATCGGGGCGGTGAAGCGGCCGGAGAGGCACAGAACGTTGCAGTCATTGTGCTCGCGGCAGAGCTCGGCGAACTTGTTGGTCTGGACGACGGTGGCGCGCACGCCGGGAACCTTGTCGGCGGTCATGGCCATGCCGATGCCGGTGCCGCAGATGAGGATGCCGCGGTCAGCGGTGCCCTCGGAGACGCGACGAGCGACCTTGTCGGCGAAGTCAGGGTAGTCGACGCGGTCGGCGGTCTCGGGGCCAAGGTCCTCGACCTCGTGACCAAGGCCGCGGACGAAGTCGCAGATGACGTCCTTCTGGCAGAAACCGGCGTGATCGGATGCAACGACAATGCGCATGTGAATCTCCTTTTATCCTTGGCGCGCCCTGTCGGGAGCGCCCCTCGCGCGATGCGCGCTCATACTCGCAGAAGCGTACCACGCTGCGGGGAATTGGGAGCAGGCGGCACGGATTACGCAAGACGCGGATTAGCAGGGCGCGAGAAGGCGGGCGCGACGACGAGCGGCACGGACACCCGGCAAGCCAGGACTCTCCGCGCGGCGTGGCGCAGACCGGCCCTCGCGCGCGCCAGCCACAACGACTACGCCAGGGTGCGACGCACGGCCTCGTGCCAACCGGCGAGGAGCTCCTCGCGGCGCTCCTCCGCCATCTCGGGAGAGAAGCGCGTCTCATCCTCGAAAAGACCCGCGAGCTCGTCCCTGTCGGCCCAGAAGCCCGACGCAAGGCCCGCGAGGAACGCGGCGCCGAGGGCGGTGCTCTCAGACGTCTGGCCACGCACCACGTCAATGCCGAGAAGATTTGCCTGGAACTGCATGATGAAGGGGTTGTTTGCCGCTCCCCCGTCGACCTCGAGCGAGGTCAGGGCATGACCGGAATCCGCCTCCATGGCCTTGAGGATGTCGTAGGTCTGATAGGCCATGGACTCGCACGCCGCGCGCACGAGGCGCGCCTTGTCCGTGCCGCGCGTGATGCCCGCTATGACGCCGCGAGCGTCGGACCTCCACCAGGGCGCGCCAAGGCCCGTGAATGCCGGGACTACGTAGCAGCCATCCGTGTCCGGCACGGAAGACGCAAGGCTCGCCGTCTCCTCCGCGCTATCGATGAGGCCCAGGCCGTCGCGCAGCCATTGGATGACGGAGCCAGCTTGAAACACCGAGCCCTCAAGCGCGTAATCGATGGCCCCTCCCTCGGCGATGCCGACCGTCGTGACAAGGCCGTTCTTGGAGGTCACGGCATCGCCACCGAGATTCATGAGCATGAAGCAGCCCGTGCCGTACGTGTTCTTGACGCTGCCAGGCTTAAAACAGCAGTGGCCGAAGAGCGACGCCTGCTGGTCTCCCGCGACACCGAGGATGCGCGGATGATGCGTCATGATATCAGCGCTGACCTCGCCGAAGTCGCCAGACGAGGGGCGCGCCTCCGGCAGCATGGAGCGCGGCACGCCGAAGATCTCGCAGAGCTCGTCATCCCAGTCGAGCTTGTGGATGTCGAAGAGCATCGTGCGGCTTGCGTTCGTGAAGTCCGTCGCGTGGACCTTGCCACGGGTGAGGTTGTAGACGAGCCACGTGTCGACCGTGCCGCACATAAGCTGACCGGCCTCCGCCATCTCGCGGGCGCCGTCGACGTTATCGAGGATCCAGGCGATCTTCGTCGCGGAGAAGTACGCGTCTGGCACGAGACCGGTGCGCTCACGGATGAGCTCGCCGTGGCCCTCCGCGACGACCCTCTCAACGAGCGGTGCGGTGCGGCGGCACTGCCACACGACGGCGTCATAGATGGGCTGGCCGGTCTGGCGATCCCACACGATAACGGTCTCGCGCTGGTTTGTGATGCCGATGGCGTTGATGCGATTCGAGTGGATTCCACTCTTGAACTGCACCTCGATCATACAGGCGACCTGCGCGGAGAGAATCTCAACCGGATCCTGCTCCACCCAGCCAGGATGCGGGTACTTCATGGTGAGCGACCGCTGCGCCACAGCTATGCGGTGGCCAAACTCGTCAAAGAGGATTGCGCGAACGCTCGTCGTGCCGGCGTCGAGCGCCATGATGCAGCCATCGGAAGCCGGCGTTCCGCCCAGCCCCGCAGGGCTCACGGCCGAGCTCATAACGCTGTCCATGATGGTTGCCATGTCCGTCTCCTAACCGCCTCTGGCCGCTTATTGTCACCTTCCACAGCGTATGGGAGTGTTCCCGCGCGCGCCCGGACGCGTCGGCGGGAGGGCCGTAGACCCGCACGGAAGGCCCTCACTTTTTGGTGAGCGGTAATTCCGGCAAGCTCGATGGGAGCGACGGGCGGCGCTACGCCTGGGCGAGGGCCTCGATGACATCCGCCGGGATGGCACCCTGGCGCACGATGCGGGGTTCGGCGGAGGTCACGTCGACGATGGTCGACGCCTCGCCCGCGGGCGTGGGACCGGCCGCAAGCGTGAGGTCCGCCGCCTCAGCGATACGTCTCTCGATATCATCCGAAGCCGCCGGCGCCGGCATACCATGCGTGTTAGCGCTCGTAACGGCAAGCGGACCCACCTCGCGGGCAAGCGCACGAACGAGGGGCGAGTCGGGCACGCGCAAGGCCACCGTGCCATCCTCACGGCAAAACTCGGGCGGCACCGCTCCACTCGCGCGGACCACGAGCGTAAGGGCACCGGGCCAGAGACGCTCCGCCAGATGACGCGCCCACGACGGAACATCCACCGCGAGGCGATCAAGCTCCTCTGGGTCTGCCACGAGCAGCGGGAGCGTCTGCGCAAGATCGCGGCGCTTGATGTCGAAGATGCGGCGATGGCCGGGGTTGCCGGGTATCGCGGCGGCACCGATGCCATAAACAGAGTCCGTCGGCATGACGACGACCCCGCCGGCGCGAAGTACGGAGGCGGCATCCTCAATTACCTCGGGCGAAGGATCGCTCTGGTCGCATGGCTCGATGCGGCCCTCCGGAAGGTGTTCGGGCTCAGCCATGGGAAGCTCCCCCACGCGAAGAGCGACGAGGAAACGGGGGCGGCCCGTAAGGTCATGGCGAACCTCGACACTCTTCCAGCCGCCCTGGGCACGCGCGAGATCCGCCGCCGCATCGAGGCACTCCTCGTGAAGCTCGACGGCAAACATGCCGCCCGGCATGAGGGCGCGAGGCGCGAGGTCAAGCAAGCGGCGGTAAATGTCGAGGCCATCCACGCCGCCGGCAAGCGCGAGCTCGGGCTCGAAATCCGCAACCTCAGAAGGAAGTTGGCGCATCACCTCGTCCGGAATGTAGGGAGGATTCGAGACGAGGACGGCGAACGTGCCCATGAGCCCCTCGGACACGCCGGTGGCAAGGTCGCACTCCACGATGTCAACCGTATCCGTAAGGCCAAGGGCGTCGCGGTTCTTGCGTGCAAGGCCGGCGGCGACGGGCGAAATATCCGTCGCGGTGACGCGAGTGCCCGGGCGTTCGCTTGCGATGGCACAGCTCACGCACCCCGTTCCGCAACCAACCTCGAGCACGCGGAGCTCGGGTGCCGCAGCCGCGGCGTCAATGCCCTCGAGGGCGGCGTCGACCAGAAGCTCGGTCTCCGGGCGGGGGATGAGGACACCGGGCGCGCAGGCGACCTCGATGAAGCGGAAGCTTGTCTTGCCAGAGATGTACTGGAGCGGCTCTCCCTTGGCGCGGCGGGCGACGAACCCATGCATGAGGTTGAGCTCGGCGGGATCGAGCGGCTCGTCATAGGACATGTAGAGACCCGTGCGGTCCTTGCCCGTCGCGGCACTAAGCAACCACTCCGCGGAGAGGCGAGCGTGGTCATCCCCCTTGGACGCGAGGTAATCACGGGTCCACTCGAGGCAGCGCTTGATGGTCCAGACGTTCTCTTGGGGCATGGGTCCTCCCGATTCGTGACGCTCGGCCGGCATGTTGCCGCACCGCGCGGAGCTTGTCGCATCAATACTAACCGCAAGGAGGGCGCGGCCTCGAAATCTGACAAGCAACGCACTCCATTTGCCAATGAGCTGAAAGCGGACGCGCCCCGTCTCGAGCGCTAGACTGCACATAGCTAGACCACGATGCGAGGAGAGCCCATGTTTTGCACCCACTGCGGAGCCACGCTGCCCGAAGGTTCCCGTTTCTGCACCAGCTGTGGACAGCCCGTTGTCGCCCCGGTTCCCCGGCAGGAAGCAGGTCCCTCGCAGACCGTCGTCGCGCCTGCGAACACGCAGCCCGCGCCGATGAGCGCACAACCTACGACCCATCTCGACCAGGGCCTCACCACGCCGGTCAGCCCAGAGCCCATCACGGAGCCCCTCTTCCCCGAGTGCGGCGCCGAGGAGCCCGCGCAGATGGCGTCGCAGCCCACGGTGGCCTACCCGCACTTCAACCAGGGCGGCACGCAGCAGGCATACGGGGCCGGTGTACAGCAGACGTATCAGGCTCCGGCGCAGCCCGCCTACCAAAGCGTTCCTCAGCAACCCGCATATGACTACGGTCAGAGCTCCGTCGGCCAGACGCCGCAGAAGGGGATGAGCCACGGAACGCTTGCCGCCATCATCGCCGCCATCGTCCTCGTCGCCGCGGCGGCAGTGGTCTTCATCGTCCTTGACCCGCTGGGCGTCATCGCACCCAAGCACGAGGCCCCGGCGACAAGCGTCGCCGCAGAGAGCCAGCCCGCGCAAAGCCAGCCCGCCAAGACAGCCCCGGCAACCCAGCCAGCCGCCACCGACGCCGCGACCACGCAATCCGTAACGCCCGCGAGCGGCGACTATATCCTCCCGGACGTCCAGACGCGCGTCTACTCGACGGCAGAGCTCGAGCAGCTCAGCACGGACGAGCTCTGGTATGCGCGCAACGAAATCTTCGCGCGCCACGGCCGCGGCTTCCGCAACCCGGAGCTCCAGAGCTACTTCAACAGCAAGCCTTGGTACACGAGAAACCCCATTGATCCCGACACGTTCGACTCAACCGTGACCCTGAGCGCGACCGAGCAGCAGAACGCTGATGCCATCAAGGCCATCGAGCAGGCCCGCGGCTCCAGCAACCTGTAAGCCAACCATGAGTCCACGTCACATGAGAGAGGGCGCGCCGGGCGGCACGCCCACCGTCAACAGGCGCACGGCAATCATCGCAGTCGCGGGAGTGGCAGTCGCAGGTATCGGCGGGCTCGCGGCGCTCAGGGTCAGTCGCCCCCGCGAGGTCGAACCCCTGGCATCTCCGCACTCTCCCGCCACGACGGAGAGCGAAGCGCTCGAGAAGTCCCAGGCCAAAAGCCCGGAGGCAACGGCAGAGGAGCTCCTCGCCCTCCTCGACATCAACCAGGTCATGCATGAGGAGCTTGACCACGGCCCCAAGCCCGTCGAGTACCAGAAGTACATCGTGCTCCACGACACCGAGGGCGACGGGGCGCCCGAGGACATCATCAGCTACTGGGCAGGCAACGGCAATCTCGTCGCCGCCCAGTATGTGGTGGGCAAGGACGGCCACATCGCCCAGTGCGTGGGGATCGACCGCATCGCGCATCACGCCGGCTTTGGCGACGCCGGCCACAACGAGCTTTATGGCGTGGAGGACGAGAGTCGCGACGATAAGCGCGGAACCACCTCGATTGGATCTGCCTGCCCGGACTACGGCATGAACTCGTACTCCGTGGGCATCGAGATGGTACACGTGGGCGGCGAGGGCGACTACCCCGCCGAGCAGCTCGACGCACTCGACAGCCTTATCGCCTACATCGACGCCTATTTCGCAGAGGAGGGCCAGAGCGAGCCTAGTGCCATCATCGACCATAAGGCCTGGCGCACGGGCAACTCTGACACCTCACCGGAGTTCGCGACGTATCTCGCCAACTACCAGGACCACCGCACGCACGCGTAGGGCGCCGAGCGCCGTGGCGAGGCCACGCACGGGCGGGGGAACGCGGACGCGACGCCACGCGACTTGCACGATACGCACGCGGCGCAGTCGCTGCGAGCAGGCGCAAGAAGGCGCAAGCAAAAAGGCCGGCAAGAGCACTCCCCCTGCCGGCCTTCTCGTTTAATTCGTAGGCTCGATGGCCCCGCCCCCTACACCTGCTGGGCGAGCTTCTCCGCGCGATCCGCGGCGGCGAGCGCCTCGATCACGGAGGAGAGACCGTCGCCAAGCAGCACCGCGTTGTAGGTGCTGTTGAAGCCGATACGGTGATCGGTCACGCGATCCTGCGGCTGGTTGTAGGTGCGGATCTTCTCGGAACGGTTGCCGTGGCCAATCTGGCTCTGACGTTCGGCGCCGAGCTCGGCCTGCTGCTTCTCGAGCTCCTGCTCGTACAGGCGGGCGCGCAGCATCTGCATGCAGACCTCGCGGTTCTGGATCTGAGAGCGCTGGTCCTGCGACTGCACCACGGTGTTGGTGGGAAGGTGCGTGATGCGCACGGCGGAGTAGGTGGTGTTGACGCACTGACCACCAGGGCCGGAGGCGCAATAGGTGTCGATGCGGAGCTCGGTGGGGTCGATCTGGATGTCGATCTCATCGGCCTCGGGGAGAACCGCGACAGTGGCCGTCGAGGTCTGGATGCGACCCTGGCTCTCGGTCTTCGGGATGCGCTGGACGCGGTGGACGCCACTCTCGTACTTCATGACGGAGTAGACCTTGTCGCCCGTGACCTTGAACTCGATGGTCTTGAAGCCGCCGGAATCGGACGGGCTGCTGGAGAGAATCTCGGTCTTCCAGCCCTTGCTGGCAATGAAGCGCTCGTACATCTTGAAGAGGTCGCCGGCGAAGATGCCCGCCTCGTCACCGCCCACGCCGGCGCGAATCTCGACGATGGTATCCTTCTCGTCGTTCGGGTCTCCGGGGATGAGCATGAACTTGATGTCTTCCTCGAGCTGGGGAAGCTTCTCCTCGTTGGCGGAGATATCCTCCTGGAGCATCTCCTTCTCGTCCGCGTCGGAGGTGTCGCGCAGCATCTCCTTGGCAGCCTCGATGTCATCGAGGGCGCCGAGATACTCGCGGGCGGCGGCCACGAGGTCAGCCTGGCTGGCGTGCTCCTTGGCGAGGCGCGCGTACTCCTTCTGATCGGAGACGACCGACGGGTCGGAGAGCTTCTTCTCGAGCTCCTGATAAGCCAGAATCAGCTTCTCAAGCTTGTCACGCATGTGAACTCCTTGGGTGGTTGGCGGCCGGGGCGAGGCCCACGCGGTCGCAAAATCGACAGGGGTGAGGGGCCGCGGCGGCTTCGCCGTCGGCATCATGGCAAGGTAGCTAGAGTTTGTCGCGCCTCAGATACATGGATCCCCTTTCGAATAAGCCCACGTATCATACCCCGAGACGGGCGCGGCGTGCACCGCTGAACCCCAGGTTGTGAAGGCGCGGCGCAGACGCGGTCGCGCGGCAACGCCGGTGGCGCGGCGCAGACGCGGGCGCGCGGTGACACGGGCGGCTCAGCGCGGCACGGCAGTTGTGAAGGCGTGGCGCAGACGCGAGGCATCCCCCGCAAGGACGTCCGCGATTCTGGGCATCATGGGTGCATGGCAGACAAGAACGAAGGGCGGCGCATGGGCAACATCCTCGACTACCTCTCCTGGCGAGGAGACCTCACCTTTGATATCGATCCGTTCAACGAGGTCGACAGCCTTATTCTGTGCCAGCTCTCGTATCTTGACCTCTCTGACGTCGTGGACGAGGAGGGGCATGGAATCACCGTTCGCCAGGCCGCCAAGCGCTTCGCTGCCCTCCACGTGGAGGATGACGGCGCCCCCGGCGGCCTCGTCTCTCCCCTCACGCCCCTCGTCCTCGAGGCCATGGCGGCAAGCGAGCGCTTCGCCAACGCGCGTCTCTTCCACTATGCGGAGCACCTGGATGACGCGGTTGGCGAGCAGTTCGCCGCCATTAGCGTGAAGCTGGGAGACGGCAGCACGTACGTCGCCTTCCGCGGCACGGATGACACGTTCGCCGGATGGCGCGAGGACTTCGCCATGACCTACACCGTGGTAGGTGCCCAGACGCGCGCGCTCGAATACCTCGAGGCGACACGCAAGTCGACTCGCGGCACCCTCCGCGTGGGCGGCCACTCCAAGGGCGCGAACCTGGCCGTTTATGCCGTGGCGATGTCTGGCTGGCGCACGCAGCGTCGCGTCGCGGATGTCTGGGTGCACGACGGCCCTGGCTTTGACGAGAGCACCGTGAACGGGGCCAAGCTCGAAGCGATCGCGCCCAAGGTGCACCGCTATGTGCCCGAGTTCTGCGTCGTGGGCCAGATCATGAGCCAGCCGTACCCATACGAGGTCGTCGCCTCGGCGACCTCGGGCGTCATGCAGCACAGCGGCATGAACTGGCAGGTCAAGGGCAATCGCTTCGAACGCCGCGACGCAATCGACGCGCGGGCGCTTCGCTTTGGCGAGATCTTCTCGAACGCCATCAAGGATCACGACATGGACTTCCGCCGCAGGTTCACGAACTGCTTCTTCGACGCGCTCGAGGCGGGCGGCAAGACGATGGGCGAGCTCTCCGAGGACGCGCCGGCGTCGTACCTGCGCGTGGCGCGCGCCTACTCCGCGATCGACACAGACGTGCGCGACGCCGTGACGGAGGTCGTCGGCCTGCTTGTGGGCGAGGCCATCTCGAAGGGCATCGCCGACGCCGGCACCAGCGCGGCCGGCGTCATCGCGAACCTCTTCAGCTCGAAGCACTAGGCCAGCGGCTTCGCTGACACGACGCGAAACCAAGCAGGTGGCGACGCGCGCAGGCGAGTGGCAGGGCCCGCGACTTAGCGCCACACGGAGGGGTGCGGATCGCATTCGTCAAATTCAGCACCAGCTTTTTCGACTCGAGCTGAGACTCCCTAGTTCCACGCATCCATGCAGAAGGCAGCGTAAAGCGGCAGGCTTCTGAGTTCGGCGCCGTTCTCAAGCTCCATACGACCAAACTCGTTCTCAGAAAGACGTACTCCGAACGGCGCGTGGCTCTCCCTCATAAAGCGTGAGAAGGTCTTAGCGCTCACGTTGCGGGCAGACTTGACCTCGACGGGAATGACCTCAGCCCTCTTCGTTTGATAAACAAAGTCGATTTCCCCCCGTTGGCCATTATCCTCGGGCATCCAATAGAAGGTCTTGAGACCAGCCGCCTTAAGGGCCTGCATCACGTAGTTCTCCGCCAACGCACCCCTGAAGTCTGAGGAGAGCGACGCCTGAAGCTCGGGATTGAGAAAGAGGCTGGGAGAAATCCCGAATTTGTTAAACATGACGCCCGTATCCGCCACGTAAACCTTGAAGAAACTGCCCTCTTCATCGTTATAAGGCGCAAGCGGCGCTCGCGCGTCGCGCGTAAGATCATTGATGGACACGACGCCCGCCGCCGCAAGCCACTCGAGGGGCTCAAGAAGACGCGCGCGCCTGCCGCCGCGCACAACTTCCGAGTACTTAAACTTCTTGGTAGACGCGCGAAGTAGCTGCTTGGGCAAGCTATCCCAGATCCTTTTGGCAGAAATGCCACTGATGCCGTTGTCCACATCGGTCATATCAGCCGTATAGGTAGATTCGATCTCCGCAATCTCCTCCGCTGCGGCGTCAAGAGAGCCCGTGTCGCGGTACTGCCGCACGGGAAGCGGCATGCCGCCAACCATGAGGTAGCGACGGTAAAGATCGAGTGCTCGTTCATGCAGGACATAGGGCTCAAATGAGGCCGAGTGTTCACGAATCGCACGGGCCATGGCATCCTCGTTTAACGCCCAGAGAAATTCCTCGAAGTCCATAGGAAGAAGCGTTGCCTGACGAACCCCGGAGGGAAAGGGAAGCTTACGCTGGCGCGTCGTCACGCCAAGGAGGCTGCCGCTCGCAACAACCCGCCAGCGCGAGCCCGCGAAGAATCGAAGCGAGTTAAGGGCCCGCTCATCAAGCTGTACCTCGTCGAAGAAGAGCAGAGCTCGCGAAGGATCAAGGCCGTCGACCCCCTTGTACTCCGCAAGACGCCGAACAATGGCATCAACATCGTCCGTGGGACCATCGAAAATACGCTCGACCGCCGCAAGGTCTGTCTGGAAATCGAGGCGAACAAACTGGTCGCCCGCAAGCTCAGCACCTGCTCGGTCGAGAAGATAGGTCTTTCCGGTACGCCTCGCGCCCGTCACAAGAAGAGGATGCTCCACGTCCTCATGGAACCAGTTCTCAATCGTCTGAAATAACTTGCGTCTGAGCGGGAGCGATGCCATGCCTGCCATTGTCCTGTTCCATCTTTCTCGCGAACACCATGTACACGATTTTATGCGATTTCGCGTACAGCCTGTACACGATTTTCTGTAATTTCGTGTACAGCTTGTACACGATTTTGCAGATTTTCGTGTACACAGCCAAGCGAGGGATGGCTACGCCGCTAGGATTGCCAGGCCGCGGAGCTGGCGACAGCATGCGAAGGCGAACGGCATGCCGCGCAAAGCCGGCGGCGCGCGAAAGTGGACGGCAAGGCCCGCAGTGAGCAGCAGGGGCGCGACACGGCGACGCGCGCAGGCGAGTGGCAGGACCTGCGGCTCGGCGCTGCGTCTAGCCCGCGCGGCGCACGCCGGCGTCTATGCCGGCAGCCTCCTCACGCGAGCGCACGCACTCGAGCGCGGCAATCGCGCACTCGAGCATGCCGTCGTCGGGCTCGCGCGTGGTGAGCCGCTGCATCTGGAGGCCCGGCCACAGCACGGCGCGGACGATTGGCAGCTCAGGGTGAGCCCCGGCCCACTTCACCGTGACCTCGTACGAAAGGCCGGCGACAAGGGGGATCAACACGATGCGACTCGCCGCAACGAGCACTGTGCGCGCCATGCCCGCGATGCCCAGCTCCTCCGCCCAAAGTGCCATGGGCACGAGCGTGTTCACGAAGATTGCCACGAGCATCGTCATGATGAGAAACGCCGTGCCGCACCTGACGTGCAGGCGCGAGAAGCGCCTGGCGTTCTCCGGCGTGAGCGGCAGGCCGTGCTCGAAGCAATGAATGCAGAGGTGCTCCGCGCCGTGATAGCCGAAGACGCGGCGCATGTCCGGCATGAGGCCAATGGCCCAGATGTAGGCCACGAAGATCGCGATGCGAAGGCACGCCTCGATGAGGTTCCAGCGAATGGCGTTGTCAGGGGTGTAGTCCCCTACCAGCAGGTTCGCCACGAAGACCGGCACCACCATGAAGAGCGCCACGCCGAGAAGGACGCCCAGCACAGCGGAGCCGCCCATCAGGAGAGGCGATATGGCATCTGGAGTGGAAGACTCAGCGATGGAGGCGTCGGGCCCGGCGGCGGGGTCTGCCGACTCGCTGCCGGCAGCGGAGGCGGAATCGAGGACGGGCTCGCCGTCGGCGGCACCCGAGGCAGCGGCAGGATCGGCCGCGTCGGGGACGCGCCCGGCGGCAAGAAGCGACGCGAAGGTCTCGCCCTCCGCGTCATAGGCGTGGTCCGCAGCGAGGTTCATCGCCTTGAACGAGAGCGCCATCGACTCGACGAACGAAACACAGCCGCGCACGAGGGGCCAACGACGCCAGGCGGGGCGCGCCGCCGGATCCGGCAGCTCATGCTCCTCGACGTAGATGTGCCCGCTCGGCTCGCGAACGGCGACGGCCCACGAGAGCTTGCCTCGCATCATCACGCCCTCGGTCAACGCCGAACCGCCGATGTGCGTGCGAAACAGCTCGCCCTCCTCAGCGATTATCTCGTCTTTTGCCACGGTTCTCCCCTCGCGCCCATCTCGGCGTGGTTGGCAACGTTAGTTAGGGGTACGCTACTACAGTCTGCAAGCATACGCACCGGAGGACCCATGGCCAACAAGCCCGAGCCCCTATTCATCGAGGGCCACTATCACTTCACGCTCTCCTCGTACGACCCCGTCCAGGTCACCATCACCGTCCCCCACGTCAGCGAGCGCGAGGTTGAGGCCGAGCTCAGCGGTGCACTGCGCTCTCGCGGCCACGCGGGCGAGGACGCGCCGTCGGACGAGTGGGTCGCCGAGCACTTCGAGGGCATCGAGTCCCTCTCCGCCCTGCGCGATGCGATCCGCAGCGAGCAGGAGCGCATGAACCAGGCGTACTCGGAGTTCTCCAAGGCCTCGCTCTGCGCCACCGAGCTCGCCAAGCGCCTCGAGCAGAGCGTCCCCGCCCAGCTCGTCCAGACGGCATCGGACAGTCTCATCCAGGGCTACCAGCAGTACACCCAGCAGCAGGGCCTGCCCCTCGAGGCCGTCCTCTCCGGCATGGGCATGAGCCCGGAGGACTTCCAGGCCATGCTCGCCAACCAGGCGATTGAACTCGCCACCCAGGAGGCCGCGCTTGACGCCTTCGCAGACGAGTATGCCATCGTCGCCGACGAGTCCGAGCTGCCCGGCGTGCTCGAGGTTTCGCCTACCATGGCGAAGCAGATCATCGAGGACGCACGCGCCCACAACGCGCTCGATGACCTCTTGCGCGTCGCCGTCCGCACGAAGGTGAGGAATATCCTCGCGGCGGAGGCCGAGGTCACCTACGAGCACGAGACCGCGGAGGACGCCGAGAAGCGCGTCGAACAGATGCTCGCCGAGCGCGCGAACTGGACCTTCCCCGAGGACGACGGATGCTGCTGCGGTTGTTGCGGCGGCGAGCACGGCCACGGCGAAGGCGAGTGCTACGGAGGCCACGACCACAGCGAGGGCGACTGCTGCTGCGGCCACGACCATGGCGAGGGTGGCTGCTGCTGTGGAGGCCACGGCGACGATTGCTGCGACCACGGCGAGGGCGACAATCGCCCGCACCTGAAGCTGGTCTAGAGCCCGGCTGACGTGGAGGCGGCGGCGCTTCCGGGCAAACTTGCATAGAGAATCGAACGAGGCGGGGCGCTTGACATGGGCGCCCCGCCTTTTTTTGCGCTTGCCACCACGTCCCGCGAGAGCGCGGATGTAGGGCGCGCACGCGAACGAGGACGCAAGCGTCCGCGCACACAAAAAGCCCCGCACGGCTCAATGCCATGCGGGGCTAATTCGTGCTATGAGAGCGAAATGCTACTCGGCGGCAGCCTCGGTCTCGGTGGCCTCAGCGGCGACCTCGGCGGGAGCCTCGGCCTCAGCCTTGGCGGCCTCGGCAGCGGCCTTCTTGGCGTACTCAGCAGCACGCTTGGCCTTCTCGGCGGCCTTGGCCTCAGCGGCGGCCTTGCGAGCAGCCTCGGCCTCGGCGGCCTTGGCCTCACGGGCGGCCTTAGCGGCAGCGGCCTTCTCGAGCTGGGCGGCAGCGGCGCCACCGAACTTGTCGGCGAAGCGCTGGACGCGTCCACCGGTGTCAACGAGCTTCTGCTGGCCGGTGTAGAACGGGTGGCACTTGTCGCAGAGGTCGACGGTCAGGGAAGAGACGGTGGAGCGGGTGGTCCAAGTGTTGCCGCAGCTGCAGCGGACGGTGCACTCGACGTAATCCGGGTGGATACCCTTCTTCATTGCAGGACTCCTTCTTGCTTCGCGCCTGGTTACCAACCAGGCAATGGAACTCCCCGGGGATGGTCCGGAGATGCCTTGGTTTCCGACCAAGGCTTCAAGCCTTTGAATGGTAGCATGGGCCTTGTTTCATGTCACGAATTTGTTGGAGTTTGAGCGTCCAAACACGCCAAGCTCCACGATGCCGCCACTTCACGCGGCCACGGCAAAGGGGCAACCATGTTCCTCGCGATTGACGTAGGCAACACCCAGACCACCATCGGCCTGCTCGAGAATGGCAACGTCTGCCAGCGCTGGCGCCTCAAGACGGACCGCGCAGACACCTCTGACGAGCTTCACGCGCATCTCCGCAGCTTCCTTGCGCTGCGCGACTACGAGCTCGGCGGTATCGAGGCGGCGGCTGTTTCCAGCGTCGTGCCCATCCTCACCAAGATGTGGGACGCGGCCCTCACGGACGCCTTCGGCACCAGGCCTTACCTCGTCCATGGCAGCACGGACTGCTGCATGGAGATCTCCATGCCCTACCCCACGCAGGTGGGTGCGGACCGCATCGCCAATGCCGTCGAGGCGCGTGCCGCCTATGGCTCGCCCGCGATCGTCGTGGACTTTGGCACCGCGACGAACATCGACGTGGTGGATTTCCGCGGTCGCTATCGCGGCGGATGCATCGCGCCGGGCCTCATGCTCTCCGCGACCGCGCTGTTCGACCGCGCCGCCAAGCTCGCATCCATTCCCATCGAGGTTCCGCCCGCGCCCATCGGCGACACGACGGAGCACGCGCTGCAGTCTGGCCTTGTGTTGGGCGTCGCCGCCCAGGCGGAAGGCCTCGTCCGTCGCATAAAGAACCAGCTTGCCGACGAGGCGGAGCGGGAGGCGCTGGCCTCCTTCGCGGGAAGCGACGAGGACCGTGCGCACGCGGTTCAGGCGGCGCGCAAGGAGGTTCTCGACTGCCCCGTCATCGCCACGGGAGGCCTCTCGCGCGTCATCGAACGCGCGACGGACGTCTTTGACTCGGTCGACATGGACCTCACGCTGCGCGGAGTCTGGCGCATTTGGAGCACGCACCAGGCGTAGGGGCAAGCGGCGCGCGCGGACGTGCAACGCGGCGTACTGCCACACGACACGCGCGGACGGTGGCGCGCGAACCATATGGCGCGAACAAAAGCGGGGCGGCTCCGGCACGATGCGGAGCCGCCCCGAGGCGTTTGTTGGAGGTTAGGCAGGCGCCTACTTCGCGGCACGGCGCAGGCTGGCCTGCTCGCTAGAGACGACGACCTCGCGGCCGTCCTCCAGGCGGACGGTCGCACGCCCCCAAACGTCAACGGCCACGAAGTCACCCGTCGCAGCGACGTTGCCGTTGGGGTAGACCACGTCGACGCGTGCGCCCATGAGCGGAAGCGCGTCGAAGTACTCCGAGAGCACGGGCGCCAGCGGGCCTGCCACGGCATAGCCCGAGTTCACGGCGGCAGCCCAGGCATCCGCGCGAGCCACCACGGCGTCGCGGATGGCCTGCGCAAGCTCGTCGAAGCCGGGGACCTCGGCGCCCTCGGCCATTGCGTCCGCAATGCCTGCGGGCGCGAGCGGATTAACGCTGCCCATGTCACCCTCGAGCACCGGACGCTCGAGGTTCACGCCGATGCCACAGACCGCGAACATGCCGGAGTCGCCCGTGCCTGCCTCGACGAGGATTCCCGCGAGCTTGCGATCGGGGACGGAGGCGTCCGCGGCAGAAACCACCACGTCGTTTGGCCACTTGAGGGCCGCGCGAGTGGCACCAAGGGAGCGCAGCGCGTCGAGCACGCCCATGCCACACACGGCCGAGATGCCCATGTAGTGGCTCATCGGGACGTCCGGACGGAGAAGCACGGAGAGGTAGAGGCCCGTCGAGGGAGAGCCCCAACCGTGGCCACGGCGGCCGCGACCAGCGGTTTGCTCGTGGGCGGCGACGCAGGCGCCGTGCGGGGCAGAGCCACGGCCCAGCTCCATGACATCGTCGTTCGTCGATCCCGTGCTGGCAACGATTTGCAGCTCAGGGGCCTTATTGACGCGATTGGCGCCCTCTGACTCAGTTACTCCCATGAAATCTCTCCCAGGTCAGCGCGAACGAGGCCCACACGCTCCTCGCGCGGCTTGATTGAAATGCCCGCATGCGTGAGGAAGCGGACGGGATCGTGCATGAGATCCTCCATCGGCACGAGCACGAAGTCGCGCTCGCCCAGAAGCGGGTGCGGTAGGGCGAGCTTGCGGCCGGCGTGGGTCTCCCCCTCCATCCAGAGGAGGTCGCAGTCGATGGTGCGGGGGCCGTGGCCCTCCTGTCCGGGAACGCGCTTGCGGCCGAGCTGCTTCTCCACGCCCATGAGCGCGTCGAGCAGGACGAGGGGCGCGAGCTCGGTCTTTATCTCAGCGACGGCATTGGCGACGGGAAGCGCGATGCCGTAGGCGGGGTCCGTCTCGTAGGCGTGGCTCACGCCGGTGACGCACGTGAGCGGGATGGCGTTGATGAGCTCGCAGGCACGGGCGAGGTACTCGACGCGGTCGCCAACGTTCGAGCCCAGCGCCACGAACGCGCGGCGCGGATCCGGATGGGCGATGGCCCAGTACGAGTCAAGCGCCTGCGAGACGCCCGCCACGTCATGGACGCGCAGAACACGGGCGCCCGCCGCCACGGCGGCGATGCAGACGCCGGCGGTCGCCGCGTCGCGCGCGGGAGCCTCCGTCACGCCGGAGACGGCGCCCACGAAGCGCTTGCGCGAGACGGCGCAAAGCACGGGATAGCCCATAGAGACCATCTTGGCGCAGGCGCGCTGGATGACGACATCCTCATCCGCGAGCTTACCGAAGCCGGGGCCAGGATCGATGCAGATGCGGTCGCGGGCAACGCCGGCGCGCATGAGCTCGCGGGCCTGGTCGCCAAGGAAGCCCATGACGCGGCGCATGATGGGCGCCTCCTCCGGCAGGGTGAAGCGGCGGTTGCCTCCCGCCAGGGCGACGGACGTGCTCGTCACGCCGCGGGCACTGCGACGCATGACCTCGTCGAGACGCTCGGCCGCGGCGGCGTCCGCGCGCTCGGCAGCAGTGGGTTCATCGGGTGAGCTAGCTGCAGCGATATCGGCAGACTTGGCGTTTGCGGCGGCGCCGGTGGGGGCGCTGGGCAGGGTCGACACGCCGGAGGCGGTGCCCGTGATGCCAGCGGCGGCAGCTCGGGCGGCGGCGGTGGAGTCAAGCGTGACGGTCTGGCGCGGTGCGCGCTCGGAGACCTCGCCAGCGTGCATGACGATGCAGCCGCAGTCGCTCTCCTGGGCGACGCGCACCATCTCGGGGTTGGTGAAGCCGGTCACGTCGTTGATGATGGAGGCGCCGAGCTTGACCGCCAAGCGCGCGACCTCGGGGTGACGCGTGTCAATCGAGACGATGGCACCCGCATCGACCAGCGCGCGGATCACGGGGATCACGCGCTTGCCCTCCTCGTCCGGAGAGACCGCGGTAAAGCCGGGGCCCGTCGACTCGCCGCCGACATCGATGATATCCGCGCCCTCGTCGAGCATGCGAAGGCCCCACTCGATCGCAGCGGCGGTCGTGGCGTGGGCGCCGCCGTCCGAGAAGGAGTCGGGCGTCACGTTGAGCACGCCCATAATGCGCGGGCGTGCGAGCGATATCTCGTGTTTTCCGCAGCGCCAGGTCATCTGGTCTTCTCGAAGCATAGGCACCTCTCCGTCGTGATTAGCTCTCTCGATTGTAGCGGGCGGGCAGATTTCGCGCCGTCGCGCGGAAACCCAACACACAACGGGAAGGTGTGACGATACCACCCCGGAATCGCTAGAAGTCAAAAGCCTTGGCGATATCGGCCTGGATGATGACGCTGGCGCGCGAGCTCACGGGAATGGGGTCGCGGTTCACAACCACGAGCTCCTGGCCGAGGAAATAGTCGACCAGACCTGCCGCGGGATAGACTACGAGGCTCGTTCCTCCCACGATCAGCATGTCTGCCTGCTGAATTGCGCGCACAGAGTCGTGAATCACGCGGTCATCGAGGCTTTCTCCGTAGAGCACAACGTCAGGCTTGATCGCGCCGCCGCACTCGGGGCAGACGGGGACGCCGCGCTCGTCCTCGTGCTCGCGCGACATGATCCATTCGGCAGAATAAGTGGCGCCGCAACGCTGACAGATGTTGCGATGGACCGAGCCGTGCAACTCGAGCACGTTCTTCGACCCCGCCGCCTGATGCAGGCCGTCAATGTTCTGAGTCACCACGGCGGTGAGCTTACCCTCGCGCTCGAGCTCGGCGAGCTTGAGGTGTGCCTGGTTAGGCTTGGCACCCAGCGCGATCATCTTCGTGCGATAGAACTCGAAGAATTCGGCGGGATGGGTCTCGTAGAAGCCGTGCGAGAGCATGGTCTCCGGCGGGTAGTCGAACTGCTGGTTGTACAAGCCGTCCACGCTGCGGAAATCCGGAATGCCGCTAGCCGTGGAGACGCCCGCGCCACCAAAGAAGACAATGCGCTCGTGACGCTCGACGCGCGCCTTGAGCTCGGCGGCGGCCTCGGTAGGATCCGTGATGGTGATGGGCATGAGAGCCTCGATTCTCGAGCGCGGTCACTTCGGTACAAGCATAGTCCTTGGCAAACGGCCGGGTGCCGGGGTGGCCGGGTGCCGGGCGGCCGGACGCATGGGCAGATCAGAACCTCTTCACTCCGTCGTGCTAAAGTGCCATAGACCGCCAGGACGAGAAAGGGGCAACATGGAGCCAACCAACACACCTTCCGAGGCAGTGGCTCCGCCCAACGCTTCCGGGGTCGTGCAGCCCACCCCGGCAGTCGCCCCCGCCAACACTCCCGAAGCCGTGCAGCCCACCCCGGCAGTCGCCCCCGCTAACGTTTCCGGCGTGGCGCTCGTGCTGGAGGGCGGTGGCATGCGCGCCGCACACACCGCCGGCATCGTGGCCGCGCTCATCGAGCACGAGGTGTGGTTCCCCTACGTCTGCGGGCTCTCTGCCGGCTCCTCCAACGCGGTCAACTACCTCTCGCGCGATGCGGATCGCACGCGCCAGGCTTTCGTCGACATCGCCGGAGACGAGCGCTTCGGCGGCATCGGCTCGCTCATGCGCCGCAACGGCTTCTTCAACGCGGACTTCCTCTACGAGCGCGCCATCCAGGACGGTACGCTGCCGTTTGACTGGGACACCTTCCGCGCGAACCCCGCGCAGCTCCGCATCCAGGCCTTCGAGCGCGACACGGGCCGCACCATCACCTGGACGCGCGATGACATGAGCTCGCGCGTGGGCATGGCGAGCCTCGTCCGCGCGAGCTCCACCATGCCGTTTATCATGAAGCCCATCGAGGTGGGCGGCCAGGTCATGCTCGACGGCGGGCTAGGCACGGGCGCGGGGATTCCGCTGCACATGGCGGAGGAGGACGGCTTCGAGCGCTTCTTCTTCGTCGCGACGCGCCCTGCCGGCTACCGCAAGGAGCCCATGGGCCACGGCACCCGCGGCATTATGCGCCGCGTCTGTGCCGGGCAGTCCCACGTCTTCGAAGCCCTCGCCACGCGCGCGGAGCGCTACAACGCGGCGCTCGACCACCTGGCCGATCTCGAGCGCGAGGGCCGCGCCCTCGTCGTACGGCCGGAGAGCATGCCCATCCAGAACACCGAGACGAACGTCGAGCGCCTCCGCGCTGTCTTCGACCAGGGCCACGCCCTGGCAGAACGCGAGATGGACGGCTGGTTGGAGTGGCTGAAGCGTTAGCCGCCGCTCGACGCCGAACCACGGAAGCGCCCGCGACTTGCCGTCCGCAGCTCGCCGGCCCTCGGCTCATCGGCCCTCGGCTCATCGGCCCACGGCTCGCCGCCCCACAGCTCGCCGAGACATGCGGAAATTCGAGTTATAGCGGCGATTGGGACCCCATAACTCGAAAAAACGCATGTCTCGACGCCGAGGTCAGTCCGCTGGTCGCCCGCAGGACGCCCGCCTCGGCGCCGGAGCAGCCTGCGCGATGCTCGTCGCCGGCCTTCCGCGCCGGCCCTGGGCTACAATCCTCCTGCACGCAACAACTTTGGAGGACCCATGCCAAACGCCCGCGAGCTCAGGCTCGTTTCTTGGAACGTCAACGGCCTTCGCGCCGTCATGAAGAAGGACCCGAGTTTCACCCAGGTCGTCGAGGATACGGCGGCGGACGTCTTCGCCATCCAGGAGACGAAGCTACAGGCCGGCCAGATCGAGCTCGACCTCCCCGGCTACCACCAGACCTGGAGCTACGCAGAGCGCAAGGGCTACTCCGGCACCGCGGTCTTCAGTCGAGAGGAGCCGCTCCAAGTCCTTCGCGCGGACGCCCTTCTCCCCATTGCGCACGAGGTCCTCTCCGCGAAAGACGAGGAGCTCGTCGCCGTCGCCGCGACCGAGGGCCGCGTCTGTGCGCTCGAGTTCCCGGAGTATTGGTTCGTGGACGTCTACACGCCCAACGCGCAGGGCGAGCTCGCGCGCATCGACACGCGCCTCGCGTGGGACACCGCCTATCGCGAGTTCCTCCGCCGCCTCGCCGCCGAGAAACCCGTGGTCACCTGTGGCGACTTCAACGTGGCGCACGAGGAGATCGACCTCAAGAATCCCGGCCCCAACCGCGGCAACGCCGGCTTCTCGGACGAGGAGCGCGAGTCCTTCACGCGCCTGCTCGACGCCGGCTTCACCGACACCTTCCGCGCAAGATTCCCCGAGCTCACCGGCGCGTATAGCTGGTGGAGCTACCGCTTCAACGCCCGCAAGAACAACGCGGGCTGGCGCATCGACTACTTCCTCGTGAGCGACGACGTGGCAGACCGCGTGACCGGCGCCTCGATCCTCTCCGAGGTCTACGGAAGCGACCACTGCCCCGTCGAGCTCACGATCGAGCTGGGGTAGCGGCGCCTCCCAAATGAATACCGGCGGGGACGCCGTACGCTGCGCTCGGGTGCCTTCGGAAAACCCTCGCTTCGCGTGCGGCGTCCCCGCCGGCTGACGTTATATGCGACAAGCCGCCCCCGCCAACTCCGGCGGCGAGGGCTTCTATCGACCTCTCTACTCCCCCAGGCCCGCAGCGACCATCGCGGCGCTGAAGGTCTCGGCGTTGGTCGTGGCGATGAGCTCCTGCGGGAAGTGAATCTCATCGAGAACCTCGAGCGCCGGCTCGAACTTGCCGATGGAGCAGCAGATGTGGGCATCCGTGCTGACGGCGATCTTGCAGCCCAGCTCAGCGCAGGTCTCCGCAATCTTGCGGCAAGAGGTGGTCACGGCCTCGCGCTTGAACTCGAGGCTGTGGGCGTTGATCTCGATCAGCTTGCCCAGGCGCGCCGCCTCGGCGACAACCTCTCGCACGTCGAAGTCCACACCGGAGCGGCCGATGTGTCCGAGGATGAGGACCTTGGGGTCATGCAGGGCATTCAGGTACATCTGCGTACCCGCGACAGTTCCCGATTCACGCGTGAAGGAGCGGTCGTGAACGCTTGCGATCACGTAGTCGCAATCAGAGAAGACCCTCTCCTTGAGGGTCGTGACCTCGGCGAGGGGCGCGCCGTTGATCTCCATGTCAACCGGGATGTCATAGCCAAACAGGCGACCGTCGAGGTCGACGATGTCCGCCTCACAGCCATGCATGAGGCGCACGCCCTCCCAGACCTTGGGCCACGCACCGAAGTTGAAGAAGAACTGGAAGTCGCGCATGCGCTGCTCGGGGAAGAGCATGCAGCTGAAGTGCTCCGTGTCTCCCAGTACCTCGACGCCCTGCTCGGCGGCGGCGAGGACGTTCTCGCGAATGGTCGAGTACGCGTGGCGGGAGAAGAGCGTGTGGGTGTGAACGTCGCAGCGGTTAGTGAGCATGGGCACCTTCCTACTTGTACTCCGCCGCCAGCGCCTTCCAGGCGGGCAGCGAGTTGACGATCAGGTCGTGACTCACGCAATAGCTTACGCGAACCCAACCGGGGCAGCCGAAGGAATCGGACGGGACGGGCAGCAACTCGTGGGCCTTCGCACGCTCGAAGAACGCCCCGGCGTCGGGCTCGAGAGCCTTGACCCAGAGGTAGAAGGCACCGTCCGGCTCGACGTACTCGAAGCCGGCCGCGGCGAGGCCCTCCGTGAGGGCAGCGCGGTTCTCGGCATAGGCGGCGACGTCGCTCGGCTCGTCGACGCAATCAGTCACCACGCGCTGGAAGATGGCCGGCGCGCAGACGAAGCCCAGCGTGCGGCCCGCGCCGGCAATGGTGAGGACGAGGCGGTCGTGCTCGGGGTTGGTGGGCGGCACGAGCACCCAGCCGATGCGCTCGCCCGGCAGCGACAGGCTCTTGGAGTAGCTGTAGCAGACAATAGTGCGAGCGTAGATGGCCGGCACCCACGGCACCTCGACACCATAGGTGATCTCGCGATAGGGCTCGTCGGAGATGAGGTAGATGGGGTGACCCAGCTCCTCGCCGCAAGCCTCGAGCACGTCGGCGAGCTTCTCGAGCGTCTCGCGCGTATAGACGGCACCGGTGGGGTTGTTGGGCGAGTCGATGATCACGGCGGCGGTGTGCTCGGTGATGGCGGCGGAGACGGCATCGGCGTCAACCTGGAAGGTCGCGGGATCCGCCATGACCTCGACGCAAGTGCAGCCGCAGGTCTCGATCCAGACGCGGTACTCCGGGAAGTACGGGGCGATGACGATGACCTCGTCGCCGGGGTTGGTCACGGAGTGCAGCGTTATGGAGAGGGACGCGGCGGCACCGCAGGTGAGGTAGAGGTCGTCGGCCGCAGCGACGGGCGCGTCGCCCATCTCAGCGGAGAAGCGACGGGTGAGGGAGGCAGCGACGGCCTCGCGGCAGGCGGGCAGGCCGTTTGCCGGCGTGTAGCCGTGGACCTGAACGGGCGGGAGCTCCGTGGAGCGCTTGAGCGACTCAGCGACGGCGGCGGGAGCGGGCACGCTCGGGTTGCCCAGGCTGAAGTCGAAGACGTTCTCGACGCCAATCTCGGCCTTGCGCACGGCGGCATAGGCCGCAATGTCTCGGATTGAGCTCTTGGACGCCCCATAGCCGTACATCGTCTCGTTGATCATATCGTCCCCCTCGATCGCGATTGGCTTGTCGTGTCAGCGTGGGCCGGGTAGCAGCGCGCTATGTCGCATTCTATCCCTCCGATGGCAGCGCTGGGTTACAGCAGCGCTACATATGACGGCGACGAGCGAACACGGGCCGCCGCGGGGACGGCGCGGAGAGGTGCCCGGCCCAGCGCCGAGGGCAAACCGCCGCGCAAGAGGGCCGCCGCGGAGCCACCGCACAAATCGGCCGGCACGCAAGAGAGCCGGCGCGCAAAAAGGGGCGGCACGCAATCCGAACTGCGCGCCACCCCTCGGACGGATCTTGTTTGCCTAGCCGTGACTAGCTTGCGTTGACATCTCGCCGGCGGGGGGCTCCGTCGCAGATGCGGCATCATCCGCGGCGTCACCAGCCTCGGCGGCAAGGGCGGCATGGGCTGCCGCAGCGGCCTCTGCGGCCGCGGCCTCGTCGACCTCGCCAGGAGCAGCCTGCTTGCCGGCGGTCTCCTCCGGGTGAGCCTCCAGGTAGTTGTCCCACTCGTTGTCGAGCAGGGCCTTCACGGCCTCGCCCTCGACGGTCTCACGGGAAAGGAGCACCTCGGCCATCGTGTCCATCTGGTCGCGACGGGCCTCGAGCACGGCGCGAGCGCGGTCGTGGGCCTCACGCATGATGCGCTCAACCTCGTCGTCGATGCGCTTGGCAGTCTCAGCCGAGTAGTCCTGGTGATCCGCGTAGTCGCGGCCGAGGAAGACCTCGTGCTGCGCCTCGCCAAACACCTGCGTACCCAACTCCTCGCTCATGCCCAGGCGCGTGACCATCTGGCGCGCGATCTTCGTGGCACGCTCGAGGTCATTGCTGGCACCGGTGGTGATGTCGTTGCAGAAGAGCTCCTCCGCAGTGCGGCCACCCAGCAGCACGGCGATCTGATCGAGCATGCCGTTGCGCGTGTTGAGGAAGTGGTCCTCCTCCGGAAGCGAGAGCGTGTAGCCCAGGGCCTGGCCACGCGCGATGATCGAGATCTTGTGCACCGGATCCGCGTTGTCGAGGATGTGGCCGACAAGGGCGTGTCCGCTCTCGTGGTAGGCGATGGTCTTGCGCTCCTCCGCCGTCATGACGCGACTCTTGCGCTCGGGGCCGGCGATGACGCGCTCCATTGCCTCCTCGACCTCGGCCATGGTGATCTGGGGCTTGTTGCAGCGGGCAGCGAGAAGGGCGCTCTCGTTCATGAGGTTCATGAGGTCCGCGCCGGTGAAGCCCGGAGTGAGCTGGGCGAGGCGCTTGAAGTCGACGTCCGGGGCGAGCGGCTTGTTCTCCGCGTGAACGCGGAGGATGCGCTCGCGACCGAGAACATCCGGACGGTCGACCGTGACCTGGCGGTCGAAGCGGCCGGGGCGCAGCAGCGCCGGGTCGAGGATGTCCGGGCGGTTGGTGGCGGCGATGAGAATCACCGCGTCGTTTGCCTCGAAGCCGTCCATCTCGACGAGGAGCTGGTTGAGCGTCTGCTCGCGCTCGTCATGGCCACCGCCGAGACCAGCGCCACGCTGACGGCCGACGGCGTCGATCTCGTCGATAAAGATGATGCTGGGGCTCGCGGCCTTGGCCTGCTTGAAGAGGTCGCGGACGCGACTCGCGCCAACACCCACGAACATCTCCACGAAGTCAGAGCCGGAGATGGAGAAGAACGGCACGCCCGCCTCGCCGGCGACGGCCTTGGCAAGCAGCGTCTTGCCCGTACCCGGAGGGCCGACGAGCAGCACGCCGCGGGGGATCTTGGCGCCCATCTTCTGGAAGCGCTCGGGCTCGGCGAGGAAGTCGCGAATCTCCCTGAGCTCCTCAACGGCCTCGTCCACACCGGCGACGTCGGCGAACTTGACCTTGGGGCGCGTCTGCTCCGTCGTCTTCGCCTTGGTCTTGCCAAAGCCCATGGCGCGACCGTTCTGGTTCTGCATGCCGCGCATAAAGTAGACGAAGACGGCAACCATGATCAGCGTCGGGAGGACGGTGAACAGAAGGGTCTCGATCCAGTCATCGTTCGAGGTATCCACCACGTAGGTGGTGCCGGGGTGCTCCTCCATGAGCTCAGACAGGGAGTCGGAGCCAACGTAGGAGCTCTTGAAGGCGACGAGCTTGGAATCATCGCCGACATCCTGCTTGTTGGCCCAGTACTCACCGGCAAGCTCACCCGACGCCGCGCGATACGTGAGGTTATCGACGCGATCCTCCTTGATGGCGGTGACGACGTCATTCGTGGGGAGCTCCGCAGCGCCCGCCTGACCGGACATGAAGCCCGGCATGAAGGAGAAGACGATGTAGCCGATAAGCGCGAGCGTCAGGATGGTGTAGACGATGCCGCGGCGCTGGTCGCCAGGATTGGGCGTGCCGGGAGGCACCGGGGCGCCAGGGCGCTCAGGGCCGTTGCTCTGGTTGTTCTCACTCATGCTACTTACCGTAAACCTCCGGCTTGAGGACTCCGATGTAGGGCAGGTTACGGTAGCGCTCGGCGAAGTCGAGGCCATAGCCCACGATGAAGGAGTCAGGCACGTGCGCGCCCACGTAGCGCGGCTTGACGGCGGCGGTCTGACCCTCGACGTCCTTCACGAGGAAGGCCGCAATCTCGAGGGAGGCGGGCTTGCGCGAGCGCAGGTTCTTCATGAGGTAGGACAGCGTGAGGCCAGAATCGAGGATGTCCTCGATGATGAGGACGTCGCGGCCCTCGATCTTGGTGTCGAGATCCTTCACGATACGGACGACGCCCGAGCTCTTGGCGCCATCGCCGTAGCTCGAGACGGCCATGAAGTCGATGCCGAGCTCGCAGTCGATCGCACGCATGACGTCGCCCATAAAGACGACGGCGCCGCGAAGCACGGCGATGAGCAGCGGGTTCTTGCCTGCGTAGTCACGCGTGATCTCCGCGCCCATGCGGGTGACGATATCCTTGATGTCCTGCTCGGAGAGCACGACGCTCTCGACGTCTGGATGGATTTGCTCCATGGGAGCGCTCCTCTCTGAGGCCGGTCGCCTCATTTGCCCCACGGCGCCGCTTGCCGGCGCTCACGGTGGGAACTGCCATTCTACCAGCCCCGTCTGACAATAAACGGGACGGCACGGGAAACGATGCGCAGGCGGTCGCCATCAGTTGACAAAGGGACAGTCCCTTTGTCAACCCCGCCGCAGTCACCAGAAAAAGGGACTGTCCCTTTTTCTGGTGGCCAGTGCGAGCTGCCTCACTGGCGCGTGGGGACGAGGCGGAGCTCGAGGAGGACGCGGGAGGCGTCGGTCACGCGGGCACGCTCGTCGGCGCGGAGGGGTGCCACCCAGAGGATCCGCCCGCCATCACCGGCGCGCACGACGGGCACGCCAGCACGCTCCGCCGCGGGGACCTTCGCGTCGATCAGCAGGTCGGAGAGCTTCTTCGACTGACCGTGCATCCCCAGTGGGCAAAGTACCTCGCCCACCTCCGGCGAGGAGACCCAGAGGCTGCCGCCGAGGGGGCCAAGCCCGCATGCCTCCGCGTCGAGCAGCACGGACGCGCCCTCCCACTCGCGGGCGTGAGCACGGGCGAGCGCTACCGGGTCACTCCCCGGGGCGACCTCGCGCAGACGCGCCGTCAGCGTGCCGCCAGCAAGCAGAAGCGCACCCTCGGGCCCGGGAGCCGCGAGCACGCTCGAAGCGCCCGCCATCCCTTCGAGCGCGGGAACCTCGATCCAGCCCGAGGTGGCGACACTGGCCTGCGCCACGCGGGCGCGCACGAAGAGCATCCCGTACGAGACGCGCGCGTCGACGCCGCCCGGCAACGTGGCAGAGCCCTCGCCCGCCGCCACGAGCTCGAGCACGCGAGTGACGTGACGCGAATCGAGGCGGCAACCCGGGCACGCCGCGAGCACTGCCATGCGCACGACGCGGCGCGCGATGGCGACGTCCGCCGCGGCGAGGCGGGCGCCGTCGAGCACGACGAGCCCCTCCTCCTGCCTGCGCTCGAGGGCGCGGAACGCGCGCGAGGCGACCTGCGTGAGGTAGGAGTCCTCGTCCGAGAGGATCTCGCAGGTGGCAGCCATGCTCTCGAAGAGGCGCGGGTTGCGTTCGAGCGCCCGCGGCACGACCTCGTGGCGCACGAAGGACCGCAGGTAACGGGTGTCGGCGTTCGTCGCGTCCTCGCGCCAAGCGATGCCGCGCATGCGGAGGAGACGGCAGAGCTCCTCGTGCGTGCGGTCGAGCAGCGGGCGCACGATGCGGTTGCGCCGGCGCGGGATGGACGAGAGCCCCTGCGTACCGGAGCCCTTGATGGCATGCATGAAGAAGGTCTCCGCACGGTCATTGGCAGTGTGGGCCGTGAGGATGCGCGCGACGGAGCGGGGCAGGCCCGCCTCCTCGCACAGGCGATTCGCCAGGCGCGTCGCCGCGGCATAGCGTACCTCTCGCGCGACGTTCTCGACGTTGGTGTCGCCGGTGGCAGGATCCGCCGCGAGCGCCGCGACGTCTACCCGCACGACCTCGACGGGAACGCCGAGGCTGGCGCAGAGCTCGCGCACGAAAGCCTCGTCGCCATCCGCTGCGTCACCCCTGAGCTGGTGGTTCACGTGGAGCACATGGAGGCGCTCGCGGGCGATGCGCGCGAGGCCACGGCCGTCATCGATGTCGAGCTCGTCCGTCGCGGCGAGCAGAAGGAGGGCCGTGGAGTCCGCGCCACCAGAGACCATGAGGACGACGGGGCCCGCCGCCTCGGCATCTGCGCGGCCGGCGCGCACGGGCGACGTCGCCGCCGCGTATCTCCTGCTCACACTTGTCATGACACTCCCCTCGTGCGCTTTGGCCGACGACCCGGGCAGCCGGCGCTGCGCGCTCGACGCGCTCGCTCGACGCCCGTGCCCGCTCGGCAGCCGGCGCCGCGCGCTCGACGCGCCCGCTCGATGCCCGCCCGCGCCCGTCGCCGCACGCTCGGCACACGCCCGCGCCCGTCGCCGCGCATTAACGTCAGCCATCGCGCGTATCCTATACGGGTCAAGTTTACGTCGAGAGGAACCCTCACATGCAAGACGGAGCGCGCCGATGATGCCGCAGATGCACCTTCACGTTCTAGCCAGCGGCTCGAAGGGCAATGCGTCTGTGGTGGAGGGCCCGGCAGGTTCCGTCCTCATCGACGACGGCCTCTCGCGCAGGGAGCTCCTCCGCCGCGCGGACGAGCTGGGCGTCGACATGAATCGCATCTGCTGCGTCGTCGTCACGCACGAGCACGCGGATCACGTGAGCGGCCTTAGCGTCTTCTGCAACAAGTACGAGGGCCGCCTCGTCGCCACGGCCGGCACCGCAAGCGGGCGCAAGTACCTCGCGCAGCTGCCGTTCGAGCTCGTGGGGGACGCAGACGAGTTCGAGGCGGGCGGCATGCGCGTGCGCACCTTCCCCACCTCGCATGACGTGGCGGACCCGTTCGGCCTTCGCTTCGACTGCGGCGCGGGCGAGGACGCGGATTCCCTCGGCTTCTGCACGGACACCGGCATGCTGGGAGATCGCGCGCTCGAGCTGCTCTCCGGCGTGCGAGTTCTTGCGCTCGAGAGCAACCATGACGCGCGCATGCTCGCAACCGGCCCCTACCCGGGCTTTCTCAAGCAGCGCGTCGCGGGAGACCACGGCCACCTCTCGAACGACCAGGCCGCGGCGGCGCTGCGCGAGCTCGTCGGGCCGGACACGGAGACCGTCGTTGCCATGCATCTCTCGGAGGAGAACAACCGCCCGAGCGTCGCCGTCCGCACGCTTGCTGCCGCCGTTGGCGCGAAGGCCGCGAACTCTACCTTCACGGAAGCCCGCACGGCGGACGGCCGCCTCACCATCTGCGCCGCAGCGCAAGCGCGCCCGATGTCGGTGTGGTAGCGGGGACGAGCGCGCCGGGGGGCGTCTACGCCGCCAAGCGCTAATTCGCTTCCCTTACGCCCTCGCTAACGGAAGTGAAATGCGATTCGCTTCCGTTAGCAGCTCCTGAATGGAAGCGAATCGGCACCAGCCCCTACTGCCCCCGTTTCGCATACCTGGCCTCGGTGGCCGCCTTCGCGGGACGCCACCAGGCCTCGTTGGCCACGTACCAAGCGATCGTCTGGCGCAGGCCCTCGGCGAAGTCCGTGTGCCTGGGCTCCCAGCCGAGCTCGCGCCGCAGCTTGGTCGAGTCGATGGCGTAGCGGTGGTCGTGACCGGGGCGGTCGCGCACCCAGTCGAAGTCGTCCGGGTCCTTGCCCATGGCCTCGAGGATCATGCGCAGGACCGTGATGTTGTTCTGCTCGGCGCCCGCGCCGATGAGGTAGGTCTCCCCCACGCGGCCCTTCGTGAGGATGTCCCACACGGCGGAGGAGTGGTCCTCGGTGTGGATCCAGTCGCGAACGTTCTCGCCCCCGCCGTAGAGCTTCGGGCGCTCGCCGTCGATGACGTTGGTGATCTGGCGGGGGATGAACTTCTCCACGTGCTGGTAGGGGCCGTAGTTGTTCGAGCAGTTGGAGATGGTCGTGCGCAGGCCGTAGGTGCGGGTCCAGGCTCGGACGAGCATGTCGGAGCTCGCCTTGGTGGAGGAGTACGGGCTGCTCGGGTGGTACGGGGTCTCCTCGGTGAAGCGCGCCGGGTCGTCGAGCGCGAGGTCGCCGTAGACCTCGTCGGTGCTCACGTGGTGGTAGCGGACGCCGTACCTCCTCACGGCCTCCAGCAGGCGGAAGGTGCCCTCGACGTTGGTGCGCAGGAACGGCTCCGGGTCCGCGATGGAGTTGTCGTTGTGGGACTCCGCCGCGTAGTGGACGATGGCGTCGTGCCCGGGCACGAGCTCGTCGAGCAGGGCCGCGTCGCAGATGTCGCCCACGACGAGCTCGACGCGGTCGGCCGGCAGTCCCGCGATGTTCTCGGGGTTGCCCGCGTAGGTGAGCTTGTCGAGCACGGTCACGTGCACGTCCGGGTGGTTGTTCACCACGTAGTGCACGAAGTTGCTGCCGATGAAGCCGCAGCCGCCCGTGACGATGATGTTGTGGGGCTCGAAGGTCTCTGCCACCTTATGCTGCCTGGCCAATCGTGGCACCGCAGGTAGAGCACCTATAGCCGTTGGGAACTTCTTCGTCCCACGCCTCGGCATCTACGACGGTCACGTAATGACCCTCAACAGTGACATACTCCGAGTTCCACGAGCCGCAATCGCCACCGCTCAAAAGAGAAGCATCGATGTGCTCTCGCTCGATTCCCGTAATATCTTCCCCGCAGCCACCGCAAATGGAGCGCTCCTGAACCGTTGACTCAACCCACTCCTCATGCGTCGCCGCATCGTGGTGCACGGTCTTGGCCTGGGCCACCCAATCGTGGGCATGGCTACTACGGTCACACCAGTTCTTGAGACGACGCAGGAACGCCGCCATATCACAACGGGTCACCGAACTCATCGGGCGATACTCGCGAGATCCATCACCATTAATCCAACCGGTACTGATCTCGGACGACACCATCCAGAGGATGTCGTCACGGTGATACGTTGAGGTGTTGACGTCCCTAAACGGGTTGACGGCCATGCCGTTCACATCGCCACCCATATAGAGCGCGAGGCGCTTGAGGAACGCGGCCATGTCGCAGCGGGCAACCGTGTCCATACCACGAAAGGTGCCGTCGCTAAAGCCGGTCGAGATGCCCACCGAGGCAAGCCACCAGATCTCCTTGGCATGATAGAAGTTCTCGTCAACGTCAGAGAAACGGGCCCTATCCTGCTCCGTGGGCTCAAACTCGGGAGAGCCCGCAAGCCTGTAGAGAAAGGCCGCCATGTCGCAACGCTTCACCGTTTCATAGGGACGAAACTCAATGCCGCCAGCAACGGGCCAACCGGTGGTTACGCCGGTCGAGTAGAGCCACGCGACGTCGTCGCTGTGGCCCGTGTCGGCATAGACATCCGTAAAGGGGCTAATAGGCTGCGGCTTGGGAACAGAAGGGGTGCCGCCGGAGCCAGACGAGCTGCCCCCGCCAGAAGTACCGCCGCTGCTCGAGCCGCCACCGGTGGACCCGCCGCTTTCGTGCACGCAATTTGAGCATGGGGTCTTGCCCTTATTGATAGCCTCCTGGAGCGTCATGGAGGTGGGGTTCTTCATCCCCGAACAGTTGCTAACGTAGTGATACTTGGAGCCCGTACGAGACACGTACACGATGCGGCTCATATCCTGGGCATGGGCCAAGGTCGCCGGCACAAACGATACCGCCAGCGCAACGAGCAGCGCCAACGCGACCGAGCGGGCTCTTCTAACCATTGTCACTCCAAAGACTCGCGCGAGAATTAATGAAGGAACTTAGCTAAGTTTAAGCCTTAGCCAGGGCCTTAACCATAGCGAGGAGCTTCCTTCGTGCGGTCTCGAGCAGCAGGAAGCCCACAAACATAAGCAACGTCATGCCAAGCAGCATCGGAAGGCCCATGACCAGAGGCAGCTCGCCAATCCACGCAAAGCGGCCGACAAGCCAGATATCATAAAACCAGCTACTGGTATCGATAAGGTAGACGCCAAAGGCAGAGCCCGAGAGAACGACAAGCACTCGCTCCACCGGCTTGGGCAACCCGGCAATCCTCTGGCAAAGGAGAAAGACGCAGATCGCATCCACCACCAGGAGAGGGGACACATATGCAATCCACCCATGTGGCTCGATGCCAACAGCAAGACCCTTTACCTCGAGAAACGTCAGCACAACGGGAATAACGAGAACAGCGCCAACGAGGACAGGGCTACGGAGCGCGGCGTTGATCTTGTCCAGGTTCAACTTGATGGCAGCACCCAAAATCCAAAGAGCGATCAGCCACATAACGGAATAGCCGTCGTTAATTCCGATGCCCGCCCTGTTGTCATAGCGAATAGACCCGAGAACGCTACACGCGATCACGAGAAGAACGGACAGGCGCCCAATCCGGCGCGACTCCAATCGCTCGATGCCCTCGCAAACGAAGGGCAGCAGTAGTTGCATAACGAGATAGGAGCTCAGGTACCAATATCTCGAGGTCAGCACAGGGAAGAAAGCACGATATAGCCACGGTCCGGGCTCGGCGCCACCAAGCAGCCCAACCAAAGCCGTAGAAACCGACCAAAAGACGGCGGTCTCCCAGAGGCCGAGAACTTTTCGCCAATTTGTCTTCCTTCCAACGGCAAGGTATCCACTGATGATCGCGAAAACGTTAACGGCGACTGACGCCGCATTATTGAGGCAGGCATAGATTAGCTCACCGCGCGTCGCCAGCGACCAATCCAGTACCCCCCCGACCAAGATTGTGCAGGAGGACAACCATGAACATGCTTGCAAGACGAGCGATGTCTAGCCCGTATTCTCTCTGCCGAGACCCCAATGAGACTGCTCCCCGATCGACCGTCCAGACCGTTCCTGTCCAGATTATCCCAGCAACAACATAATGGCGTGGCCGATGAAAGCTTTCGCGCGAGAAGCCCGACTTCTCGGCACCAATGTCGAAAGGGCGCCAAGGGGCGCAATTGGAATCCGCCGCCCACAACGAAACAATGCCGGGTTCTCGCAGGTCATGCTCGAAAACGAGCATCTGACGCTTGGGCTCCTCAACGTCCCCGAGGACAGCCGTTGCGTCTTCCTCACCGCATCGGGCACCGGCACCATGGAGGAAGCCGTCATGTCCGTCCTGAAGCCCGGCAGGGGTGCCCCTACATGCCCTCGCGCATCTCACTCGCCATCGTCAACGTCGTGGAGAGCCTCTATGACAGGGATGGGAAGCGCTAGCGAGTGAAGTCGGCAACTCATCGACGGGTCCACTGACCCCGAGTAACCATCCCTGCACAATCTCAAACGAAGAGGGGGCGCCGGAAACCCGACGCCCCCAAACTCGCCAGTTGCCGAACCCTACCCGTCCTATACCAGGCCCTTGTCGCTCATCCTGCGCAGGAACGCGGCCATGTCGCAGCGGGCGACGTTGCGCATTCCGCCGAAGGTGCCGTCCGGGAAGCCGGCGGACACGCCGTTGGCGGCGAGCCAGCAGACGTCGGAGGCGTGGTTTGCCTCGTCGCCGTCGCGGACGTCGGAGAAGGGGCTCCCGCCCACGGACGAGACGTCGTGGCCCGCCCGGGAGCTCAGCCTGCGCAGGAACGCGGCCATGTCCTGCCTGACCACCGTGGCGTAGGGGCGGAAGGTGCCGTCGCCGAAGCCGCGGGAGACGCCGCTCTCGGCGAGCCAGCAGATCTCGCGGTAGTGCGGGGTGTCCGGGGTGACGTCGGAGAAGGGCGAGGACGCGGGGGCCTCGTAGGCGGGCGACCCCGCGACGCGGTACAGGAACGCGGCCATGTCGCAGCGGGCGACCGAGGCGTAGGGCTGGAAGGCGAAGGTGCCGTCGCCGTTGTCGAAGCCGGTCGTGATGCCCTGCGACGCCATCCAATTGATGTCGTTCGCATGATCCACCGAAGACGCCACATCGCTGAAGTAACAAACGGAGATGTATACAATCCGTTTGTTACCCGCGTCATCAGTAAGGTATAGATCAGTAGTGCCCGCCGCGTGAGGCACGAGACGCCGCCCTCCTTCGACGGATACGATGCTGTTGTCAGCACTTGTCAGAGTGCCAACAAGGTCATAACGCCAGTCGCAATAGTTGGATTCCAGCTTATAATCAAGCGTCTGACCAACCACGAGACCGGTGGGTTTCACATTATGGAAGAACTGGGCGCCCAACATCTCAAAGAACAGCGTGGCGTCGAAAGTCAGATTATCACCTTGGATGCGAGTCGGGCTCTGGTCGTCATACACTTCCGCTGAAGCCTCGCCGGCAAATACGCTGCCATAAGGATACAATGCCGGCGCCTGGGCAAAGCCATAAGATCGAAACGTCGGATCAATTAGAGCCTGATAGTGACCATATTCGCCGCTATTCTGCCCAGCCGTATGTTTAATCCATTCTGACTTCTCGCTCGCCCAATCGTCAATTGCCTCAGAGATGTTGCTCTCTCCCCACGCCAGAACCTCGCCATTAGCAGAAATGCCGTTGTAGGTTGCCGTAAAGCAGGACGTTCCATCCGGACGCATGTGACCCAAATTGTAGTCATACGCCTCAATCGAACGCTGCAGAGCTATCCTCTCGAGCGCATTCGACCATTTGGGCGAAAGGTACTCGCTAACGCTAATCCCCGCATTGCTGAGGTACTGCCTGACCGTCACGTAGCTACCGTTGTACTCAAGCTTCACGCTGGAGTCGTTATAGGCGTCCCTTCGCCAGCGAATCACGGCGTCGAGAGCATTTGCATAGACGGCGTTCTGATTGACGCTGGCCTGCGCCGTCACATGGAAGGCCCTGCCGATTTCCACGCCAGTTATTGAGGAGGGTCGCGAAACGGAGCGGGCGCCGTCACGATCAGAGACTACTTCCGCATCGTCGGCCGTCGCGTTCGGGTCGGCCTCAACTGGTGCGCTAAACAGCTCCTCCCCGTTGATACTCTCGGCAAGCGCTATACGAGGAGAGCACAGTAACAGGCTAATCGAACAAGCTGCCAACAGGCCCGCTTTAGCTAAATTCCTTACTCGCATAGACCCCTCTTTCTTCGATGTACCTACAATGGAACAAGCCGCACCATATGGCTCCTCGGGGCCAGGATTCCCACACTGCCACGAAAGGCTGAACGCTTCCTGAATAGCCCTGTTCACACCGATTGTGCTCCATGTCACAGGCGAACTACCCATATATTCGACAAGCGGCGCTTGAAATTAGCACTGAAACTAACCCGCACCGATTCCAAGGGGTAGCTCCATCGCAAGGCACATCGCAACGCCCTCACCAAGCGCGTAGCAAGCGACAGCGAGCCGTTCATAACCTCCCATCTAAAGACGCGCGGGGGCACCGGATACCCGACACTCCCCGCGCGCCATTGGAGCCTATGCCACCTCGCCCTATACCAGGCCCTTGTCGCTCATCCTGCGCAGGAACGCGGCCATGTCGCAGCGGGCGACGTTGCGCATTCCGCCGAAGGTGCCGTCCGGGAAGCCGGCGGACACGCCGTTGGCGGCGAGCCAGCAGACGTCGGAGGCGTGGTTTGCCTCGTCGCCGTCGCGGACGTCGGAGAAGGGGCTCCCGCCCACGGACGAGACGTCGTGGCCCGCCCGGGAGCTCAGCCTGCGCAGGAACGCGGCCATGTCCTGCCTGACCACCGTGGCGTAGGGGCGGAAGGTGCCGTCGCCGAAGCCGCGGGAGACGCCGCTCTCGGCGAGCCAGCAGATCTCGCGGTAGTGCGGGGTGTCCGGGGTGACGTCGGAGAAGGGCGAGGACGCGGGGGCCTCGTAGGCGGGCGACCCCGCGACGCGGTACAGGAACGCGGCCATGTCGCAGCGGGCGACCGAGGCGTAGGGCTGGAAGGCGAAGGTGCCGTCGCCGTTGTCGAAGCCGGTGGAAATCCCGGTCTCGCCCATCCAATTGATGTCGTCGGCGTGGTCCACCGTGGACGGAACGTCGGAGAAGAAGCGGACCTCATACACGCCCGGAATGCTGTTACCGGCATCGTCCGTCAGACACACGGTAACCGTACCGGCAGCATGAGGAACGAGGAAGTCATTTTCAACGGACACAAGACTCGGAGAGTCGACCCCAAGCGTGCCGACCAGGTTATATTCTCCGCCGGAATACTCGGGGACAATCACATACAAAAGCGGCCTGCCCACCAAGAGGCCATCTTCCGGGACGTTAGTGACAAAGTCGCTATCCAGCCACGCGAGATTAAGGGTGGCATCGAACGTATTGTTGGGACCTTCGATTCGCGTCGGACTCTGATCACTGAATACATTCGTTGAGTACTCGCACGTGAAGACGTAGTCAAAACGCGTCGCGGGTGCCTGAGCGAAGCCGTAAGAGCGAATCTCGGGGGTGATCAGCATCAGGTAATTGCTGTACTCGCCGTAATTGGACTCTCCATTCGTAAACTTAATCCACTGCGCCTTCTCGGCACCCCAGTAATCGATGGCCTGGCAGATGTTGCCGGCACCCCACTGGAGCATCTCGCCCTCAGAGCCAACGCCGTTGTACGTTGCCGTGTGCCAGTACGATCCGTCCGGGCGGCGATTGCCCAAGTTGTCATCTCCCGCCTCGACAGCGCGCTGGAGCGCAATCCTCTCGAGAGTATTCGACCACTTGGGCGAGAAGTACTCGTCCCTGCTGATTCCCACATAGTTGAGGTATTCGGGAATGGTCACAAGATAATCGTTATAAAGGAGCTTCACATCAGAGTTGTAATACGCCTCCTTACGCCAATACGTAATTGCATCAAGCGCATCCTCGTAGACGGCGTTCTGGTCGACGTAGATCTGTTTTCTCGCATGGAAGCCCGTGCCAATCTTCACGCCCGTCACAGACGAGACGCGCCCAGAGGAGCTGCCGTTCGCACGACCCTCAATCTCGCCAACGTCATCGGCGGGCACCGCATCCGCCTCAGCGGCGGGGCTTGTCAGCCTCTCGCCATCGTCAGAATCCGCAAGCGCCACGCTAGGAGAGCACAGGAGCAGGCTGATCGAACAAATGGCCAGCAGGCCGGTCTTGACCACGTTTCTTACTCGCATGGTCCCCTTCTTTCCTCAGCACGCTGACAGTTTTCTGAATACACGCCTCTATCTGAATTGTGTCTCAAGCTGACATCAATTACCCCACGCATTCGACGGGCGGCCCGATAAATGCGAAAACGGGACAAGCGTCCCGTCTTCGGCGTCAAATCGATCAATTATCGCTGCGCGAATTAGAGGCCCGAGCAGACCCCGGTCAGATCACGGTCGGCACCCTCGCAGAGCAAGGGATCGATCCTCGGCACGGCGGGATCCATAAACAGCCTCTTTGCCAGCTCTGCCGGACTTTCCTCGAACTCACCAGACCCGACGCACATCTCTCCAACACCAGCGAGATCTGCGAGATGATGCATCTTATTTGCGTAGTGAGGATGCTCGTCCCTCGATACCAACAGGCACGGGATGCCGTAGCAACATGCGATCAGCGCGGAGTGATACTTGTAGCTGACGAGCGCGTCGCAACGCAGGATTGGGGATTCGACCACCTTGGGAGAATAGCCCGCGAGCTCAACCTCGACCCCAACCGCAGCGAGTCTCTCCCTGAGAGCCTCGTTCATGTTCTCGTCATAGTGGCCGTCGTTCATGAAGGGGATGAGAAGGGCGCAGACGTCCCTTCCCTCCGCACAGGCGCTCGCCTCCTCTACGCACGCCTTAACCACATTGGCGTACGTGTCCAGCAGGTCCCAGGTATGAAGAAATACAAAACCAAGCGTAAGCACCTTATCGTTGATTGCGCGAGCGCCGTCCCCCAGCTCCCTGAGCGCAAACACAAGGTCATCGCATTCGGTCAGCTGATCCGAAGAAATGCCCCTCTCCACCAGGATCTCCTTTGAACGAGGGTCTCTCAGCGAGAAATGGCGCGAGCCAGCAACTACGCGGCGGAGATGCTCGATGTATGCCTTATCGGAGATCTCTTCGTTCGTGCTCAAGCCAAGGCAGTAGACATCCTTGCCACGCGCGATCATGAGCTCGTTGATCCTGATAAACAGGTTGCTGGTATTGAAGTTGTTCACGTCATCGTTAAACTGACCGTCATCGAGAATGGCACCGCCGCCCCAGATGACGGCATCGAAGTAGTCGACGATGGAGTCAAGCTCCCTCGTCGTCGCGGGGTAATGGATCGGATGAACGCGGGCATCGACATTGAGCCTGTCGTACGTCGGGTTGTCCCACAGGAGGACGGCTGTCCGGCACAGCGCCTCCTCGGGCAGGCGCTCGAGGACGGAGCGCATCATAAGTTCGTCACCCAGGTTGTCGGCGCCATACCAGCCGGCAACGAGAATCCTCTTCCCGGAGCAGCCCCTCAGGCTGCGCTCGAAACCCTGAAGCTCACAGCTCAACAGCGCCGCGCGACGGGCCCGCCCCGTCTCGGACTCAAGCCAGGCAAGCCTGCCCTCAAGACGAAGAGAGTCCCGTGTCTCCTCGAGAGAGTCAAGCTTCGCAGAGACGGGGTCGATCGCCGTAGAGAGCAGATGCTGAACGCCTTGCTTCGTACGCTCTTTTAGACCGCTAAACACAGTTATCCTCCAGCTAGGGACTCTCATCTCGTACTTCATACGAGATGAGAAACGAAACGTGCATCCTTGATACCGAAAATCCGACAGGAATCCTCGGCGCGCTCACCCCCCCCCAAACAAGATCACGGGCGGGCACACGGAACGGCCCTAATAGACGAGAAGGTAGAGTTTGTCCCCCTCGAAAGCCATCTCAGCGACGGGATCGAAGGAGTCATAGTTCACGTTTCCGAAAAGCCGCTCCTTGTCCTCGGCGCTCATCTCCTCGTTAGCATAGGCCGTACCCTCGTATTCGTTAATCATATTGGTTGTTGTCCAATATGTCGCGATGCTCCATGCCCTGTCGCGGAACAACGGGGCATTAACCGGATCTCGACCCATGCTCGGCGAGGAATCCGATGTCCTCGAGATAGTTGTGACAACGCACCCCGTCTCATTTTCGTAGTCGCGAATGGCGGTCTCAACCATCTCGGCATACCAACGTTCCTGTTCGTTTATCTGAAGCTCGACGCATGTGCCGATTCTGCAAACAACAATTCCCGCAATCAGGACAACTGTAATGACGGCAACATTGAGCGCCTGCGCCGGCTTGGACGGCTCTGGCCACTTCGCACAAATTGACATGAGCAAGAGTCCAGAACTTGCCCCAAAACACCCAAGGAGCGTCCTTGCAGACATATCGTGATTTGCAGAGATGATCTGCACCGCAAACATCATGGACAGCATTGCCGCAATAGCCAGAAGGGACAGGAGCATCCTGAGAGGCTGACCACCGTTCGAACGCACCGTCAGGAGTAGAGCCCCAGCCAAAGGCGCCGTCGTCGTAAACAGGAGCAGATAGGGCAAATTGGAGTCCATGCCTCCGACGAACACATGGCTCAGGTTTTCCAAGACAAACAGGACATTCCCGGCAATCATCTCTAGGCTCAGAGCGCTCTCCCGCACGGGAAGGGAGGGGTCAACCATCCCACGCGCAACGAACAACGCATAGACCGCCTTTGCCCCAATCATGCTCAACAGGCCCGCGGCAAGCACCGCAAAGGCACTGCAAACCGCAGTGCGAGCAGCGTGTTCAAATCTTCTCGTGGACTCGGAGAGAGAGACGCCGATCGCAAGCTGGAGGTATATGAAAAGGGCAACCTGGTAGCACCAGGAAGAAAGCAGGAGGCAAATCACGACCACAAGCCATCTAAGCGCCTTTTTCCTTGCATCGCAGGCACGTTCGTCCGCAAGGATCGTCGCCGTCACATACAAGGCGCAAAACACAAAAAACAGTGCCGGGCCGTAAATCATTACGTAGCACTCGGGAAACCTCATCCAGTCCAGGAAGAATCCGTTTACGAAGAGGATGAGAAGGGCGAGGTCCGCAAGTAGCACCTTAAAGCGGCTCGCCCTCGCACAGTCTGCGCTGCTATCGCCGCCTGAAATGAGACGCCCGGCGACAACCGCCACGCACGTCGATATAAGCAGCAGGAACAAAACCGTCATTAGCGGCTGAACGGCCGCCTTCTGAATGTCCAGGAGATATGCGCCCTTCGCAAACAGGAAGCCTAGCGGACGACCGTTCCTGATATTAACCAGAGAGTCGTCCCTGGCGTATACGGCATACGTATCGCCCGAATAGTGAACGCGCAGAAAGGTCCCGTACGAAAGCAAGAGGACGCCCATATTGAGCAGTACACGACAAAGGAGGCTTACGCCGACACCTGGGAAGTCGCCCGCGCCGTCATCGCTCGACGAGCGGCGTCGCCCCATCCCGTTCTTTTCGTAAGACGTGCTCACCACGGCCGTCCCACCTCGCCTCTCAAACCGTGCCTCCAACTAGGCGCGATCGCGCCGGAACAAGCCCGCAAGGCAGCGAGAGCGTTTTGTCCCCTCCAGCGTGGCAACGCGGATCACGTCGCCCCTCATGGAGCTGAGCTCCATCAAACCGCTTCCCGACACCTCCGGCAGCAGGCGAACTCGGAGGTCCTCCTTCTCCAGCTGGCGAACAGACTCAACAAGGCTCTGGTTGCCGGGCGCATAGACAGCGATTTCCTCATCGTCGTCCACCGTCGCGACAAATGCGCGAAGCTCCGCGTCGGAGGTCGCCAGGCCCGCGAATACGATCACGGTCTTCCTAATGCCCCGAGCGCCGCACACGCGGGCAAAAAAGGCATCCGGCTCCTCGAGAAGCTGAGTCAAATCGTTCCAGTCATAGTCAGACCAACACGCCTTGTCGAGAAGCCCCCTGGCCTCAAGCTGCCTAAACTCGTCAAGAAACCTATCGAAGAACTGCTCGCAATACCTTCGCGCGAGACGCCATTGGTTCCAGCAGTAGCCCTTAAACTGTATGTTTGCGATGGCGGTGGCAAATGAGTCGTAGCGCTCAGTTCCCTCGGGGCGCAAAAAGCGCCAAACCTCGGCGTATTCCTCGCAAATGGGAAAGACCTTGGACGGGGACTTAACCGACGAGCCGGAGTTATCGATGCGGTAGTGAAGGTAGCCCTGGCTTGCAAGGGCTACCTTCTTCGCCGCCATAAGCGCCTTGAGGTTAAACGAGGTGTCCTGAAACGACGCCCCCGGGGTTTCGAGAAATCTGATGCCTTCCTCCACTAGGAAGGCACGCCTATAGAGCCCACTCCAGATGGAAGCGGCGCTCCAGAGAACGCGCCTGTCATCAGCGACCGAATAGGGTTCTCCAAAGGGCAGGCCCTGACCGAGGTTCTCGACAAGGCAGTCGCTCTGGGGATCGTCTCCCGTATGGTGCTCGTAGTAGTTGCTCTTCACCATGTCCGCACCGGTGTTCTCAGCGAGCGCCACTAGGCGCTCGAACATGTGCGAATCGGCAAAATCGTCGGGCTCGACGATGCCGACATAGTCCGACTCGCACATGTCGAGACCGATGTTCATAGACGCGCCGTAGCCGCTGTTCTCTTTCGAAATAACCTTGAACCGCGAATCGGCACGAGAATAGTTAGCGAGAATCTGGGGCGACGCATCCGTCGAACCGTCGTTTATACAGACGAAGCTAATGCTCTCGTATGTCTGGGCGGCCAAGCTGTTAAGACAGTGCTCGAGATACTTCTCGACGTTATAGACCGGGACCAGAACGGTCACTGATGGCTTGTCCATAAGCTATTATTCCCTGCCGCGAAGCGTTCGTCCGATTTTCTTTGCGACCTCGCGACGCCTCGAGCCAAGCGGCATAAGAGGGTCGACTATCTTGCGAATCGGGTTGTTTTCGCCCAGTGCAGGAGCGGGCATCCTGTTCTTCTTGGGCCTGGTGTTGCAAAGCAACGCAATGAGGTCCTCGTAGAACGGAGTCTCGCGAGCATACTTCCAGTAGTGCTGCCCCCAATCGCAGCCAGGGAGGTTCCAGGGCTTATCGCACCCAGCATAGTGGCGAATGAGCGGGTGCTGGCGAGCGGACATGTATTCCTTGTACGCATATGCGGGAGCAAACGGGTAGACATTCGCAACGCGGTTTCCGCAGTCATGCATAACGTTCCACGCCTGGTCGAGGTAGACAACACGGCCCTGACAGTGCGCATTGAGAACATCCTGGTCATCGAAGATGAAGTCCCGGACGCTTGCGAACTCCAGCCACTGCCTCGTCGAATACGCCTTTCGCATCTCCGCAATGTTCAGCAGGAGCACTCCGGCCTGGAAATAGGCATAGGGATCCTTCATCCCAAGCTTGGTCTTCGTGTACTCGAGACGCCAGCCGTCATTCATATTCAGATTGCCCAGGTAGTCAACGTCGCGCGTCGCAGCGAGCAGGTTGTCGCCAAGCTCGATATCGTACAGCTTCGCGACGTCGCCCTCGATCACGAGGTCGGAGTCAAGATACAGGACTTTCTTATACTCGGGCATAACGTGCTGGATGATGAACCTGTAGTACGTCTCAATGCCAATGTGAGCGTTATTGGTCGCGAGGTCAAACTCGTTCATCACGGAAGAGACATCGTGAAAACGAAGCATGACATTATCGCTCTCGCCAATGAGGCAATCGCGCATGAGCTCCTGATGCTCGCCGGTAATGTTGCTCGTCAGGACAACGACATCATAGAAGCGTGTCGGATCTGCATTGTCCAGCATCGACCTAATGGTGGTGGTCACCATGGGCACATAGCCATCGTCCGCTGCGAATACGACGGGCACGATCTTCCTGTCGGACGCCTCCTCATACGGAACAGACAGCTCGAGCCTACTCCTCTCGGGATGCTCGAACTGAACGCTCTGAAGCTCCTTGACGCGCAGGTTGGCGCCGGTCCTCTCCTGGTGGAGGAGGTAAATGTTGAAAAGGCGCTCGGCAAGATGGCCAGGGGTCCTAATCGCCTCAACACTATAGAGGGAGAAGTCGGTCGCCTCGACAAAGCGCTCGAGGATCGGAAAGAGCCAGGCGCAATAATCCTGGAAGACCTTCTTGCGCATGATGAACATGTTGCAGAAACGGGAGCACTTGCCCAGAAGGAACGCCTCAGCATCCTCGGCATAATCCGGGTGCATCTCATTCAAAATGGCAATGACGCGGTGTAGGTCTTCCACATGAAGGAGGGGCGCAGCCTCATATTGTGCAAGGGGCGTATGATCCGGACCCGGGAACTTGCTCAGGTCCTTGCTTTCCGTCGTGATGACGTCATAGCCTTCGATCGCCTTGAGAATAGTCTTGTCATCGAGCCCGTAGCGCTTCTGGGTCTGGCCGTTAATGTAGCCGTCAAGGACCATGCCCCAGGCGTTCTCCTTGTGACTCACATCGGAAAAATCGAAGTAGCGACGGTAGTGACAGAAACCGTAATACTCGGCATCGACATTCTTCCAAGCCCAATACTGCGTCGTAAGTTCGCAATACATCGGGTTCTGGTCAGAGATATTGTCCCCTTCATCATCGTGGAAGGCCCAGGGGAACTTATAGGCGGCATTGGCGCAACCGACCTGGACCGGCTGGAAGATCGTGCTGTCGAACAAATCGACATCCTTGTGGGTCGAAACAAAAATACGGACCGGCGACGCCCCGTACTTCGAATTCCTTGAACGCACCTTAATCTCCTCGATATGCTCCGCTGCCGACTTCCTGTACTTCAGATACATGTGCGTCGGCTCCTCACAGTCACGCATAAGTTCCTCAGCACGAGCCTTCCACTTCGCATAGAGAGAGGTCTCCGAATAAGGCTCGCCCTTAGAGAGCGCAGAATACGACAGGTCCCTCGCGAAGCGCATAAGATTCGTAGCAGCCTCCTCCCGACCAGCAAGATCCACGAATGCGGAAAAGGCCTTTTCCTTTTCCGCAAGAGGGACGCGCTCGAACCACTCGTTTGCAGCGGACTCGACAAGTCGGTCGTTGAAAGCACGCGCAGCAGCCAGAACCTTCTCGTCACCAAGAGAAGCAGAGATATCTTCCGCCGCCCTGGAGCAATCGAGAAGGTCACGCGTCTCAGTAATGAAGCGGTCAGACGTCAGCTCGCGGTCGCTCGTAACTCCCCTGCCAATGTGATAGAGATAACCGGTAATTTCGTCATGCGAAACCTCGCCCGTCGAAAGACTGGCGAGCACGAATGCCTCGTAACCATCCTCTGCGCGAGAGAGACGCTCGGATGTCATCCTCTCGAAAGCCGCTTTAGCAAAGGAAGCGCCAACCAGTCTGTGATCAACGTTCCAGTCTTTACCGCCTTTGTGAGGAGGGGTCTGGAAAATGGCCGAAAGAAGCTCGTCCCTATCAAGCTGCCCAAAGCCTGAATTGGCCCAGGCCTCAAATGAACGTGCGCGTCCTTCGTCGACATCCTCGCCCACACACTTAAGACCAAAGTGGACAATTTGACGTTCTTCTGACGGAAGGACCGCCGACAAGAGCCGGAGGGTATCAGGATCGAGCTCGTCATCGGCATCCAGGAACGTAATAAAGTCACCGCTAGCAGCGGCAACACCATCTCGCCTCGCAAGATGGGCGCCACCATTCACGGTCTTTGCCAGGACAACGAAGCGTTCGTCTTCCGCTGCATAGCGCTCGGCAATCTCCTTGCAGTTATCCGGACTGGCATCAATGACAACAATCGCCTCCCAGTCAGCGAACGACTGGGCCTTCAGGCTATCAAGACAACCCGGAAGGTATTCCGCGTTGTTGTAGGCCGGAATCACAACTGAAAATTGCGGCATAACGCTGCTCCTTTTATTTAACGACCCGCCATTTTATAGTCCATGACCAGGCCCTGACGCATCTGCCAACCGTCCACGATAAACTATAGGAGTACACAAGCGGCAAGAAAGCATCACGCTCGCCAGAAACTCAGGAGATGGCACAACTTGCAAAACGATTCGTTCACTGCCGTGTACAAAACAGCCGCAGAGGCGCTTTCCGTCCGCTCCACTATTCGTTAGATTGATTCTGGGTGTCACATCGCTTAATCTTCACCGCGAACATGCGTCTTCGCATATCTAGAACGAATACTCCAATCGCAACCGAAATCAGATACACAAGAATGAGCTTAATTCCAGGAGAATGATTGATTATCCGATGAACAAGAGTCATCTTTCCGACCGGTTGCAGATTGACCAGAAGAATATGAATCAGGTAAACATAAAGTGCGGCGCCTGATAGCTTTTTAATGACTGATTGCACTTCTACCGGCAAAGCTCGTAACTTGATCTCTTCTTTTTTTAATAGATGCAAGAGAAACAATGATTGCGCAACGCATAACGGCGATGAAATGCTAATTGGATAGGAATTATACCCTTCAGCTACACATCCGCTGAAATACCCATTTGAGGTCAGGCCCCAAATTATCATTGCGCACGTGCAAACAAAATAACCCGCTGCACACAGCGGGGCCGAAATGTCGTCCAAAAACGTTCTATATCTTCCGATGTATCCACCCAATAGGTAGTAGAAAGCGCAAATCGAATTGAACCGCGTCAACGAAAACAACTGATTGATGCCTAAATCATCAATTGGAAGAAATGTCTTGCAAAGGGGGACGATTACACTTGCATAACATGAGAGGCAAATTAGATAACGCATAAGACGTTTGTCATTAATCGCCAGCGAAAAGAGCGGAGTAACAAGATACAGATACAGAATGGAATATAGAAACCAGTAAGTATCATTAATCCTGTTACCAAGCAGACGAATGACAAAATCGATTGCCCCGCTTGACGACGCAATCAAATTAGCAGAATAAAAGTAAGCCGGGAATGTGGAGTACAAGAAATAAAAGAGAAGACTACCCGCCAGAAGAGAGACGCCAACTCTTCTAAACCGATTCAAAAAGAAATGAGTCGTCGAATACCGCTCGCGATAGCCAAGCAGATTCATACCACTGATCATAAAGAAAACCGGAACGGCAAAAATTGCTGCCGCTTGGAAAGCAACGGACTTTACCCAAGAGGCATCCATACTCGGCGAAAACACTCCTAGTGATACATGAAGGGCAACTACCGCAAAGCTCGACACAATATTCAAAACATCAACGAAATAGTAGCGTTCTCTTGTTGCTAAATTCTTACTCACGTCGTCCGCAATCTGTTGAGATATAGCAAAATCCAATACTATCTAGGAAATGAAGCCCCGCGAACGGGTCAAGCCATATCCGCCCTACTCCTCCTCGTCCTTCTCCCAGGTGCGCTCGGAGATGACGTAGCGGGGCCTGTGCTTGCTCTCGAGGTAGATCTTGCCGACGTACTCGCCGATCACGCCGAGCGACAGCATCTGGACGCCGCCCATGAAGCACACCGCGGCGGTGGTTGAGGCCCAGCCGGCCACGGTGGCGCCGGCCGCGTGCGCGACGAGCACCCAGATGATAGCGACGAGGCTCGCGAGGGCCACGGCGAGGCCCGTCCACGTGATCAGGCGGATGGGCTTGACCGACAGGCTCGTGATGCCGTTGACCGCGAGCGCCAGCATCTTGGAGAGCGGGTAGTGCGACTCGCCGGCCATGCGCTCGTGGCGCTCGTAGTAGACGCTCGTGCTCCTGAAGCCCACGAGCGGCACCATGCCGCGCAGGAACAGGTTGACCTCGCGGAACTCCGCCAGCGCGTCGAGGGCGCGGGCGCCCAGGAGGCGGTAGTCGGCGTGGTTGTAGACGCACTCCACGCCCATCGAGGAGAGCAGGCGGTAGAAGGACTGCGCCGTGAAGCGCTTGAAGAACGTGTCCGTCTCGCGGCTCGAGCGGACGCCGTAGACGACGTCGCAGCCGTCGAGGTAGGCGTCGACCATGGCCTCCATCGTCGCGATGTCGTCCTGGCCGTCGCAGTCGATCGAGATGGTGGCGTCGCAATGTCCGCGCGCCTCCATGAGGCCGCCGAGCAGGGCGTTCTGGTGGCCGCGGTTGCGGGAGAGCGAGCAGCCGCGGAACGCCGGGTCGTCCGCCGCCAGGCCCTCGACGAGCTCCCAGGTGCGGTCGCGCGAGCCGTCGTTGACGAGCAGGACGTGGCTCGCGGGGTCGACCTTGCCCTTGGCGATGAGGTCCTCGAGCTCGGCCTTGAACAGGCCGCTCGTGATCGGCAGGACCTCCTCCTCGTTGTAGCAGGGGATGACGATGGCTAGGACTGGCGGCTTGCGCATGGGTGCTCCATAGGTTGCGTGTTGTTGCGGACGCGGGGTTCGTGCGTCCGACGGCTACTGATGCATTTTAAGCGGCTTGATATCCAGGCGACTCATCAGATTATTGTGTCACGGCTTTTATCTCGAGAGCGACAAGGCTCCGCCACCGCAAGCGCTACATAAAATAGAGAATACAAGAACAGGTAGCGTGCCCTGCATTCAAATATCAGCAGAAATGCCGATAGCATTAGCAGAGACAGAGCCATTACGGCAGCAAATCGCATGGAGCTATGCTCGCAAGATTGATCATGCTTGATAGCTCTAAAACAATTCATACAGGCAAGTACTAGCACTGCCAGCCAAATCGCCTGCTCAATAAGCCTGAAGCCGCGTTCTCCCCTGACAAATTCTGGAGATTGCTGCTCCTCCTGATCCATCGTTATTCCATAGATGCTTCGGACTATAGTTGATTTTCCCGTAACCGAAGTGAAGAAAGTGCCCTCTACTTTCCAGGCAAAAGTACCGTCTGCATAAGTAGTCAAATTTTTTTGAAACAAAAGCTTTGCTAGTCCTGTAGGCCCAAGATTTTCAAGGTGCTCGCGCCACAATTGAATTTGCGCTGCCTTTCGCTCTCTAGGATCAGCAATCCCAGATGAGAGCACATTTTCTTCAACCGAGTACACCCCTCTCGCGTCTGGATTAATTCCCATTGCCAGAAAATGAGTCATTCCATAGGAGGCGTTAGGGTTGATATCCACATAACTTCCCGCAACGCAGTGGGAAGTTACGCCAGCGAGTAGCAAACCGCACACCACTGCAATTCCGCAAAGTAAAGAGCTAACTTTAGTAAATGAAGACGAAAAAACGGAATTAGCATTCCGACGCGACCTCATAATCGCCGACAGACAGCCAAAAAACGCTATAGAAAGAGTGACAAATATAACGGTTGGCTTTACTCGATATCCCAACAGGGTAAAGAAGGATATGAAAAATGCAGATGGGATGCGCTTCGGTATGCACACCCAGCTCCATAGTATAAGGGACACGAACAACAGCCCAAAGGTATCTGAGTAGGGGACCATGACCCAAGGACTCAACCCTACCAACAAACTCGAAATCAGCTGAAACTTAATCGCCGGCAATTCACCGAATTGCTTCGCGCAGACCTCGGAAACTAAGAGGATAGAAACATCCACAGAAGCAAGGCTAACCACGGACAGCAACGTATACGGATTGACGGAAATCACCTTTGCAAATGCGGCAATCTTAGTGAATAGGCCAAAGAGAAATAGCTGGTTTGGATACTGGGACAAATACCCAGCATAAGTAGATAAATCAACAACGCCTCGTGCTCGCGCTGTAAGCACCTCGACATCCCAACCGTTTGTAAAGCCGCAAGCCCACTGAAGATACAGCTGGGCCAGAAGAAGGGATACGAATAGCACGCCCCTCAATAAATGGGCGTTTCCATTAACAGTATCAACGGCCTTATCCTTCCTGCCAAAAAAGAAAACAAGGCCAATAATTAAAAGGCACATGGGAAGCACAACCATGACAGATTTAACCTGGGTGCTGGCTTTACATGCATAGTCAAAGAAAGGGGCAATGCCAAGGACAGAAAAAAGGGTGAACGCAAGATACGCACCGAATACCAAGAGGGTCATTCGCATCGCTGCACCCAATAAATGTTCACGGCTCAAAAACATAATCCTCCAAATTAGCGGCGATTCCTACGCCTCATGCATCTCATGCATGAATGCCATCAAGTTTTTCATGTTGCGCTCGATACATCTTCGCCCAAAGCACCGCAGCAGCTTTACCTATAAACCACAACCTTAGTGCCGCGCGGGATGTTGTCATAAATCCACTTAGCCTGGTCGATTTGCATACGGACACATCCGGCAGAGATATTCATACCGAGGCGCCCGTCCATAATGTTTCGTGTGCCTGCATAGTACTTGACCGAATGGAAAAGGTAATCCGCATAGAACTGCGTCCAGTAGTAACACGAGTAGCCATGTTCCTCTCCGAACGAATAGCCCTTGTTGCCAACCGTGAACTGGCCAACACGGGTCGGGGTATTTGGCGCGCCGGACGAGCAGAGCCAGAAGTTCTGGAGCTTCCAGTTGCCCAGGCTGCCGTTAAAGATGCCCACGCGGTTCTGGGTGATGTCAACCAGGATCAGCCAGTTGGTCGAGCTGTGGTAGCTCTGCGCCTTCAGCGCCATGGCTTGCTGGGCGGGCGGGAGATAGGTGGTCCTACCAAACGTGAACCTCTGGCCGGAAGAACCGTTCTCCTTGTCAATGCAAACGTTAGCGCCCGCGGACGGACCACCCGTAATCGTCAGAACGAGCGACGGATCGAGCGCGGAAGAGATCACATATCCTCCCGCACGATACTCGATGTTCCAACGCTGGCCCTTTCCGCCATTTGCCGTGAACTGCTGGACATTCCTCCCCGCCGCCGCGACGCCGCCGTCAACGTCGAGGACCTTACCCGTCGAGCAGCTCTTGAACGTGTAGGTTCCATCTGCATTGCGCGTAGTGATCCACTTCTGGTGGCCGCCATCGTTGTTCGTCCACGCCAGAACGTTGGCGCGGTCTGCGCTGGAGCCGTTGGAGACATCAAGCACCAGATTGGGCGCCGAAGCAGCACGGACATGATAGGTGCCCGACGACAGGATGGCGCTCGCAGGCGTTACCACAAACTTCTGAGACGCCGAATCGGCCGCCTGGCTCAGCCCCACAACGGAGTCGAAGGATACGCTCGCACTCAGACGCATACCGGGATTCGAGACGCTCTCGAACGAAACAGCGCCGGAGCTCGCGACGATTCTCCACCACTGCGAGGGATCATCCGCCGCAAGGCGCTGCGCAACGCCGCCGTTGACCGCGGCGAGGCGCTTGGAAGAGCACGCCGACTCAATCGTGTAGACATCGTTACCTTGGGCCTCAACTGGCGCGATGTACCACCTCTGGTTTGGGTTGCCCGACGCACGCCAGGCAAGTATCTTTGCACTGTCTTCAACAGAGCTGTTTGCCAGATCGATTGCGAGGGTTGAGTCCGTCGCAAAGGTAATAGAGTAGACCCCGGTAGAAACAAGACGGTCTCTTTTCACGAGCCTGAAGCGCTGAGTGGCCGTCCCATCTATCCTCCAAGCGTCAACGTTGGTCCCAGCGGAGGCCGAGCCTCCAGACACGTTGAGCGCGAGTCCCGTCGCCTTGTTGACGAGAGAGACCGTTCCGTCACCGTTCGAGCGGAGGGAGAAGAGCCTGCAGGCCTTCGAAGCATCCGCAGGCTGCTGCGCGACGTTGGCACCAGGGAGGACGTCGGGGCTCTCCACGTTAAACGCAAGACCCGAACCCGCGTTGATGACGAGGTAGTAGCCGTCGTGGCGCTCGAAACGGAACGCCTGGCCCAGCGTGCCGTTCGAATACCACGAATCGATATTGGCGCCGGCGCGCCTCGAGGCTCCATACACGTCGAGCGCCATACCCGGGGCGCACTCCGGAATGATGTCATACCATGCGCTCTCGTCAATGAGCCCTTCATCGCTCGCCGGCACGCTGGGACGTGCGTTGACGAATTCGAAGGTCTGCGGGGCACCACCGCTAGCGCTCCAGATCTGTACGTTGGTGCCATTCGCCGACAGCCCGCGATTGACGTCAAGCACACGGTCGGGGCGAACCGCGGAAACGAGCCTTGATTATCAACTTTATCCGAACACCTCCCACATTCATCCGCACATGTGCGGATGAATGTGGGAACCCGATACCC